>NZ_JBSQAT010000006.1:0-185694 GCF_059412445.1 Thermincola sp. GK-1
TGCTTAAACACACAAACACGGAAAGGAGGATAACTTACAAAATTTTTTTCGTGTCTTGACAAAGGGGAGCATTATATCGCCTAAAGTGTCGCCCCCCTTAAAGGCATTCGTACTACGTTTGAGCTGGTAAGTCTGCCACCAGTAAACTTGACTTGTTATGCCCTTTTGATGCGCGAAAAATATTTTTTAAAAAAGTCTTGACGTTTATTAGCCGGTTTAGGTAAGGTTTTGCGTCACTCTATTACCTGCTTAACAATATCAATTAATTCATCGGTAAGGTTATCGTGATTCATAAAATACTGATAAGCTTCAAACTGGTCTTTCAAATGTCTTTTAGCTAAATTAAGAGTACTTTCTAGTCTTATTGGAAAGGTGACTACTTTATTTTCGCCTGCAAGTTCAGAAATTAGCTTATTTTGCTTTTCCTGATTAACCTTATTATCGGGATCCATGCCGTCTTCAATATCAAGGTCATGGAGAACTACATACGGAATGCCGAAGGCATTCAAAACTCTTTGAAAAAACGGAATAGATTGTTTGCCTCCCGCAACAATTATTGACATTTCTATCTCTTCTGTTCGAGTTACAATCTTTTTTAAATACTTTGCCGTCTCAGTAATTGCTATTTTATCTTCTGGTCCTTCAACCAAAATCACCTTTTTTGCAAAGAAAAGTTCATTTACGTTAGGGTTCAACTGTGTTAAACCCTGAAATACTTTTTTATCAATCATTCCATCAAAAGCATCTTTATTACAATTATTTACCTTGGTTCCAATATTCACATTTTCTTTTCGAATTATAGAAATCGATTCGTATTCATAAGCATCTATCATTAGTGGAGAATGGGTAGTATAAATAACCTGGTCAGTTATAGAAAAAGATTTCATAACATCAAAAAACAGTTTTTGTAGTTGGGGGTGTATGTAAAGTTCAGGTTCCTCAATTAACAAAAGGATAGTCCTCAATGATTTTATATCACAACCAGCATTCTCACCCTCAGCATCTGACACTAATTGGTTTCTTTGATTTAAAATCAGCGCCTGCAGTAAGGAAAATACTACACATCGTTGTAAGCCATGACCTTTTAAGACAACTTCGGTTAAAACCCCATCATCTACAGAAATGGTTATCCCGCGAGAAAATATGTCTTTTATTTCATCAGTTTCTACCTGCAATCTTATACCCTTTACTGAGGGCATTAAACGACTTAAAATTCCAGATATTGCTGCCTCAATTTTATTTAGAGAATCAAGCCGAGTAACTTCCGCTCCTTCAGCAGTTTCATTAAGTAAAGCGCGTATATTATTTAATGCAGCTTGAATTTCCTGATACCTTGGGTCTGTCTTTAGTAAACGGTCTGTGAGATCACCAACCAACTTTCTAAAAGTAGTAGTGCTAGATCTTTGGTTTACCTCGTCATTGTAATCTGTAATGGCTCTTAATATATATACTGCTGGTAAAGAAGCTATCACGTTGCTTTGAAGGCCAAGAGCCTGGGTGTTACTTATATCAGGCTCGTCAAACTCAATGTCGTTTTCTTGTATATATCTCTCTAAACCCTTGGCATATGAAATTTTATTGCATTTTCTATCTTGTAGAAAGTAATCTGGTAATTTGTTGCCCTCAACAATTTCCAACCATTTAGGTCTATCACCTAATTTCTTATGTATCTTTTCGATAGATAAAAACCATTCTTTTGGTTCAGCTTTGTAGCCATGATATTCTGTTTTGACGCTGACCTTGCCACTTTTAACATCGGACTCTAGTCTAAATTGTTTCTCCAAAATTAAATTACCGTTTACCAAATATGGTTTCCAAACCTTTTTCTCAGAAGGAGTAAGTTCAATAAACTCACCCTTAATAATAATAGGTAACGATTCATCATTAAACGAATCTATGGTTACTCCTCCAGAACCTGCAGATAAGAAAGCTTCAATTGCTAGTAAAATATTTGATTTTCCCGTATTGTTCTCACCCACCAATGCATGTAAGGAACAAACGTTAATTTCTCCTGAATCTTTGATAGAGCGAAAATTTTTAATGTAAAGCTTGTTCAGTTTCATTATAAAAACCTCCTTATTTTACTATCAAAATTTCGTCGTTACGGTGGAGACGCCAGTTACCCAACGCCCCTAGCTCGGATACCGGCTTACGGAAATACCGTACCGGGCCTATTAACAATAGTCACTTCCGTAATCAGACAAAACCTAATTAAGTTCTAACTGGCAGCAGCGGCTCTCCATTAGTCGAGGCTTCAGTATTTTGTATCTTTTAAGGTTTTTGAAATTCCTTCCAGTTGAAGCTCCGCCTTTGACTCCTTCGGTTTAGCCATTTATACAGGATTCTTACGGCATTTTGGTAGAACTCATGTGTTGCCGCAGTTGAGCATATTGAGTAATTTTTTAACACCGGCAGGGCTGGTGCTTTACCGGTGTTTTTGTATGCTCAACTGCCGAAACACGGCTATATGTTAGGTAATGTTCGGCGCCGTTCCTTAAGTTTTATTAAGTACATTGTTGCTATGATTATCTAATTCGGGTATTCCATTTACACCGCGAATATGACCTTTTAGTATTTCGATTTCCTTGATAAAACTTCTACATGCTTCAGATACATCTGATATTTTGTATACTTCGTCTTGCATAACACAATGAAGAGCCAAGTTTAGTAAAAGTGAAGAATTGGCAAAGAATTCATGAAACCTTTTGATAGTCTCTTCATGGAGCCAAATCTCCACCGATTCAAATTCATTCATTAGAGCTGTCAAATCTTCTAATGGGGCAAACTTCGTCGGGTCCTTTCGTCCTATAAATTCGTTACCATGGTCTATAAAGTTATAAAGATATCTTTCATACTTGGACAGCGCTACAAAAACTTTAGTATAGGCCTGTTGCCTAAGGCTCAAATTTGTCAGCAATATCCTTTCTTTTTTATCACTTTTTCTCTTGATTGCATTAGAAATTTCACTGAGCGCAAATCCTAGCACAGTTCCACCAATACCAATAAAAGCTGATATAAGACTACTGTCCAAGACTGTCACCCCCAAAGTAGATTTTATTGCCACAAAGAATTACCAAGCCAAATTTCGCCTACCCGATATATACTAAACAATCTTCCCGCGCCAGCACGGCAGGTGCGGCTTTTTCCCCTGTATCTCCCACTTACCGCAAAAACCGTGACAGCCGGGGACGAGGCAAGCTGGGTCGGAGCGTAGCGGAGCCATTTAGCTCGTTGTTATGTGATGTATGATCTGCTTTCATAATTCTTTTCATTTTGAGTGTTTCTTAATTACTGCGCCGTACTCTCCATTCAAAAGTCGTTCTGTTGACATTAAAGTGGTAAACTGACTTAGATCACCAATATTAATAGTTAACGGTGTTCTAATACCTTCATTTAATATTACAATTCTATATTCGTTCTGATATGCAAAGCTTTTATCTTTCCAATAAAAAACGTCAGTATTTTGTTCTTTCCAACACTTTAGCCGGCGAAAGTTATTAACGCTAAAATCATCATACATAACTTTTTTGGCAACAAAAGAAAGTCCCTCTTCTTTAAATCGCTGAAGTAGCTTGTCTGTAAATTTGTCAAATGGAATTAACAAGACATATTTACCAAAATCAAGTAAAAATCGCTCTTTCTGTTCTTCGGTAAAGACCACTTTTGCTTCGTAGACCTCCTCCATTTCTCTCGTTATTTCAAGCATATCTCCATCTAAACTAGTTAAACAAAAAATTGGTTGTTTAATCAACTCGTTTACTGTTAATGTCATTCTTTTAGCCTTACCCGCCCCAATTATTTCATCAGTATTTGGATCGCGCAATTCAAAATCCATTTCATTAAAAACTTGGGTAACTTCAAATATGTCACCCATGCCCTTTTTACCTTCATTTTTTTCAAGTTCAATGAAATATTGGAAGTTGTTCATATATAAATTGCCGGACTGAAGTGATTCCAGGTGTTGTTTGTTATTGGAGAACTTCAATAAAATGAAACCTTTATCTTGATAGAACGGAATATTTGATAACCTCATTAATTACCCCCTAACTGACCCCAAAGACCTATCGTACTAGAAAGACCCCAAATATAGACCATATTTCACCTTAACGCATTGGGTGGAAACGAACTTTTCCTTCTCACAGGCTGGCGCGATTTTTGCTCATCGTTATCGTCGCTATAGCGCAAAAAGCGTGACAGTTGAGAACAAGAAAAAGTTGGATCGGAGCGTAGCGGAGCCGTTTCCACCGTTGTTAGGCGATGAACGCGCGCCCCAGATATATGTAAGAACAATTCCAAAACGCTAACTATAATATACCCCTCATGTTTTGACCTCTTTTTACCACCTTTTTCTTCTTTTCACCTCATTTTACCTCTTTTTACCATGTTTAAACTCTTATACAATCAACCTTATCTTTTGGTTGAATTTTTACGACACCATAATGAAGATTTTGGAACACAAAACTATTGATTACCCTGCAGAAATAATATATAATAGATATGACTAGAAAAATATTCCACCATGGGAGGAGAAGTTATGAACTTCGAGTGGTTTAATCCATCGCTGGGAGCTCCGGTTGTATCGATAGCCAGCTACGGCTTAACATTTTCTGGTGGAGCTATTGAGGCGTTAGGTAATCCCGAATATGTTATGCTTGGTTTTGACGCCGAAAACAAAATTATAGGAATTAAACCTTGCAGCAAAGACGATAAAAATAAAATTGAATTCATTAATAAGAAACGCAAGGGATACATTAGGCTAAGCAATAAGGATTTTATTAGATTTATAGAAAGCAAAATGCCCGACGATTTTAAGATAGATTCCACAGCAAGAAAATATATAGCAAAGTGGGATAAAGAACAACAAGTCTTGTTAATAGACCTAGACCAACCCATAGAGCAAAAATAAGGCTCTATGTATTGATAAAAAAATGAGAGATAGCGGCAACTATCCCTCATTTCCAGGAAACACTGGCAGGTTTCCTGACTAAAGAAAACGTAAAATCTTGTATCTTTTATTATAACACATTTTTCTTTAGTTTAAAAGTCCTCTGCCAGGTTTGGGGGGAATTTTTAATGAGGGCACTCAAAAAAAGAAAGGGCTATTACATTTTTAGGCCCTACATTACCATCAAAGGATTTCGCTATTACGCTAAAGACTACGGTAAGAAAGCCTTCAAAATATTCATTTATGAATAACTTACCTGGTCAAAGTCTCCAGTTCCATCGTGAACTGGAGATTTCTTTTTATTTTCATACTATGCATGTGCTGGAAACGAACTTGCCCCGACCGCAAGGCTGGCGCGGTTTTTGCACCTGCAATTGCAAAAATCGTGACACCGAGCTCCCCAAATGCCTGCATCACCGTAAGAGACGCACCGGCCTCCTTACCAAGGACCGATAAGGAACGTACACTGGCGGCCAAACCGAGGGTAATTGTTGAGGTTCTGCCAAGGTAAGTCTCGGTTCCCCATCTCTTAGGCCACCCATTCTTGGTAGCGCGATTTTTGCCAGGTAACTGCAAAAACCGTGACAGCCGAGGACGGGGCAAGTTGGGCGGAGCGAAGCGGAGCCGTTTAGCCTGTTGTTGGGTGAAGTTATGCTACCAGCTTTCAATAAGTTCTTTATAACCTTCAAAAACCAAAGACATTGCCGTATATTTATAACGATACTTAATAGGTTTAGTGAATTTATTAGTACGTTTAGTAATTGGGTGTGATAAATCACATTCCAACCGTTTCTCGTGAATTTCCTTGCACATTACAAAGAATTTGGGGTAATTTTTTTCAAGTGCGCTATTCTTTGAATTAGTTACGCCACCGATATTGCCTAATTGATATTGACCTAGATTGTTATCGTGATTATAGAGTCTATATAATGTTAAATCATTAAATGAATCCAGAATATTTACAAATGCAGATATATCGTTTTGAGAATAGCCGTAAGCACGGATAATTTTATTTTCAGCGGCACCATGATGCTCTCCAAAAACTTTTTTCCAAGAAATTTCCGGTAGTTTCTTATTACAAATACGCTCTAAACACTCCTGTATCTTACTCGGCCTAGAAGCTGCTCTATCAATTATTCCTGCGTACTTCAAAACTTTTTGAGCTGTATAATGGAATTTTGTATAAGGAGGGTTAATTTTCAAGTTAAGCTTAACTATTTCGTGTGCCGCTGAAACGGCAATATCAACGTTTTTGTGTTTCAAAAGAGTGTTTATGATTTCTAAATATGAAGGTCCTCCCATAAAATCTCTATTTATATCTGTGATCAAGCTTTTTACAACCCACCAATCTTTTTCTTCTTCAAAAAACTTTTTTATCTCATCATATTTAAGTGCATTATTCTTTAAAAGCCACGAAACAATAACTCTCCGATACATAGGCGTAAGAGTATTTCTTTGTTTCCACCTATTTTTTAGTAAATCTAGGATTTTGGTATACCCAACCTCATTTAGTTTATCCTCAATTGCGTGCACCAAATAGGCATTTACAATCTGATATACTTCTGGTTCATTTAAGATTTCTATAATTTGATCCAGCAACTTGTTTGGAATTGAACGTGAATAAGAACTAAAATACATAGCAATTGACTCAAATAGCTGTGGGTAATTTCGTAAGACATTAAGGATTTTACTAGAAAGCTTATAATTCGGCTTGGCTTGTGCTAGTAGCATTTTAAATTCAGTTATACTGGTATCTAGGTTCTTTTTAATAAGCTCACAAATTTTGCTTTGTACCGCTTTCTCTCCAACGCTGGCTTCTTTAAGTTTTTCTATTTCAAAAGAAAAGAAACTTATATTTTTAATCTCTTTATTTATATCTTCTATTTTGTGAACATCTATTTTTGAGGATTGTGGGAACAATCCTATCTGCTTACAAACATAATCCAGTTTTACCAATATTTGTCTTAAAGAAATTTCGTCTCTCGCCAGGATTTTAATGTCATCCACATATCTAAAATATTTTAAATCACTATTTTTTCTGAACCTTTCGTAATGCTTATCTAAAAATGTTAAAATTACCTCAGACAGTACACCGGAAGCAATAGGCCCTTGTGGGATACCATGTCCTTGAAGTATACCTGTATTGGTAGTCCAAACACTCAGGTAACTTTTTAACAGCTCAATAAATTCTTGGTCTATACCATATTTTTCAAGGAAAAACCCTAAAACTTTATGGTCGATACTGTCATAACAGGCTGTGATATCAAAGGAAGCTACATAATCATACCCATCTTTGTATGCTTTCTTTATTGCCCTATTAAATAATTTATAGCTCTCTGTCCACTTTTTATAGAAAAATATGCTTGTTTTACCGGCATATACATTGCCAAAAACCGTTTCAAGATACCGACTTTTATTAGCTTTATAATGATATTCCGCAATTACATTAGCAAATGCTTGATAAACTATCTGGTCTTCAATTGAGAGAAGCGTATAAGGCCTCATCACATATGGAGACTTAGGAAAATACGCTTTGCAGGGAATACTAGGCTCATACGTATCATTTTTTAATCGTTCACTCAAGTCTTTAATGTTATCATCTATTGCAATGGCGTAAGAAGCATATACATCTCTAAAAAAGTTTTTGTATTTATATGATGGATCAGTATTAATCCATCTCCAAGCACGCCGTAAATTTTCCTTGCTTTGTAGCTTTCTTAAGTCATTTGCCATCGTTTTCTCCCTATATTTTTTAAAAGTTCTGTTAACTTAAATCATGATTGCACCGTGAAACCCCAGTTGTTATGCTGGTTGGTAGAAGATTCCGCTTTCTCCCTCAGTTAACAAAGAGTTATCTACGATGCAAATTTCATGTCCACGTTGTTCAAACACCGATTTATACAGGTATGGCAAAGATAAATTAGGTCGTCAAAAATACTTGTGTAGAAACAAAGCTTGTAATCACCAGTCTGTTCTAGGAGTCAAGAAAAATTATTCAGAAGTTAAATGTCCCTAGAGCGGTTCAGGTATGTCAGTATATAAAAAGCGCAAGTTCTATACCCGTTACCGTTGTAATGGTTATCGAAGACCTATTAATCGGTGTAACTACAAGGTAAATATCTACAACATCCTCGATGAGGTTCTAAACACTGTTTCAAAAGTCGTTTCGGGTAAACCAAATTTCAAAACAATGGCGTTACCCTCAACATATCATTTTAAAAGCGCTACGCCTTTATTATCAAAATTGGTTAACCACCACGGAAATTGCTGACCTGTTATCAATGGACAGTATTAAAGTTTCTCATGTCACTATCCATTTTTAGACCCGTAAATTTGCATACTTATTTTCTTCCTTTGCCTCAACCCGTTCTTTTCAGGTTTGTGACGAATGGCATCTTGATGAAACTGTTGTTAAAGTTAAAGGTAAAAAATATTACTTACGGGTTGCTTTATCGGCAGAAACTAGGGTCGTATTAGCATGGCATCTCTCGCCTCATCGGGACACTATACAAGCCATTAGGATAATTCGTGAAGCCATTAGAAACTCTAACGGCCTGAAGCCATCTATGGTTGTTACTGACCGTTATCCCGCTTACGTTACTGCCTTTAAACTCGAATTAGGTGAAAATGTTGAACATATTAGAGTAGAATCCCATTTCAAATAACACTTTAGAAAGTTTCATGGGCACTTTTAAGGATTGGTACCGTAAATTAAAAGGCTTCAAATCCTTTAACAGCGCTGTTAATTTTATTTTTTTGAATGACCATCTATAACTTTTATGAGACCTCACAGCGGCCTTAGTTACTGGACACCTGCCGAAGTCGCCGGCTTTAAATCTAAATTCAAAGATAACCGCTGGATTTCATTAGTCGCCTAATTCCTTAAAATTTTGAAAACGAGGGAGCTTTTTCATCATGTTAAGTTAACAGGTCCCTCTTTTTCTATTTTTGACTTAATTCTTTATTCAATCCCGTTTTCCTCTCATTTTTCACCCAATTGCTACTTTTTGCTAAAAATAAAAAAGTAGCATTTCACCTAACCACCCTCATACCGCGCCGCTGTGATCTTCGCGGCATATAGCTTCCTGTAAATCTCTCTATTGTTGATTATTCAACATGTTCCGCCTTTTTCCTTTTTTATGGAAGGGTGGGGTGCTCTGGCTACCGTCAAGGAGCGACTGCGCCTGCGAAACCGCAGCCAGGAAGGCAGGGAGTTCCCGCATGTTTGAAGATGGCGAATATTCCGCTTGTGTCAGGAGGGCATATTATTCTGGAGCGGAAACTTAAATCGTCCTCCGGCCCGCGACCCACGCAGTGGAAGCGGCTGCCGGAGGAGATTTCGTCCGTGAGCGGAAGAATAATATGCCCTCCATGTTTTGTCGAGTTCGGGAACGCTGCCTGCCTGGCAAGGGTTTGCAGCACAAAGCTCCGTGATAGCCGGACACCCCACCCACCCTTCCAACAGACCGGCATTTTTTTATTCCCCAAAGCCCAGTTCCTTCATTTCGTTGTAACGAAATACCGGGCCTTCCATGCAGATGTATTTGCCGCCCAGCAGGCAATGCCCGCATTTACCGATGCCACACTTCATGTAGTTCTCCAGGGTGGAAATTATATTTTCCTCTTTAAATCCCAGCGCCAATAGGTCCTTGATGACAAAAGGTATCATCACCGGCGGGCCGCAGATAAAGGCCGTATAGGTTGCGGGGGTCAGCTCTATTCTGGGCAGCAATTGGGTGACCAGGCCTACATTGCCCTGCCATTGGGAGTCCCCCCTATCCACGGTATACAGCACCTCTGTATCAGGCTCGCCGGCCCATCGGGTCAGTTCACGGGTGAACACAATATCCCCCGGCGTACGGGCGCCGTATAAAATCTTTACCTTGCCGTAATCCTGCCGGTTATCCATTACCCAGTTAATCAGAGAGCGCAGGGGCGCCAGGCCAATACCCCCGGCAACAAATAGCAGGTCAAAGCCCTTCACCTCGTCAGCCGGGAAACCGTTGCCATAAGGCCCCCTGATGCCCACTTCATCCCCCGGCTTCAGTTGATGAATTACTTCCGTCAGTTTACCCACCCTTTTAATACTCAGTTCAAGAAAACCCTGCTGCGATGGCGATGAAGTTATTGATATAGGCGCCTCGCCCACGCCCAGAACAGATATTTCCACGAACTGAGCCGGTTTATATTGAAACCTCTTCTGCTCCTCCGGGTCGGTAAATACCAGGGTGAATGTCTTGGTATCGGCTGTTTCATCAATTATATTTTTTATTACTGCGGGTTTAGGTGTTAATTCGTTTTTATTCATTTCCCCACCTCCGCCGTTACCTTTTTGAGAACATCTAACATGCTGATGTGCCCCAGACAAGTAAGGGAACAACGGCCGCAACCGGTACAACCTGGGAAACCGTAGGTTTCCGGATATTGTTTCAGCTTATGGGCAAATCTTTTCTTCAGGCGCTCCTGCCGGCTTTTTATCAGGTTATGCCGTCCCGCCATGCGGGTAAAACCTTCAAAAATGCAGGAATCCCAGGTTCTGACCCGTTTCCCTTCCAGATCCTTGTTTTCCCGGTCCACTACGTTGTAGCAGAAACACATGGGGCAGACATAAGAACAACTGCCACAGGCGGCGCATTTGCGGCTTATGCTGCTGACAAACTCATCATCTATTAATGAATAACAGGCCCGTACGTCAGTCAAAGGCAGATTGGCCACCAATTTTTGCATAGCGGTTAATTCATGCCTGGATTTTTCACCCTGCTGCTCGGCAGTGGCTTCTTCGAAAAAATACCGGTATTTTTCTACGGCATTGATGCCATTAGGAGAAATGGGGGTGGCTATAAAGCTGTTCCCCATGTCCGCCAGGAAAATGTCGGCCCCTTCATGATAAAAGGGTCCGAGGCCCATGGCATGGCAAAAACAGTTGGCATCCGGGTCATTACAGCCGATCACTATCAATAGAGTATGTTCCCGGCGCTTCCGGTAATAAGGATCCTGGTAATTTTCCGTAAAAAACCGGTCAGCCTGGATAATTGCCTTCAAATCACAGGGCCGCAAGCCAAAAAATATCCTGGGGAACTCATCGAATACTTCTTTTATTGTGCCAAAAGAACGTTCCCTGAAAGTGAACAGGGTTTCCTCCTGCGGCAAAAAAAAGGGCTTGGCGGAATATAACGTCTTTTTGCATTCAAGCAGTATATTATCGGGGTTAAAAGCTTCTTTGAAAATTATATCCCCGCCCTCCAACCGAATAGGAGCTACGAGAATACCGTGTTTAATTAATTTGCGCAGCCACGCTTTGACCAATCCTTTGTTTAAAATATAGTCCAATTAGTCCACCCCCTTTATCTTGACGGCACAGACCTTGTATTCCGGAATCTTGGCAATGGGGTCCACAGCGCTGTTGGTCAGCAGGTTGGCGGCGGTTTCCGCAAAATGGAAGGGCATAAAAACTGTTCCGGCAGGCACAGTATCGGAGACACTGGCCCGGCAGACCACTTTGCCACGGACGGAAGAAACTTCCACCGGCCAACCGTCTCTTATCCCAATTTTCTGGGCATCTTTTTTATTGATTTCCACGTAACCGTCGGGGACTTCCCTCTGGATAACTGAAGTCCTGCCGGTCATGGTCCCTGTATGGAACTGGTAGGCAGTGCGGCCTGTCGTGAGTATGTATGGGTAATCATCGTTTGGTGTTTCTGCCGGCGGCCGGTAATCAACGGCATGAAACTTGCCCCTGCCGCAACTGAACCGGTCTTTATGGAGGTAGGGAGTACCCGGATGCTGCGTGTCAGGACAGGGCCACTGCAAACCCTTTTCATCCTCCAGTCGTTGGTAAGTAATTCCGCGGTACGCAGGCGTAAGGACAGCTATTTCTTCCATAATCTCTTCCGGTGTCTCATATCCCATCAGGTAACCCATTTTACAGGCCAGGGCTAAAATTATGCGCCAGTCTTCCATGGCTTTCCCCTTGGGTGCCAGAGCCTGCCGGACGCGCTGCACCCGGCGTTCCGTATTGGTAAAGGTGCCTTCTTTTTCGGCAAAACAGGCCCCCGGAAGTACGATGTCGGCCAGAGCAGCCGTCTCTGTCAGAAAAATGTCCTGCACGACCAATAATTCCAATTGTTCAAAAGCTTTCCGGACATGGTTTATGTCAGGGTCACTGACCAACGGGTTTTCACCCATAATGTATAAACATTTAATTTTGCCTTCTTCTGCGGCCCTGATCATTTCTGTTAAGGTCAGTCCCGGTTCGGCAGGCAATTTTACCTGCCAGGCCTGTTCGAACTTGCTCCGGGCATCTTCATCGTCAACTTTTTGGTATCCGGTCAGGACATTGGGCAAAGCTCCCATATCACAGGCGCCCTGCACATTATTTTGGCCTCTTAAGGGGTTCACTCCCGTTCCGGGCCGGCCTATATTGCCCGTAAGCATGGCCAGGTTGGCGCAGGCCCGGACATTATCCACACCGGATGTAAACTGGGTCAGACCCATACAGTAGAAAATCATTGCTTTGTCTGCGCCGGCGTATAACCTGGCTGCCTTAACCAAATCACCGGCGGGAATACCCGTCAATTGCTCGACATAGATGGGACTATACTTTTTAACAACCTGCTGAAGCTCCGCAAAACCATCCGTTCGTTCATCAACAAAAGTTCGGTCGCACAGGTTTTCTTCAATTATCACATGGGCTAATCCGTTCAACCAGGCCACATTTGTGCCCACTTTCGGCTGTAAATAAAGAGTGGCATAATCAGCTAGGGGTATTTTACGGGGATCAATAACAATGAGCTTTGCTCCTTCTTCAACGGCCTTAAGTATTTCCGCCCCCACCTGGGGGTGCTGTTCTGTTGTGTTGGAACCTGTAACCAATATCACATCTGCCTGGGATATCTCATCAATAGAATTAGTCATTGCTCCACTGCCAAAAGATGCCGCCAGACCGGCGACTGTTGAAGAGTGTCAGAGGCGGGCGCAGTGGTCAATGTTATTTGTGCCTACAACAGCCCGGGCAAATTTCATAAACAGGTAATTCTCTTCATTGGTACATTTGGCAGAACTGAAAAATCCCACTGCATCGGGCCCGTATTTTTTAATTATTTCTTTTAATTTGCCGGCAGTTTTGTTCAAAGCGTCGTCCCAGCCCGTTTCCCTGAGACTGCCCGCTTCCCGGACCAGCGGAGAAAGCAGCCTGTCAGGGCTGTTTATAAATTCAAAGACATTCCACCCTTTTACACAGAGCCTTCCCCTGCTGACCGGATGCTCGGCGCTTGGTACTACACCTGTTATTTCTTCCTTTTCATTGACCATCAGATAAAAACCACACCCACATCCACAATAAGGGCAAGTAGTCAGGACCTCTTTCAAAGGAAAACCTCCTCTCCCTAAAAGTAATTGTTATGTTTTAATTTTATTCCCGGGGTTCCGGCACTATCCCCATTCCGCAGGTTAATTCCATCATTTGCTTGCATTTGGCCCGTTCAACTTCCGTACAGCCCACTTCCTCCAACTCTTTTTTAGTTATGTTTTTTCCCCGGGCTACTAAATCGCAATAGTACACCCAACCGTTCATTGTGGGATATTCCATACGGTATTTACACATTTTGAATTCCCCCTCCACATAATCATCAAAAGTGAACAGCTCAAATTCTCTGACTCCCAAGGCTTTGGCCAGGGCGCGGGCTATTTTTTTAGACGGGTTTTTAACCTTACCGTTTTCGATTTCAGACAGGTAGCTTGGACTAATCTGCCCGTTGGCCAGTTGAGATATCTGCCGCAAGCTGAATCCCTTGGTTTTTCTGAGGGCCTGTATTTTTTTCCCGTTAATCATAGACATCTTTCTCCTGGCACACAAAGAAATAATTAACCATTAAGAATAAGAATGAACAATTAATAAGGAATATTAAAAAATTAAAATCATTTTTATATGTCAACTGCATATATTCTAATTAGATACTTTTTTAACCGTCTGCCGGTTCTGGAACCAAGCCGACCCCAACGGCTAATTCCATCAGGCTTTGGCAGATTTTCCGCTGCTCCGGAGTACAGCCTATCTCTTCCAATTCCCGGGCAGTTAACTTTAATCCAAAGGCTACTGCGTCGCAATAATAATACCAACCGTTAATGTTTTCGCCTTTTCTAACGTACGGGCACATAATCTCACTCTCCCACTTAATTGCTGAATTGGCGCCAACCAGCGTTCGCTTTGGTAAAAACTTAAATGCATCTGTTCAGAATAGCGAACAATTAAATTAAAAAAAAATTGTGGTTTTGGTAAATTATATGTTCGCTATACCGAACTTTTGCCTGTCCAGAAATTTTTTTTCGGAGGAAGCTGCATGAATAATACTCTTGGTGACAAAATAAAACACTTATTATTTTTACGATCCATGAAACAGGCTGATTTGGTTAAAGTATCAGGCGTTTCCAAAGCAACCATAAGTGAATTAATCAATAATAAACAAAAAAACCCCTCTATTGAAACAATTGAAAAAATAGCCAAAGCCCTACGGGTATCGCCTTTATATTTCCTGGAGGAAAATGCCGTTACCCCTTTGGAAGTTGCTCCTCATTTACCTCAACATATCCGCGAATTCATTCTCAACAGCGAAAATATGGATTATATTGTTCTGGCTCATAAATTAAAAAGTAAAAACCTCCCTGTGGAGGTCATGGAAAAGATAATAGAATCCTATGAATTCCTTATCCAAAACAAAAAATATGCAAATTCATAAGATATCTTTAAGACAGTCAGAGCATATAATATAACATAAGTCTTGCAGGTATTGAAGGTATGGCCCGTGAAAATACGAATTGTAAATTTTCAAGGTTACATTAAATGGCTGGTAACCACAGAGGTGATTTTCGTCGATCCTTTGTACCTTGACGAACTTTTGGAAAAAATCCAAATAACCACTAAGTTATAACTGTAATAAAAAAACAATCGTTGCTCATTGTTTCACCATTACATTGTGTTCACTGCCGGAATTAATATTAAAGGGACCGCCCAAAATCGTTTTTGGGACAGTCCCTTTTATCATTTGGTAACGCCTATTTGACTATTGATATAAAGATTTATTGGGCTATTTCTACTCTTGCACCCTGTTCCAGAGGGGTTTCCCCCTTTAACAAAAGTCCGATGATTCCTGCCAGCAATGGTAAAATAAAGATTAGGTGAATAGCAGAATAAATCCCAAAGTGATCCGCATATTTACCAATCAGAGAAACCGCCAAGCCACCCGCACCGATAGCAAAACCCAGACTCAATCCGGAAGCAAGCGCCTTGTTCTGTGGGATCACTTCCTGAGCGGCTACTACTGTAACCGAGAACGAGGACAATAGCGCCATCCCGCCAACGGCCAACAAGATAATAGACAACACTCCTTTGGTATAAAGGAATCCATAAAAGAAGAAGGAAGCGAGGATCAGAGAACCGACTATGAGAGGTTTTCTACCGTAGCGGTCCGAAATATAACCTCCAATGACTCCCCCCACCGCTCCTGTTGCCAGTGTGGCAAACATGAGATACCCGGTAGTTTCCGGTGAAAACTTCTCGGCCAAAAAATACATCGGTAAGAGGGTCATCAAACCAGTGTGTACCAAAGAGCGCAACGCCACCACTACCATCAGCTTAACTAGCTCTGATGAGGCTTTTCTAAGATCCGATACCACTTTTCCCAGTCCCGGAACATCGGCTCCATCGGATTTGATTCTGGGAGCAAACCAATAAAGAAGCAAACTGACCAGAATCCCGGGAATTATAACCAGCCAGGTATAGCCGGTACCATACCTGTGAAACAGGGGCAAAAGCAGCACAGGACTTATGGCCAGGCCTATGTTACCCATAGCAATAAAGGACGCCAGTACAAATCCTTTTCGACTGCCGCTTGCCTCTCCCACCATAGCTGCCGCCTGGGGGTGAAAAGCGGCCGTACCCATTCCGGCTAACGTCGAAACAACCAGTAGTAAGCCATAGTTTGATATATAACCGGTTATCCCCAGTAAAATCGACATCCACAACGTCCCCACATATACCAGCCATCGCTGCCCTTTCTGGTCTACCAGGTAGCCGAAAACCGGCTGCACCAAAGAAGAGCTTACAGTGAAAGCGGAAACCAAAGCTGTTCCGGCAGCAACGGTTAAGCTATGAGCGGCAATCATAATGGCCACGAATTGGGGAAGAAAGTTGGCATACATATCGTTGACCAGATGGGCCACGAACAATACACTTACAGGCGCTAATTTAGCTTGCGATGTTGATGACATGTTTATTTCCTCCTGGTGTTAATCTTTTTGACCTTTTAATTTTTCATACGTTGTCAAAAAATAGTTCAAATTAGCCCTCCGCAGCTCTATGTCATGTTTCCATCTGTCCAGCTTATTCCAGCCCGCCGGTGTAATCCGATATATCTTACGGGCCGGACCGGATTCAGTGATATTCCAAACAGACGTCACCGCTCCCTCTTTCTCCATCTGCTGCAGGGTACGGTATATAGCTCCGGTATCAGCCTGAAACAGAGGCAAATTATCATTTAAAGCGCTGTAAATGGCACCGCCGTGGGCCTCTCCCTGCGCTAGGACCAGAAGTATAAATGCAGGTAAATGGCGATATTGTTGTCTCTTTTTTGCCGGCATATTAATGCCCCCCTTTCCCAATATACCGACAGGCCATTTTTTCTAACTATATTTTACAGTATACTGCTATTTACAGTATACTGTCAATGCCTTGATATAGTTAACAGCACCCTTGTGTGTTAAATCTCACATTTTCCGTGTGACTGACATATTGATAAAAATCTTCCGGCAAAAATTCAGGCAACTTCCGATATCTTAATTCATAAAATAGATTTCGAAATAGGTTTCTTGATACAACGGCGTATCAAGTTCAGTTGGCAAAGGGGCCACGAAAAGGTTTAACTTTAAACCTTGTGGCCTCTTCTTTGTTTTTGGACTTGCCGGAAGGTACCACAGCTTAATTTCTGTGGGAATGGAAATTTCTTGAAGGTTGGAGGAGAAAAACATGTGTGGAATTACAGGCTGGATTGACAGGAATCAAGACCTTACGCCATACCGTCCGATTGTTGAAGATATGACCCAAACCCTGGCCCCACGCGGTCCCGATGCAAAAGGCATATGGCATTCACCCCATGCCATTCTTGGCCACCGGCGTCTCATAGTTATAGACCCCACCGGCGGGAACCAGCCGATGATACGCCGTCGGGGAGACGAAACCTTTGTCCTTGTCTATAACGGCGAGCTGTATAACACACCCGAACTGCGGGCGGAATTAATTTCCCGGGGCTATACTTACCAGGGCCATTCCGATACTGAAGTGCTTTTAACCGCTTATATGGAATGGGGAGCCAAATGCGTTGAGAAGCTTAACGGGATTTTCGCTTTTGCCGTATGGAACGACAAAGAAGAAAGTCTTTTTCTGGCCAGGGACCGTTTTGGCGTTAAACCCCTGTTTTATACCCTACGGGATGGCTCCTTTATCTTTGGTTCTGAACTTAAGGCTTTATTGGCCCATCCCATGGTTAGGCCGGAAGTTGATGCCGAGGGGTTAGCGGAAATTTTTGCCCTTGGGCCTTCAAGAACGCCGGGTCATGGAGTTTTCCGAAACATAGCGGAAGTAAAACCGGGGTACTGTCTGCTTTTTAAAGATAACCTCATCCGCACAAAGCGTTATTGGGTTTTGGAAAGTAAAGAACATACCGATGACCTGGAAACCACCACCGCTAAAGTAAGGCAACTGTTGGAAGACTCTATCCGGCGCCAGTTGGTAGCTGATGTCCCCGTCTGCACTCTCCTTTCAGGCGGGCTGGACTCCAGCGCTTTAACTGCTTTGGCCGCCACAGTATTCAAGGAAGAAGGGCGCGGTCCACTACATACCTTTTCCATTGATTACGAGGGAAACGACCTGTACTTCCAGGCCAGTCACTTCGAGCCAACTGCCGACGGCCCTTATATCAACCTGGTATCTGACCGTTATAAAACTATACATCATCATATAAAAATTGCTACAGACAAATTGGCAGAAGCATTAATCCAGGCTACCCTGGCCCGTGATCTGCCCGGTATGGCCGACATCGACTCCTCACTTCTCTTGTTCTGCCGGGAGATAAAAAAAGAGGCCACCGTGGCCCAGTCAGGCGAGTGTGCCGATGAGGTGTTCGGCGGCTATCCGTGGTACCGGGATGAAGATGCCTTTAATGCGAATACTTTCCCATGGCTCAGGGGTTTTGACCGGCGTAAAAAGATATTTTCCGCGGAACTGCTGGACTACATCAAACCTGAAGAGTACATCAGGCGTAGGTACGAAGAAACAATTGCCGAAGTCCCCAGGTTGCCGGGCGAAGACCCTATTGAAGCCCGCAGGCGGGAAATCTTCTATTTAAATTTTAACTGGTTTATGGCTACCCTGCTTGAACGCAAAGACCGGATGAGCATGGCCACGGGCCTGGAAATAAGGGTGCCCTTTTGCGACCACCATTTGGTGGAATACGTCTGGAACATTCCATGGCATATGAAGACCTGTGGCGGCAAGGAAAAAGGCATACTTCGCCGGGCCCTGTCCGGGGTTCTGCCCGATGAAATCCTGTACCGGCGTAAAAGCCCTTACCCCAAAAC
Source organism: Thermincola sp. GK-1 (assembly GCF_059412445.1). Lineage (NCBI taxonomy): Bacteria > Bacillati > Bacillota > Clostridia > Eubacteriales > Thermincolaceae > Thermincola > Thermincola sp. GK-1. The sequence continues at coordinate 18,575 of NZ_JBSQAT010000006.1, forward strand.
CCACAACCCGGCTTATATGGCCATTGTGCGGGAGCATCTGCTCCATATTTTGCATGATTCCTCTTCACCCCTTTTGCCTCTGGTCAATTTAACTGCCCTGCGGAAAATGGCTCAATCCGGTGGGGATGTTTTTGATCGGCCATGGTTCGGCCAGTTAATGAAAGGCCCGCAGTTATTTGCCTTTCTTATTCAGGTGGATACCTGGCTGCGGGAGTATAAAATCAGTGTTATATAGCTTTATACAGCATTATGTAAAGACCCTTTTACTTTAACCCATGCTCGTTAAAGAAGGGTCCATATTTCTTGTCTGAACCGGAGATATGGTTTATAAGCCAATCCTTCAGGAAGGTCATTATCTCCATGGAGATGGCAAATTTACCGTCCTTCAGGTCCTTCTGAAACTGCAATACTTTCTCGGTAAACTTATCATGCTCAAGTTTGTGCTGAGTATACTGGGGATAAGAATACTTAGTCATGTATTTCTCTTCTGCAGAAAAGTGAAACCTGGTATAATCCGTCAGTCTGGCTAAAATATCGTCCATTATTTCCTTAGTTTTACCCACCTTCATCGCATCATGCAATTCGTTTACCAGTGCAACAAGCGTTTTATGATGGTCATCCAGTTCCTTTACACCTACACTGAACTTATCGTTCCAAACCATCAATGCCATTGTCAACCCCTCCTTGAAAAATATTTAAAAAATATCATTTGGTTTCTCACCTTAACCCATGCTCGTTAAAAAAGGGTCCATATTTTTTGTCTGAGCCGGAGATATGGTTAATCAGCCAATCCTTCAGGAAGGTCATTATCTCCATCGAAATGGCAATTTTCCCCTCTTTCAGGTCCTTCTGAAACTGTAGTACTTTTTCGGTAAATTTATCATGGGCAAGTTTTTGCTGAGGATATTGGGGATAGGAATACTTAACCATGTAATTTTCTTCGACAGAAAAGTGAAATTTAGTATAATCGGTAAGTCTGGCTATTATATCATCCATTATTTCCTTACTTTTACCCACCTTCATCGCATCATGCAGTTCGTTTATGAGTGCAACAAGCTTTTTGTGGTGGTCATCCAGTTCCTTGACACCCACACTGAACTTATCATCCCAAACCATCAACGCCATTGCAACAACCCACCTCCAATTAGCAAGATTAGGTAAACACACATTGTGCTTTCGACAATAAAAAGCAATATTCCTGTTTACTTTTAAAAATATAACAAATAATTCTACATTTTTCCACAAAAAACACCCTGGGATTTTTCCCAAGGTGCTCCGCCATCACGCTTTCGTACTTTCATGGGCCAGGATAATAGCTTCAGCAATTTTTTTCATGGACAACCTTTTTTTCATGCTTAACTGCTGCATCTTACGAAAAGCCATTTCTTCGGAAAGTCCCTGCGTCTTCATCAAAATGCCTTTTGCCTTCTCCACCAGCTTCCTGGCAGCCAGTGCATTTTGTAATGACCGAACTTCTTTTTCCAAAGAAATTAATTTTCTATAGGAATTTACAACGTAATCTACCACGGAAATAAGGGCGGCCGGCTCAATAGGTTTGGGGAGAACAGGAAAAGGCCAATCTCCTTTGGCCATGACTACATCAAGCTCAGAGTATGTAGCCACAACAATTACCGCAGCAAGCCTGCTTTCTTCTATTATCTTGCCCACCTCAATACCATCCATCCCGGGCAGAAAAGCTTCTAGAATTACCAGGTCTGGCTGCATCGTGCGAGTTAATTTCAAAGCGGTTATCCCGTCCGCCGTTTCAGCAATTACCTCGTAACCGGCAGGGACCAGATATTGCTTTATGGTTTTTATGAAGGAAACATCTTTATCTGCAATTAAAACCCGCACTTTTTTCCCACCTTGTAAATCGAAAAAAGATTTTTCAAAAAGACTTTGGCTTTATTTTAACATATCAAACAGCAAACTCATATACGGTAGGGCAAATTTGTTCATATTTGCAGCGCTTGTAGTAACGTAATTATATTGTGCTGGTATTTTTTACAAATATTTTATTAAATTGCAGGATTTTTTATCCAATCTGTAGTAATAGACATTATACGACAAAATATTACATTTCATCAGTGCGGAAAACATTTTGTAAGTTAATCGGGTGGAGGGAAATTATGGAGAGTCAGGTAAGAAAAAAATACGAACCAAATTTTATTGACCGTTTGGGATTAAACGGTCACGTGTTTACCAGGGTAAGTTTTAACCAAAAATTTATTTTTCCGGCCATCTATATTGCCCTACTTACTTTTTTGGTCCCCGCAGTTTATTATCAGGGAAAATGGAATAACTGGAGCACAATCATGCTGACAGCATCAATTCTTGGTCTGGTGCTGAATACTGTTATTGGAGGTAAAATTCCGGCGCTTACTAATATTTCTGGCATATTTCATCCCATCTATGCTTACGGCACTGCTGTTATTTTCGGCCTGGTCTCGGGACTCCATCTCAAAGACTGGATACTGGCAGTTATTTTTATCGGTTTGGGTATTTTTTGCTGGTGGATACCCGGCGCCGGCCTGTCCAATGCTATTAGAACAATTCTGAAAGGCATTAACATTGCTAATGAAGGGAACCTGCAGCATCGTATTTTTCTCAGGGTGAGGCGCTACGACGAAATTGGCATGTTGGCCAATGATTTAAACATTTTTTTTGATACCCGGCAAAAGTTTGTAGAACTCCTTACAAAACATGCCAACGAAATTAACAATACAAGTAAGGAGTTAAAAAAAATCACCGAAGAAAGCACGCAGGCCTTTTTACAAATTGCCAATGCCACCGCTGATATTGCCAGCGGAAGCAACCAGCAGGGCGATAAATTAATGAACATCAGCAGCGCAGTCAACAATCAAACGGCAACTTTGCATAGCTTTGTCAAGCAAATGGAAAACGAAAACGACACCATCGTGGAAACTTCCGCCGTAATTCAGCAGATGATTGCATCCCTGGACAGAATAACAGCCAATATCAACAGCGTCGCCAAAGATTCGGAAGAAGCACAAAAAATAGCCCTGAAAGGCCAGGAAATTATTTCCCGGACAATTCACGAAATGACTAACATACGGGATGCTGTTTTTGATACCGCCGAAAAAATACAGGCTCTTGGCGAAAGGTCGCAAAAAATCGGGGAGATTATCCAGGTTATTGATGATATCGCGGAACAAACCAACTTGCTGGCTCTTAATGCCGCCATCGAAGCCGCCCGGGCCGGTGAACACGGTAAAGGTTTCGCCGTTGTTGCCGATGAAGTTCGTAAGCTGGCCGAACGTTCCGGGCAGGCCACGAAAGAAATTTATGCTTTAATAACGGCTATTCAGCAGGAAGTTAATGAAGCCGTCGAGGAAATAAACAACGGTACAAAAATAGTCCAGGCGGGCACTGAACTTTCCGCCGAAGCAGAAACCGCTCTTTCTGCAATCAGTGAAAACGTGGCGCAAACCAACATGAACATTCAGGAAATCAGCCATGCCACCAACGAAGTAACCGACAGCAGCACGAAAGTTAATACCAGCATAAGGCAACTACAGAGCATGTCTGACGAAACATTACAGTTGCTACACAACCTGGTGGAGGAAAATACCAATATAAAAACTATGGTCAACGAAGTAGCAAATCTTTCCCAGGGCTTTGTAGCAAACTGCCAGCAGGCGTCCGCTTCAACAGAACAGGCGACGGCCAGCTCCCAGAGTGTGGCCGGTGTAGCCAAAGAACTGGCAGCCACCGCCGAATCACTCAATAAATTCTTAGCCCAATTTAAACTATAAGCTCAGGGAAGCTTTGCCAACGTGAAGTAATATATTAGTCGCCCTCCGCTAAGTCGCAACTATTGTTTCATCGTTACAGGGCAACCAGACTGCAAAAGTTGAAAAAACCGTTCAAAATTAAAAGAGGCCAAGAATGATTTGGCCTCTTTTTCATTTAGCTGTTATATTAAAAAGTAGGAGGTTTTAGCCCAAATTAGCCGAGTATCTTTTCAGCTTCTTCAGCATCGTGCTCCATAACATACTTGATGCCCGTAATTTCAGCAGCTTCTTTGGTTAAAGCAAATATGTCATCACGGGTGATGTATTCCAGAGCAAACTTCCGGGCGCCACACATCAATTGACGTAAGCCTTGAGCCAGACGTTCGAAGTAAGTATATACACCCACAGCGCCAACGGGGAGTTTGTCGAAGTCTTTGCCTAGCCTGTTTTTCAGTTCATGAGCGTAGATGAATACCTGCTCCACGGTTTCGCCATATTTCTTGTATTCATTAGGCACTTTGCCCTGTTTAACAGCTTCGCCGACAGTCTTGCCAACCATAGCGGCGGTAAGCGGCGAACGGGCCATACCAACAGCTTTCACATAGGGCGCCGACATGGCAAGAGCTTTAAACATATGGTCTTCTAAAGTGAACCCACCGGCAATGGCAACCTTAGGTACAAAGGCGCCTTTGGCAGCCAACTTGTCAAGGTACCTGGTAAGTAAAGCCTGGATATAGAGGGTTGGGATACCCCATTCGTTCATCATTCTCCACGGGCTCATACCTGTACCGCCGCCGGCGCCGTCTACAGTTAACAGGTCGATTTTCGCATCGGAAGCAAACTTCACGGCGCGGGCCAGGTCTGCTGCCCTGTAAGCGCCGGTCTTCAGGAATACATACTTGGCGCCGGCTTCACGCAATTGCTTAACCCGCGCATGGAAACTGTCTTCGGTAACCATACCTATACGGGAATGCCTTTCAAATTCAGTGAAAGCGCCGGCCTTAAAGGCTTTTTCTACTTCCGGGTCTTCAGGATTCGGCAGTACTATGTAACCCCTGCTGTAAAGCTGCTTAGCGCGCTCAAGGGTGTTTAACTTAACCTCGCCACCGATATCTTTGGCGCCCTGGCCCCACTTCAGCTCAACTACTTCAACGCCCAGTTTCTCAAGGGCAAACTCCTGAACACCAAGCCTGGTGTCTTCTACGTTAGCCTGTACCGCAACAAAGCCTTTGCCATTATACCAGTTCTGGAAGTCCTTGACCCGTTTTTCTAAGTTCGGAGCTTTGACTACTTTGCCGTTTTTGATTTCAGACTTGGGGTCCATGCCCACAACGTTCTCACCGATAACGATCCCAACTCCGGAGATAGCTGCGCCGGCAGCCAGGTGTTCCCAGTTGTCAGCAGCCACGTTTGTTGAACCCATCCCGGCAATCACGATGGGTAAACGCAGGGGCAGGTCACCGTAAGCGCCCACAGCAGATTCAATGTTTACATTCGGGAAAGTGGCCACGTCGGGGTCAGCGGCAATTCCATGAGCGCCGACTGCAGTACCCGCAATGTTGAAATGTGAATAATCCACCGGGTAATCTTTTTCAGCAGCAGCGGTAATCTTACCGAAAGGCTGCGGGTACAGGGTTTCTTTACCCCTTATGGAAGATTTTCCAATTTCGCAAAGTCCCGGACACCCGTCCAGACAGGTTACGCACATCCCGCTGAAAGGACAGTTACTGTCCCCTGTGCGTAATTTTGTCAGTGTTGCTGCAGTAGCATTGATTCCTTTACTGTAGCTCATCCTCTCTCCATCCTCCCTTTGGTGAATTAAAATTTAATTTTAAACAAAAAACGCCCCACGGATCATAGCTTAAACCTATGACCAGTGGGACGCCATTGCCCCGTGCAACCTATATCTATATATGCGGTTGCATCATTAATATATCCTTTCACATTATATATAATTATTGTAAAATAATCAATATTGTTGCTGGAAAAAATATTGTATACAAAACCGAATTATTATATTATCGTTTCTATACAACGATAAAGAAAAAATTTACTCCCTGCCGTTTTGGGCCTGTCCATATTTGGCAATTATTTTTAAAGCCACTTTTTTCATAGGCATACACTTGTCCATACTAATTTTCTGCAAAAACTTCAAGGCTTCTTCCTCGGTAAAACCCAACATATCGGCCAGGATGCCTTTGGCCTTTTCTATCAACTTCCGGTTCTCCAGGTTCTCTTTAAGCTTTTTAATTTCGGCTTCCAGGTTGAGCAGCCTGCGATAATTTGCCACGGCAATTTCCATGTTAGGAATAAGGGTTGCAAAATCAATGGGCTTTACCAAATAGCCAAAAACCCAATGTCCCAGCACATAAGAGAGAATCTCATAATCATCGTAGTCAGCCATTAAGATTACGGGGGCTATGCGGTGCTCTTCAAGAAAATAGGAAATATCCAAGCCGTCCTGGCCATGAAAACGGGCATTGATCAGGGCCACATCAGGCTGGCTGCTGAAAATCATATGGAGGGCGCTGCGAGCTTCGGAAGCTTCGGCTACGACAATGTACCCCGCCTGGACCAGTTTTTCCCTGAGGTATTTACAGAAATCTACATCCGGGTCAGCTATCATGATCCTTAGTTCGTGCATCGCACCCACCCCAATTTGAATTTCCCTACTCCGGTTTTCAATATCTAATTGTAGCACATTTTAAATATTGTTGACAGTAGATTATTGAAAGCAATTATATTGCAAAAACTTTATAAGAGTAATTAAAAGCATGGCCCAAACTGCAATAAGTTGATGCCATGCTTAATCAGCCATTAATTTTTTACTGATTAGAACAGTTTCCATCAGCCAGGAGCTTATTCACGGTCAAACGACCTTCTGAATTGAGGTAAGCGGTAAACTTGCGGGAAGGCTTGTCTACCCTGTATTTCTCCCTGCCTATTTGCACCACCACATCGGCATTAATTAATTCGGCAGTTATCCGGCCCTTTTCCTTAATTTTGAGTAAAGTTTGCGAATCAAAATCGGAACCTATATCAACTACATTTATTTCGCTGCCTGCTACTACTTTAATGCCTCTGGCCACACCCGGCTCACCGCAAATATCGACCCTTCCCCCGGCATTTATATTAGAAATATAGCAGCCCTGTCCTTCTATTACGACATCGCCACTGGACATAAGCGAGGAATTTTGCACATATTTCGCTTTGATAAATTCAGCTTTCTTACTATATTGTTCAATATAGTCCATTGCCTTTTCCACAGCGGATTGCAGTTCTTTGAGGTAGGTAAAGTCTTTTATCCTGCTGGCATTTAAGCCGCAGAAATTTCTCCTCAGGGTATCAACTACCCGTGATATCTCTTCACTCACTGAAAGGCTTGCGCGGGTAATGATATCGGACAGCCACTGCACTTTTTTCGGTAATTCCCGGTAAAAACTATCTACCAGAAACTGAATAACAGCGCCATCACCGGCGGGCCCGACCGCTAAATAGTCCTTTGACTGTTCACCGGTAAAATGCATATTCTCCAATATGTCCCGTATTTCCGCCAAATTCGGAAGGATAGAAGTATATAATGCTGCCCGTCCCCCGGCAATTAGAGTACTGCCGAATACCGACTTATGTACTACAATGCTGGCCCCCGCCCGTATGGTGGCCTGCGACACGTCGCCGAATACCTCTACATTACCATCAGCTTCGATAAGACAACCATCCGTTACATCGCCTTTAACTTCTATATCGCCGACAAACTTTATATTGCCTGTAGCAGCATTGACCTCCTGCACCACATAAATTGGATCAACAGAAACATAAGTCACCTGGCCGCTGGTCTCCAAATAAGGGCGGCCATCAATGGTTGCCACAGCCCGCATTCCATCCTCTGTAACTTCACAGCCTTTTCTTACGTTAATCTGGCAATCTACCGGGCTCCTGGCCTGAATAACCTCGCCCGTCACAGCCCAACCGTCTTTTCCTTCCTGCATCGGTACTTTTAAGGCTACGATATCACCCTTTTTTACTGACACCAGTTTGTCGTTTTCGAACAAGCTGCCCCTTTCATTATTTTTACTTTTTTCCAGAAAAGGATAAATTACATAAGCATGTACCCCATCCACAGGCCTTTGTCCCTGTGCCACAAGGAAGCTCTCCTTGCTGTTAGGGTTTTCTATTACCTCCTGAATGGCATCATCTATAATACCCTTGACTACTTCCTGGTTCTCCAAAAATTTCCTGACTTCTTCCGGGGTAGGTGGGGGAAGTTCCAATATTTCTTCAACTTCCGTAAGTAAAGTTAGCCTGGGGGCAGCCGGCTGGTCCTTCAATTTATATTTTACCCCCGGCTTGGTAGCTAATCGCAGATAAGCGGCCAGTTTATCGGGGGATATTTTTAATTCCAGATCAGATTGCGGCTCTTCATGCAATAAATCTATTTTGATCTCATCTTCCTCTGAAATGATGGATTCTCCTTCGATCTCATTGCCGTTGACAATTAATCTTATGTGCTCACCCGGCTTAACGACAGCGTATTGGTCCCCGGAAGGATTAATAACAAAAAACCGGCCTTCTTTAATCCCTGCCAAACCAACCTGAATGTCTTTACTATCTGTTTTGGGAGGCTTTCCTGTCTCCCTCTCGACTATGTCCCCGCTTTTTAAACCGGTACTGCCATTTTCTCCCCACTCCTGCCCGCTCCTGTTCGGTTCATACCGGCCGTTTCTGTCATGGGTTGCAGCCCCAATGTCAAGGTCTGCCAGAATACCCTCCAGTTCGCGTTCTTTAAGCACTTCTTCTTTTAGAGAAACCCGCACCTTGGCGGGGACAGCCCCTAGACCCAGAAAACCGCGCCTGCCCTCTGAAAGAATTTCCGTAACAGTTTCATCTTCCCTGGCATTTAACAGCTTTAAAGCCTTTGTTTGCGCTTCCTTTACTGTTTTCCCCGTTACCAGGATACTACTTTGTCCAGGCACAAACCGCTCACCTCTTTTCTCATGGACCAGAACTAACAGAAAAGTGACCGAAAAACATTTTATACCCCCGAAAATTTTTTAAATATATTTCCACAAAATTTGCTCAAATTCCTTTTGCAAGTAAGTATATGACAAATATTCTCTCGCCCTAAATATAAACCCTGGGAATCCGCTCACTTAACATGCAGACTATTTCATAATTAATAGTTCCCAGCAGTTGTGCCAATTCGTCAGCAGAAATACAGTCGTCCCCCTGCCTGCCGATGAGCACCACTTCATCAGTAGCGGCAACATCAGGTATATGTCCTACATCTACCATAAATTGGTCCATGCAAATAACGCCCGCTACAGGGGCTCTGGTTCCTCTTATCAATACATGAGCCTTGGAGGACAATAACCTGGAATAGCCGTCGGCATAACCCATAGGAATTGTGGCAATTATCGTCTTTTCTTGCGTCGTATAGGTTCTGCCGTAGCTGACGGTTGCCCCCTGGGGAACTTCTTTGAGATGGGAGATTTCGGCTTTTAACGACAAGGCCGGTTTTAACGATACTTTTGCCCGGTCAACTTCCGGAGAAGGATATAACCCATACAGGGATATACCTAACCGCACCATATCAAGGTGAGTTTCGGGCATATCAATAATTGCGCCTGTATTGGCGGCATGTTTAATGGGAATCTTTACCCCTTGCCGTTCAAGGACAGCGCACATATCGGTAAACAGTTTAAATTGCTGCCGGGTAAAGGCTTTATCCTTTATGTCCGATACGGCAAAATGAGTAAAAATCCCTTCCACAGACAATCCGGGAAGCGCCGCAATTTCTTTTATTTTTTCCACAGTCCCCGCCCCGGGCAAAAACCCGAGCCGGGTCATTCCGGTATCAATTTTTATATGTACTTTGGCCCTTTGTCTCAACTTTTCTCCGACTGCTGAAACAAAACGGGCCATCTCAAGGGTATATATTGTCTGGGTTACGTTGTGCCTAACTGCTTCCTCTGCTTGCTCTTTTGGGGTGTAGCCTAAAATTAAAATAGGCGCATCAATACCTGCCCTTCTCAGTTCAAGAGCTTCATCCAGCATGGCCACACCCAGATAAGAAGCACCGTTTTGTAGAGCTACCTGGCTGACAGGCACAGCCCCGTGTCCGTATGCATTGGCTTTGACCACGGCCATAATCCGGGCCTGGGGTTGGGTGATACGGCGAATTTCCCGTAAATTATGAGCAATGGCACCTAGGTCGATCTCTGCCCAAGCCGGTCTAGTTTTCACAAAACCACCCCTGTCATCAAATCCATTTCTTAAGCGTAATCGCTCCAGTTTCACAAAAACTTAATCTCTTTTAGCCAGAGCTTTAACTATGTCTGCCCTGCTGACAATACCGACAAGAGCTCCGTCCCTTACGACCGGAAGGCGATTAATCCCTTCATCGGCCATAGTGGTAGCTATATCTTCGATTTCCGCGTCTTCTTCAACAGTGACCACATCAGTGGTCATTATGTCTTTAACCTGTACTGCCACGGCTTTTCGCAAGTCTTCCTCAAATTCTTTGACTGAGTCAAGGTATATGATTCCGCCCAGAAGCTGAACATAAGACGGAACCTTAAGCTTTTGGGTCTGTACCAATAGGTCGGCTTCCGTAACAATTCCTACAATTTTCCCTGCTTCATCTACCACAGGGACACCGCTTATTTTTTTGTCAGCCAGAATTTTTGCCACTTCCCGGACAGTTTGTTCCGGCCTTGCTGTAATTACTTCTTTGGTCATAATATCTTTCGCCTGCATGTCAAGCTCCCTCCAATTCCCGAAATACTTTGGGTAATAAATTTAAAATGTCACCGGCCAGCAAACCGGCCTGGCCCTTTTCAAGAGCTCCCAGGTCGCCGGCGTAGCCGTGGATAAATACTCCGGCAGCAGCCGCCCGGACCGGCGCCAACCCCTGGCCGATAAGACCGGCTATAACTCCTGTTAATACATCACCGGAGCCTCCCGTAGCCATACCCGGATTACCGGTGGAATTGACAAAGAGAGAACCGTCAACCCCGGCTACAACAGTTTCAGCTCCTTTTAAAACCACATTCACGCGCCAATTGGCGGCAAATTCTCTGGCCACTTCAATTCTATTATTTTGAACTTCTTCAGTTTTTATCCCGGCCAACCTGGCCATTTCCCCGGGATGGGGCGTGATAACCACCGGCGCCTCGATTTTTTTCAGCACTTCCAGGTTGCCTGCCAGGGCATTAAGACCGTCGGCGTCGATTACCACCGGTTTATTTAACTCCGGCAGTAAATCCCGGACAAAGCCAGCCGTCGCCGGTTCAGTGGAAATCCCCGGTCCCAGCGCCACCACATCCGCAGATTCTGTTAAGGCAATAACTTCTTCCAGAGCGTCTCGGCTGATAGTCTTTTTTTCTGTCTCCGGAAGCGGTTTTGTCATTACTTCCGTTAGCTTAATTTCCATTAAGTCATGCAGGCTCCTGGGTACAGCCAGGGTAGCCAACCCGGCGCCTGATTTTAAAACCGCCGTACTGGTCAGAACAGCGGCCCCCGTAAGCCCTTCGGACCCCGCCACCACCAACACCCGGCCATAATCCCCTTTATGCCCTTGGGAATGGCGTTTAGGCAACATTTGGGCCACCAATTCTTTAGTCAGGAGGAATTTATTAAAGTTCTGTTTTTTCACTAAATCAGGCGGAATGGAAATATCAGCAATATGTAGTTGCCCGGCATACTCTTTACCGGGATGTATTGTCAAACCCAATTTCGGCAGTCCAAATGTCACCGTATGGGTTGCCCGTATACAAGGGCCATGCACCTGGCCCGTGTTTGCTTCCAACCCGGAAGGAATGTCGACAGCCACCACCGGTTTGCCCGATTCATTGATAAGCGATATTATTTTACCCATGTGGTCATTAACGGCGCCTTTGAAACCGGTGCCGAAAACAGCATCCACAACAAGGTCAGTATAAACCAACGTAAGTTTAACTATATTGAGGGAGTTGCTGTTATTAATGGTAAATATCTTCTGTCCCATGTTCTGCAGTATATTCAGGTTGACCTTTGCATCTCCGGTTATATCCGCAGGTTCCCCGTTTAGCAGAACCTTAACCTCTGCACCCATGTTCAGAAGATGACGGGCGATAACGAATCCGTCGCCACCGTTATTGCCTTTGCCGGCAAATACAGCCACTTGTTTCCCCGGAACTTCTCCCAAAATCTCTTTAATGACTTTAACTACCTGCAGCCCGGCATTTTCCATTAATACTACCCCGGGGATGCCCACCTGGTCAATTGTAAGTTTATCCAGGTTTTGCATTTCTTCGGCAGTAACCAAAAACAAAAAAACCCCTCCCTAGTAATAATATGTAGCCTCCTGGAAATGGTCATGGTCCACGCCCCAAGATTCATCCCGTTAACAGCACAAAAGCCACGGAATACTCTTCCGTATGAGACAGAGAAATCTTCGTCTGGCAAATTCCCTGCCGTCTGGCTTGCTCCAGTGCTTTACCCGTTAACTTAACCGTCGGCGCCCCACTGGCATCTGCCACTATTTCGATTTCTTTCCAGCCAACGGGGCCAATCCCGGTACCAAGAGCTTTGGCTACCGCTTCCTTCCCAGCAAACCGGGCAGCAAGGGACTGAACCTTGAGCCCTTTGCTATTGGTACAGAGTTCTATTTCCCTTGGGGTATAAACCCGCGATAAAAACCTTTCTCCTACCCGCTCCAATATATTATATAGTCTTTTGTTCTCAACAATATCAGTTCCTATCCCTATAATCACCGGTATTTCCCTTCCTTGTAAAGCGGCTATAGTTTCCGCTTTTTTTTGTATATTCATTCTAGGAAAAGAAAAAAAAACCTGCAAATAATGCAGGATTTGCTTTGGTTAAACAGCTTCGTTATGTATTTCAGATAATTCCACCTTTTCCTCATCGGTTAAAAGTTTATCCAGATCAAGAAGTATTAACAGACGTTCTCCCACTTTAGCCACCCCCGTAATATACCGGGCATCGATACCCGAAACAATATCAGGGGCATTTTCAATAGTGTCGGTACTTATGCGCAAAACCTCTGATACGGCATCAACTTTCACCCCAAATGTATGGTGGGCAACCTGAATAACTATGATTCGGGCTTCCCCCGTATATTCCGTTAATTCCAAATCAAATCTCTTCTTCAGGTCGATAATGGGGATAATCTGCCCGCGTAGGTTTATTATTCCTTCTACAAATTCAGGCGATTTCGGCACTTTCGTGGTATTGGTCAAGCGGTTAATTTCCTTTACCTGAGTTATCGGCACACCGTATTCTTCATTCCCCAGTTTAAAAACAACCAGTTGGATTTCAGACCCTTCCGCAAAGCTCATAACCTTTCACCTCCATAGAATTGAATACATATTTCGACAAAAAAATCAATTTCCCTTTATTACATGCCCAAAATTTTCCTCAACTTTTTAGCCTGAGCCCTGCTTACGGGCACTTCGCTTTTCTCATTGTCCTCAACTATAAGGGTATATGTGCCGTTAAAGAAAGGAATTATTTCTTTAACTTTGTGCAAGTTCACCAGGTAGCAGCGATGCGTACGGAAAAACATGGTAGAATTCAACCGGCTTTCCAGCTCTTTCAAAGTAAATCGGGTGAAGAGTTTGTCGGTGAAGGTTTTGATATATACATAATCCTGCTCCGTGAAGGCATATATGATATCTGACTCGTTGACAAGAATAGTCTTACCTTGTTTTTCGGCAGGGATCCGGTCAATTTTAATATGCTGGGGCTTAGCGGCAACCTGTTCCCCGCCAGTAGTTATCGTCTCCCCGGCCTTGGCAGAGTCATTAGCCGCAGCAGCCTGCCGCTGATTAATTTTCATAATTTTATTAATAGCCTGGGTCAGCCGCTTTTCGTCAAAAGGCTTCAAAATATAATCTACCGCGTTAACTTCAAAGGCTTTCACGGCGTACTCGTCATAAGCGGTAACAAAAATCACATGCGGTGGATTAGGGAGCTCCTGTATCCTGGCCCCCACTTCCAAACCGTTCATCCCCGGCATTTCGATATCTAAAAACAATATAGAATAATCCAGCGCCTTGATCAGTGTAAGAGCTTCCTGTGCATTTGTGGCTTCGCCAACTACCTCGATATTGTCAAATTTGTTCAGGAGAAACCGCAATTCTTTCCTGGCCGGGTATTCATCGTCCACAATCAATGCCTTAAGCTTCACTTGCCTCTTCTCCCCTTTCCGTGGATTCGGAATCTTTTATCAACGGCACCCGCAGGGAAATGGTGGTACCGACATTTTCTTTACTGGTTATAGTAAGCATGTATTCCTCACCGAAAAGGCTTTTTAACCGTTCGTTAACATTGCTGAGGCCTACGCCGTTTCCCTTACCATAACCGGGAATCAATACCTTGTCCAGTTTGTCCTCCGGTATCCCCACCCCGTCATCCTTAATGGTGATGTGCAATTCCTCGCCGGCCTTTTTTACGGAAATATTAACGGCCCCGGGGCCAACTTTAGGCGTTATTCCATGCTTTACCGCATTTTCCACCAGGGGCTGCAGAGTAAGGACCGGTACCTGGTAATCCATCAAATCCGGGTCAATATCCCTGATAATACGAAGCTTTTCTCGAAACCTGGCCTTCTCCAGTACCAGGTAAGTATTGATATATTCCAGTTCCTCCCGTAATGTATTGAAGTGACCGTGTTTCTTTAACGTCTGCCGGAAGAAATTAGCCAGTCTGATTAATAGCCGGCGGGCTGTCTCCGGGTTAGTCCGGCTAAACATGATAATGGTGTTCAAAGTATTAAAGAGAAAATGAGGGTTAATCTGAGCGTGCAGAGCCTGCAATTCGGCCCTGGTCACCAGTTGTGCCTGCCTGTCAAGTTCCGCCAGTTCCATCTGCACACCCAGAAGCTGCGCAATACCGACAGCAAGTTTTACCACATGGGCCGGCATCTGTCCTTCTTTCGTCTGGTACAGCTTCAGGCAACCGGCCACCTGGCCCCTGCACTTCAGCGGCGCTATTACTGCTGCTTCCAGGGGACAGTCGCAGTCTTTCACCGGGCAATTCAGTTTTTCTTTGTTATCAACAATTTTTAACCCCCCGGTAGCAATTACCTGTTTGGTTGCCTGGGTTAGAATCAGCCGCCCGGGCTGGTGACGCTCACATCCGGCGCCAACATAAGCCAGGACTTTTTCCCGGTCAGTAATGGCTACTGCCGCCACATCGCTAATCTTAAGAATGATCTCCGCCGCTTTCTGCGCCGTTTCCTCATTTAACCCCTGACGCATGTAGGGCAAAGTTTCATTGGCAATCTTCAGGGTAGAATCTATGTGTTCTTCGCCGCCTTCAATAGTATAAGTAATAACCCTTTTCGACTGTAAACGGTCAAAAATGAAGTAAGCACCCAGGGCATTCAGGCAGAAAAAGGCAATAATTATTATCCCCGCGCTGCCAGACAGATCCCTGGATAAAAAGACTATGCCAAACTGTAACAGGGCGAGCCCTATAGCGATACCTACTATCCTGAGGAAATGCATTACCGCCCGCTCCTTTCTGCTACCGTTTCTTAAAGCACGCGCGAATTTCTTAATTTTCTTAATATTATTTTTTTATTCGACTTTTTTTCAGATATTCCTTTATTCTGCCTTGTAAAAAACAAACCCGGCTTCAGGTAAAGTTTCCCGACCCGGGTCTTTCTGGTAAAATGATGCATTTATCGGAAAACCGCAACTGCTCCGGTTACTTCGCCATTACTGACAACAGGGGTGATATCAGCAACAACCGGATAACCGCTCCCACTGAGGTCCAGTCCACTAATACTCTGGTTTTTCACGATCGCCTTATTAACCGGCAATGGCAAAACCTGATCCACTGAATTGCCCAAAACTTTAGCAGGATCAATATCCAGCAAACTGGCCGCCTTTTTGTTAACCAGTGAAATCTGGCCCTTCCGGTCCACAGCCAAAACACCCACATAAAGGGAATCTAAAATTGCTGATAACCCCTCAATAGCTTTTTTATACTGATCGATAAAGGCAAAAGCCAAGTCCGTCCTGGTCAGCCATCCCACCATATTGCCGTCGTCGTCTACAACAGGGAGCCGACCGACAGGTATATTCAGCGCTTCTTCAACAGGCAGTGTTTCACTTATAAATATAACGTTTTTGTTCATCAAACGTTCCACCGGCATATCCAGCGACTTGTCCAGGGCCCTCATCAGGTGGGTTTTGGTAAAAATACCCACCACACGGTTTTCATTGTCGACAACAGGCGCACCGTCTATTACCCTTTCCAAAAATATCTGGGCTGCCTTGCGGACAGGCCAGTCTTTATGTAATTTCACGACTCCTTTGGACATAACGTCTTTTATTAAAACCCGCATGGCTATCCTCCCGAAAAAATATAGCTCAAATACATAATACACTAAAAACAAGTAAAATGGTAATTTTTTTTGTTTCCAAAATATAAATAATTAAGGAACAATTTGTCCTGAAACACTCAAAATATAATCCGGGGGAGAAAAACCAATGGGTTCATCAAAGGTTGTCTTTATCGATTTACGCAAAATATTCCTGCAACTTCTGGCCATATCAATGGCCGTATCACTGTTTTTTGCTTATCGGTGGTGGAATGAGCCTTACCTGATTAAGTTCAGTTCCCCGGAGCTGGCTGCCTCCTACGATAGTAAAGACCCGGTATATATCAAAAGACTTGATCGGCTGATTAAAGAGGCAAAAACAACCGGGCCAACGGACCAAAAAACGGGCCGCTTTTATGTTCATATTACCAGCCGGCGCCATACCAGGACTTATGTCTTTAATGCTCCATCCCTGCTCTATAATAAAGAAGAAGGCGTTTCCCTGCAGGCAGATGCTCCTTTGCGCGCTGAACTTAAGAAAATCATCATTGAATTAAAAAGAAAAAGTCCTTATGGAGAACCGGTTCCCTGGCCAACAGTAAAACAAAGTTTTCTGATTAACAAAACTGTAATGATTAGGGACCTGGACAGTGGGATAAAAATATGGGTTACCCGCAGGGGAGGTTATAACCTGGCCAGAATTGCGCCGGTAAACCAGGTAAATAAATCACTGCTAAAAAAGATATTTGGCGGAAAATGGAGTTGGAAACGCAGAGCAGTAGTGGTCTACCTGGAAAATAAAAAGATAGCCGCCTGCCTGGCCGGTATGCCACAGGGAAAAGAACAGCTTTTTTCCTTATATTTTGTGGACGCCGGCACTAACCAAAGCATGAATCTAGCTAATAAAATGTTGATTTTCAAAGCAGCCGGTCAAATTAAGAAGATGTTTAAAAAAACCTCTCCCGAGGAAGCCATTCTGGGCGCTTTGACAGCCATTGACCAGCAGGACGGCAGGACTTTGAACATTTTCCTCACCCGCCCGGTGCCCCGGGACCTGCTGAAAAAATCAGGCATTATAAGCGTCACCCTCAGAAACCTTTATAAGCTGGACGGGACCTGTTATAAGGCCGTTGTTTCGGCATCCTTCGCCAGAGGGCCTTATAACCGGTGGTGTTCCCTGAAAATTGATTTAAAATATAATCGGCAGGAGTCCCTCTATCAATTAAATCCGGCCTTTCTGCAAAAATTGCTGATTATTAAGAATACGTATTAAAAATTGGCAGGAATCAGACTTCCATCAGTCGTTTGGATAAACTACTGAAAAATTTGACCAGCACCGGAGTATTCAGGCAAAAATTGGCCGACATTGGTTTCAACATGAGCATCAATTCCGGGTCCATTTTGTGACCGATAGGGTAGAACTGCAGGTTGATAGGTACAGCTCCCAAATTTAAAAAGAATTCCTTCCGCCGAGCCAGGCCGTCCCTGGTGGAGCGCACCTCAAAGACCATGGCCACCAATTCTTTCCCCGCTTTGCTTAGGGTATTTAACGTCTGGTAATACAGGTACGAGCCTAAGCCCCTGCGTTGGCAATGAGGGGCAACAGCGATGAATTCCATGAATGCCATTTTGAGATCCGGTAAATAGTAGGTGGAAGTTACCCCTATGACGCTTTCAGCATCACTGGCAACCAGGAAGAAGTAATCGTCCGATTCCCCACGCTGAACTTTCAAAAGGTTGTTGGTCATCCTTCTTTTTTCGGCGGGAGTAAATTCAAATATATTCGTACAGAAATTGATAGCTTCCACCGCCAGGGAACAATTAGCCTTGTTCAATAAGGAAATTTTAATATCCGCAAAACGGGGCAAAACCACAGGGATCCCATCATTATCGTAAAAAAAGGGGTAATTATGTACTCTGATCACGGCTGAAGCACCGCTCTCAACAATAGCTGCATTGGCCTCATCAAAACCCAAGTGCACCTGCGACTCCGACGCCGGTTCAACCCTGACGAGAATATCCTGGTATTCTATTTTCTTTAAGCCCTGCACCAAAAGATTTACCCTATCCCCGTTAGACAAAGATAGTTTTTGTGCGTCTTCCCTACTTAAATGTACGTGAGAATTGGGAATTATAACACCTGCCCCGATTGCCACTGTTCCCATTGGCCCAATTAATACAGCGCCCGGTGTTCCCTCAAGGTCGCCGGAATCTTTTAAAGGAACTTTTAACCCTAACTCAATGGCCGCCGACTGGGAAATTTCCACCTGGGTTTTATCCCGGTAGGGTTCAACCACGGCTACGTTGTGAATCTCCCCCTTTGGCCCCACGACGTCAATGAATTTATCCGTCCTGTAATTGCCGGTCCCGGCAGCGTAATTAGGTTCCTGTTGCGCTATTTCGTCACCGAATAAAATTTTTGCATGGTCCAGAGATAAATGGACATGGTGTTTTAGTATTTTGATGGGCACGGTAAGGGATAATGTCATGAATAACGCACCTTCTTTTCGCCAGCTCCGGAGCAACGGTTGTTTTCACCGTTACAGGGCTTTGTTAATGTTTTTAAGTGCTAAAGTTGAGTTATTTTATTAATTCTACCTGTTGAATGCCATTTCCTTGAATTACAACATGTTTATTACAAAAAGTGAAAAATTATATTCAACATCAACAGTAATAGGGGTTGATGAATGAGGTAGACAATCAAAGTATGGGCGCCCAGGTAATTAACTGGGTTTTGTGGACTGAAACGAAACTTGAGCAAACTTTTATGGTTTTTGTATAAAACCTTGCCAAGAAAAACACCATAGACAAAAACGCCGAGCCAGGGAATTAACGGATAATAATCAGATGAAACAAAGTTGCTGCTTTTAATCCCTAGGGGAAACAGGTAATCAAATGATACTTCCGGCAAAAACCGCCCGGCCCATATCGCCAATGTCCCCAGCACCGGCAATGCTATTGAAGGAAGTCTGGCGAGGGCAGGATAAAGCATAATGCTTACCCCCAAAAAATGGAGGATCCCGAATTTAATACCCCACTGGGCCTGCCATAGGTGGGTAACGGCAGTAATACCCATCGCAATAATCAATAAACGCAATCCCCGTTTCAGGTTATTGCGGCTTAATGATGAACTGATACCCGATATCAACATAAAAAGAATGACAGAAACCTTGCCTATATAATAGTAAACTCCTGTATAATAAGCCACCGGGTAATGAAAAAACTCATTCAGGTCATATAAAAAGTGAAAAATTATCATCAGTATTAAAGCTATGCCCCGCAAAAAATCCAATTCCCAGATCCTTTTTCTTTCGTCCCTGTTCAACATTCATGTACTCCCATCTTCACATAATTCCCTCAAGAATATTTTACACTAACTAAACTGATCAAGTTATTTATTTTCTATAACTTAGCAAATTAAAGTTTGACCTAGAAAAAATTGAATATGATTCACCTATTCAAAATAATTGTGATAAATAAAAGATAAGCTTGCTATATAGATATTTTCCAACCTTGAATATGGCAGAACTTGTATTTACAATAAAAGTCATCACTAGATGCAGTCTGGTTTTAAAATTACATTATTAAAATGTTGACCATAGATAAATTAAGTGTACGAGGTGAGCATTTATGTCGTTCCAGAGGAAATCTTTTATTGTCGGCATAGTCATACTAAGCTTTATTTGCGGCGCCGTCTTTACCCTGGGCGGCAGTTGGGCCTTACACATGTACAAGCCCACACCGGTTTTAGCCAATAATCCAAATGAGAACAAGTCACCCGCCATCACCATAGGGCCCACGACAATATCAACCACTGTGAAAGAAGTCAGCCCGGCGGTAGTCAACATTGAGACAGAAGTAGTTAACCAAAATGGCTTGCAGGATAACCCCTTCTTCAACGATCCCTTTTTCCGTGAATTCTTTGGCAGTCAGTTCGACCTTACCCCCAGGACCGAAAAAGGGTTGGGAACAGGCTTTATTATAAAGCCGGACGGATATATACTTACCAATGAACATGTCATAAGGAATGCCCAAAAAATTAAGGTTAAAATTCAGGGTATGCAAACCCCTCTGGATGCCAGGGTGATCGGAGCTGATGAGGAGCTGGACCTGGCCCTGATTAAAGTTAACCCCAAAGGGGCATTACCAACCCTGAAGTTGGGCGATTCCGACCGTATCCAGGTAGGCGACTGGGTAATTGCCATAGGCAACCCGTACGGCCTTGACCATACCGTTACCGTTGGGGTAATAAGCGCCAAAGGCCGTCCGGTTAATATCAGCGGCAAGGAATATAAAAACCTGCTGCAAACCGATGCCGCAATAAACCCTGGTAACAGCGGCGGTCCGCTGCTAAATACCGGTGGTGAAGTAATTGGAATTAATACCGCCGTTAATGCTTCCGCGCAAGGGATCGGCTTTGCTATTCCTTCCGCCACCGTTAAACAGGTGCTGGACCAGTTAATAACCAAAGGTAAAGTGGTCCACCCGTACTTGGGGGTATACCTGCAAACCCTGGACAAAGAATTGGCTGATTATTTTGGTGCCCCGGGAACAGACGGAGCTGTCATAGCCGATGTCACGCCCGGCAGTCCGGCAGATTCCGCAGGATTACAGAGAGGGGATATTATTCTCGAAATTAATAAAACGAAAATCAAGAATTCGGACGAAGTTGTTGACCTGGTTAAGAAATCCAAAGTCGGAGACAAACTGGTCATGCAGGTTTTCCGCAACGGCCATTCCAGCTTCGTCACCGTAACCGTCGGCGAGAAAAAATGATAGTATCCAGCAAATAAACGGGTAGTATTCGAATAGTACTAATGAAAAACATTCAAATTTGGCCGTTTCAGGATAAAAGCGCTTTATCCGGGAAATCAACCCGGACAAAGCGCTTTTTTGTAAACAGGACATTTCCATACCGGCGCAACATTTCGTCCTTAATATGTTATAATCATATGTATGTACCTAGCATATAGAAATCTCAGGATTTATCATATCAGTAAAATTTAGAACATGTTTCTTATTGTATTCCGGACGTTCGAAGTTTTCCTCATAAATAATGAGCTTGGTATTACTTAGTTCCATAGTAACAGTTGCATTTCTCCTGGTAATGGCAGCTGACAAACCATCAATTATTTTAAAAAGTTTGAATGCCGGAATTAACTCTCTAGGGAAATTTGGAGGAAGTTCATCTTCACGATGGTGATGATACTTTACCAACAATGTAACGTACTTACTGTACCCCATTTGGGCAGAGAACTCGGAGCTTCTTAAAGCATGTAAGCTACTCTTTTCAAATACAGCCATTGGGTCAACTGTATCTCCTATACGAAGAACAGGCTGAATTTTCCCGATATCATGAATCAGGATTGCTTGAATCAATAATTCTTTATCAATATTAAACCTTTTTAAAACCCCAAGGCGATCTATTTGACAAAGAATTCTTAAACAATTTACCACATGCCAGTAACCGCCTTCGTCTATTTTGGCGATAACTGTTATTTTTTTCGTTTCAGGGTTATAAATGTCCTTGTATTCGGGAATCTGCCTTAATTTGCTTTCGATTTCACGGGGGATAAAGAGACTTAATGCCTGTGATAGTTCATCAGTGGTGGACTTAAGCGCCTCAACCGTTTGTTTTAACTCATCGGAATTGTCATCGGAATTTACAAAACTAACTACTATACATTCTATGTCAAAACCAGTTTTTATAACTTTTATACCCGCAGATAAAGATATATAATTTAACAATTTCACCTCAATTTCCGAACATTCTTGTCCACTTTTTATGTATTGCCAGAATTTACTATTGATAAATTCTTTATAGCTGTTGCTGAAGAATCCGCTAAAAACCAAGTCTGCCCTTCTGTGCAGGTAATTAACCGGCAAAACCTCACTAAAATTTTTTATCGCTGCTGAATTTGCATAATCAATATATAATTCTTGATCAAGAACAAAAATACTGGCCGGCACATGTTCAAAGGCTTCCTCAATCCGGCAGAGCTTTTTTCTTACACTTGCACTCATTGCTTTTTGCCGGCACAGGAGCTGCGTTTGTTTTTTTTCCAGAATACCGATGATCCTGTAATCACGGTTCTGAACAAGTAAAAATTCACTTTTCTCTTTATCAAATATTTTGTTTGCTAACCAGATGGATATACCTGAATCACAAAAAGAAAAATTATTAGCTTTTTTATTCGGTTGTCTCCCGTTTAATTCTATTCCGTATAATACATCAACAATATTATTGAAATTATCTTTAATTATATATAGCAAATTGTTCTCAACCTTATCAATGTTTAAAACCCGCCAGTCCCCGTCTAGTCTTACTTCACAAAATTTTGTATTCATATAAAAATCAACACTGTAAGGCATATTTTGAAAAGAAGTAAGCAATTTTTTAAAACTTTGGTAACGAATCATTAACTTATCCAGATCCTGGCTTAATCTGAGTAGATAACTCTGTTTGGCAATATCCTCTTCACTGTTA
This sequence comes from Thermincola sp. GK-1, assembly GCF_059412445.1. Taxonomy (NCBI): domain Bacteria; kingdom Bacillati; phylum Bacillota; class Clostridia; order Eubacteriales; family Thermincolaceae; genus Thermincola; species Thermincola sp. GK-1. The sequence goes on from NZ_JBSQAT010000006.1 coordinate 41,148, forward strand.
AAAACGTATAGCATTTGTTCTTTATATTTTTCTATTTCTCTTTGCAGCTTTTTTATATATTTTAAAGACCATGACATTATCTACCCCTCCTTCTTAAAAACCGGAGGATTATTTTTTCAAAATAAAAATATCCTCTCCAAATAATTCAGGTAAGCCTATCAAATCAAGTACTTCAAAAATTTCATTGGAAATATTTATAATTTTTATAGGAATTCTTTGCTTTTGACATTTTTTGATAATCTGAGCTAATAGGTTGATACCCGAAGAATCGATAAACCTGATCTCATCAATATCAATAACTAAATCTCCTACATCCTTTAAATCACTGAAATTATCGTCAAATGCAACCGTTGATATGTCGAGGATGCCGGCTAACCTGTAATAAGTCACTTCTTCTTCTACCTTTTTCTTAATTATTAAAGACATATTAGCCCCCTTTGGATTCGAATATCAGGTTAACTTATCCATGCTATCGTTTAAACTAATTTCAACCGGTAAAATACATGATTTCTCAATAATCAGCGTTGTTCCCTCTATACCGGTGGACAGTATTAACCTGTCAGCATATTTTAACATGATGGTAAATCCACAACCCAAAGATTGCTTTGTTGAAAAATTTTTCATTAATGTCGCTTTTGGTAAATTCTCCATTGCAATCCCGGGCCCAGTATCAGAAACTTCAATCCTGAATCCGTTTGAAAGTATATTAACTTTACAAGTTCCACCATCAGCATGTTTTACTGCATTAGTCAAAGCTTCGGAAATACAAATCAGCAAAACAGTAATTTCTTTTTGATCTATTCCGCATTTGTTAAATATACGCTCGATTTTTCTCCTTACAGAATCGAGGTCTTCCGGTTTGCGAAAATTTGCGCTTAAAACAGTTGTACCAACAGCCATATAGGCGGCGATTTCTTCTCTTTCGGCTAGAAGCAATTTGCCACAAGTGACAGCCTCTATTACTTCCCGGTATACCCGCTTTTCTTTTTTCTTTATCTCCCTCTCTTTCTCCAGAACAGCAGTTACATCCAGCACCAGTAAACCGCCGGTATCATAGTCAAAAGGGATAGCGTGGGCATCATACATTTTATCCCCCACCAGCAGGACTTCCCGCATAGGCTCCCCGGTTCTACAGCATTTTTTAGCAACCTTAACCAGGTCCTGAACAGGCAATGAAAGGGGCCCTGCCCGTTTATTTAAAGGCTTAAATGTGTCTTTTTGGTACTTAAACACCTGCCCAACCTGGAGTGAATCCAAAATTTTGGCCTTTTCCAGCTCTTTTGTTAACCTCTCGAAGACAATGCCCTTCACGTTGTCCGGTAGTGATTCCGTAATTTTTTCAACCAATTGTTCGTCCGACATCGTCAGGGTCATATATTCATCGTTATTTAACCGGTAGGAACATTCCCCCTGCCGCCGGACTTCTATAATATCAAAGCCATGGTAATCAAATTTGCCCCGGTCGGAAATTTTTTGCACTTTGACCTGCAGGTTTTCTTGTAGGTTTATAGTATAATGCTTGCCTGAAGGAACCTGACATTTAATACCTAAACTTACCGGGCTGACCATGAACAGTTCCCCTGGATATTTTTCTCCTTCCGGAGATTCCAATATTATGTTTTTGGAATAATCCAGTTTCCTGCGCAGCAACCCCCCGTCAATAAGGGAATAACAATCCGCACAGGCGGTCTCAGAATTTTTTTTGCACTTTTTGCACTCAATCATGATTTCCAATCCTTCCTTATTTACCGAGGACTTTTAATGAATTATAATTAATGCAAAGGTAACATCGTCTTTGTTTTTCCCGGCAAGCAACTCAACTTCATTTTTGAGTGCCTCATAAAATCCTGGTTGGCCTGCATGTTGCTGAACAAATTGCAGAATTTTGCTACCGTTCCTCATGTTTATCCCACTGAGTATTTCCGGTAATCCATCGGTATACAGAACCAGGATGTCACCTGGTTCCAGGCTGCAGTAACCTTCCCTATATTGATAATTGGATAAAAAACCCACTGCCGGACCTTCTACCCGCAGAAACTCTGCTCGTCCCGGCTTTTGTCTATAAACTATGGGGGGTAAGTGGCCACCGTTAGCAAAACGCAAAATTTTCTCTGAAGTGTCATATACCCCCAGAAATACCGTAAAAAATTGCTTTGTTTTGTTTAAATACGAGCAGCTAATTTTATTTAATTCGGTAAGGCAATCACCGGGACTTGCCTTGCCCCTTAAAAGGGCCCGGATGGTGAACATGGTATTATTCACTTGAATGGCAGCCTTCATCCCATGCCCCATAACATCGCCGATTACAAAAGCGAATAATGTTTCGCTTAAAGGGATAAAATCATAAAAATCGCCACCAATTTTCTCGGCAGGACAGTTAAATGCAAATATATCCAAGTTTTCCCAGGTTTGCTTCGGCGCGGGAAGTAACTTGGCATACATATCGCGAATTAGCTCCAGGTCCTGGTTCAGCATACTTATAATTAATTGAGACAAATACAAATTCCGGTTACGTTCCTTTACCAAACCATCAATGATATATTGCAGGTACAGTAAGAAAAAGAAAACCAATAGAAATACCAGGTAGTTCCTTTCTTCCATCACAATGGTTCCCACCACGGAAACCAAACCTATTCCTACCATGGATAAAAGATTGAACTTAACAGAGTAAAATAAATCTTTGGTGAATCTACCTTCATTTAACAATGCAGTATACAAAAGTTTTATAACGATGCTCGCGGTAAAAAAGCTTACCAGAAAAACCAACAACCGAGTATATAATGTCAGGTCAACTGATTTTTGCAGTTGTAACAGAAAGCGTCCTGCAGTTAAAGTGGCGAATACCTGGGTGGAAAAATTAAAAATTATATCTTTAAGAGGTTTTTTCAGCCGGAACTGTTCGTAAATGCCTTTGATTATACCGCCTAAAAATGCAGTAAACAGCGCCCAGTCAGGAGCAAAACTTGTAGCAGAATATGCCAATACACTGACTTCAAGGGAAAAGGCCATTTTTTGGTCCGATTCGAGATTTATTAACGAAAGTAAAAGATATACGCAGGCAAAAGCTAACTGATTAATAAAAATGTCGTTGGAAATATATAATAATGTACCGTTAACAATAACCCCCAAAATTATAATTATTGCCCACAGTTTTTTCATTTGCCCGGCCCCTGTTGCAAAACTTCATAAAGGCCGATGATTTCAAACACTTCATCTATTCCCTCCGGTACATTAACCAGCTCAAACTGAATATTCTTATCAAAAGCGGATTTGATGGCTGATACCAGACTGCCGACTCCCGTTGAATCAATAAATAACAGCCCGGATAGATCCAGCGCCATTTTCGTCACGCCGGTCAAGTTATTGGTCAAAATTTCTTCACATTCGGAAGCATTTGCCATGTCAATGTTCCCGGACAACGCTATATGTTTGGTATAACCTTCTTGTTTTATCCGAACGTCTATCATAGTGACACCTCTCATTATTTATCATTTGCTACTAACAAATAAACCCTTGTCATCATCCCAACAGCAATACACATTCTGCATTTCGGAATCCGCTTTATAAGAATGATGACCTATTTTCAAAATAACGTTGGGATATACTTTTTGGGCTTTAATTACACCGCTCTCTTTGGTTGAAATTTTCGTTAACACCGCCGAACCAGCCCCCAATTGGGAAACCGAAATATCCCCTTCAGCAGTGATCTCGCCACCGCGGCAAATACCTGCTATGGTTATATCTTTGCCGGCATATAGATTGGTGCGGTAACATCCCTGCCCTGCTATGTAAATCGAACCGGTAGCCTCTACGGTGGCATTTTGAACATACTTAACCGTAACATCCGCTTCCGTTATTTCGGCTGATTCCTCGGCAATTCGGGTGATTTCAGCCAGCATTTTTTCTATGTCGGTTAATTCATCAAGGGACTTTATGTTCAAAGGTCCCAGACCTGTTAATTTTTCAGTCATTACGTTTATGCAGTTAATTATTTCAGAACTGGGTTTATATCTAACGGATTTTAAATGACTGCTCAAATTTGCCACTATGGCCGGCAGTTCCTTATACTTCATATCAATAAGCAATTTTATAAGGTTTCCGTCACCTTTAATATTTAAATCCCCAACAGAAAAATTGGGATTGCTTTTTAACTGTTTAATATTTTTCTTAATATTGGCTAACATTTTCAGTAACAGGTTAACTCCGGGAAGAATACGATTTAAAAAAGCCCCCTCTCCGCCGGCTGTTACCAATCCCCCTATAAGGCTTTGCCCTATAAATATACTGCCCCCGGCAAAAATTTGCCCTGAATAAACATTGCCCAAGACAGTTACCCTACCGGTAGCCTGGACAATTAATCCCTCCAAAACGTTTCCGTGAATAACCACATCGCCTTTAAACCGGATATGCCCCGTGGAAATATTGACATCACCTGGAACGGTAAGCTCTGGTAACACTTTGATCAGCCTTTGTTTCCCGGCTAAAACAGGACGTCCAGCTATCACGGCCACCGCTTTCTGCCCGTTATTCACAAGGCAAGCCCCTTCGCCCACATTAATTTGAACATCTTTAGGTTCACCTACGGGTATCTCTTTCCCAGTTACCGTTACCCCTTTTTTTCCGGGAACCGGGGGGCGCTTTACAGCCAGTACAGTTCCCATTTCAACAGATTGGAACTGTCCTTTGTCCAAATAATCTATTCGTCCGGCGTCCCGCATTTCTTTTGAAATCCTCTGGTCGTTGCTGAACAGGTATTCTACATAAGCATCCTGAGGAAGAACAGGCGGCCGGCCACGGGCTATAACTATTTTTTCCCCCGTGGGCGCTTTAAGCTCCCGCTCCAGGGCGGCAAAGTCAATTCCACTTTTAATCCCCAGTGACTCCAACTCCTCCAAAACCTGTGCAAGGTCTACCGGTGGCGGTAAAATTTCTTCAACAACTTCTTTTTTTAAAACTAGATGTTGAGATGCTTCCTGATCTGCCAACCGGTATTTCCTGTATGGCTGCCGCTGCACAGTCAGGTATGCTTCCAGTCCATCGTCGGAAATAGTAATCTCTAAATTACTTTGTGGTTTCTCCTCATCAAAGACTATTTGTAAATGTATATCTTCAGTCAACAGCACCTTGTCGCCAACTTCCATGCCGTTAACCAAAAACATAACTCCATCGCCGGGAGAAACACTGGCGTATTTACCGGTACCTTTAGGGTAGCTGATGATGATTTTACCGTTTTTCACACAAACGCTTCCGTCCTGATTCTCCGTTGAAGAAATCCCCCTGTTATCATTTATTTCAATATAATCAGTACCGGTTGATATCTGTTCGGCCCGTTCGGAATTATTGAGCGGACTTTCCAAAACCTCTTTAATCAGGTCTTCTATTTTTCTCATGGTATTTTCTCCCCTTTGACCGCAAACTCTAATTTGTGAAAAGTATTCAAGCTATTTTCAAAACAATAAATACACATGAGGTAACTATTCACATCCATAGTTATATTGGGACTGTTTTTGCTAATTTTTACTATGTCGAATATTTTTATAACCGACATATAATTTACCTTTGGATTTTTGGGATTTATATTTGTATTATCTGGACATTTTAGTTACTAACGGGTAATTGAGTTTAATTTCAAATCTGATCTGTAAGTTTTGGACATAAATAAAGCACGGTTTTTCACACCGTGCAACCAATATTGAATGTTATTGAACTTTATCCGGTTTTATCCAGATTTTTCCCGGAATTCACTGGGTTTAACGCCAACAACTTTCCTGAATACCCGGCTAAAATAAGCAACATCGGAAAAACCCACCTTTTTCGCTACCAGTCTAACAGGCAGCCTTTCTTTCTTCAATAACATCTTGGCCTTTTCGATGCGCCGGTGCGTTAAGTACTCAATAACCGTCATCCCGATTTCTTTTTTGAAAGCGCGGGAAAAATATTGAGGATTATAATGAGTTAATTCACTTATGTCCTTCAGGGTGATAGATTTATTCAGGTTATTTTCAATATATTCTTTAATCTCCTTAATGAGACGCTGAACCGAAGCTTTTTCGTTATTTGCAATCAATGCTATAATTCTATCCACACAATGTTCCAACCATTCTACCCATAACCTTTTTCCTAAATCAGTCATATCAACCAATTCATTCGTTAAGGCAGAATTGATTTGCGAAAGTTCCTCTGAATTTACATTGGCTTTGCGGGCAGCTCTCAACAGCACCGCCAGAATTTCGAGACAAAAGACTTTTTCCCAAATAAGATTCGACTCCAAACGGGGCTGGAAGTCATTAAATATATCATGAATACATATGATTGCGTCATCATGTTTCTTTCTTAAAATCATGTCTATTAATTTTTTTTCTCTGTCCAAAAGATAATTAGATAAATCTTTATAAAACTTCTCACATTCTTCAATGGTTAACAAAACCCCATTCATCCGCAGAAACTCGGCCAGATTCAAAGCATCACAGGCCTCCAGATATGATTTTCTTAACTTGGACAGATCCTTATATATTTTTCCAATGCCGATATTTAACTCAATACCTGTTTTCAGGGCAACCTGTTCCATCAATCTGTAACCGTATTTTTTTAGAACGGTGGTTGTCAATTTAGACTGTCCATATTTTTGTCCGAAAAAAACAACGATTTGGTTGGGATTCAACGGGACTGGACATAAATACAGATTTCCTTTTAACATCCCAATAATATTATGAACAATTAATTTGTCCAAATTAATGGCATGACTTGACAATACCATTAACACTCCACACTTCAAACTGACAAAAAACTCATGGAATTGGTTTCTTAACTCGTTACTGCCCGAAAAACAACCGGACAGTAAAACTTTTCGGATAAATAACTGGGTGCTTGCCAATTCTATTTTTTCCCGTTCAAACTCAAGTTCCTCTTGTTCGTTAATGCCCAAAATTTCCGTTAACTTGCAGCAAACTTCCTCAAACTCCCCGGGCTGCACCGGCTTGAGCAGGTAATCAAAGGCCCCTATTCTTAAAGCTTGTCTGACATATTCAAATTCTTTATGAGCTGAGATAAAAATCACCTGGCACTGCGGCAGAAATTCTTTAATTTTTTCTGCTGTGTTCAAACCATCAAATTTCGGTATATTTATTTCCATGATAACCACATCTGGTTTGACCTTTCTTGCTTTTAACAAAGCCTCAACGCCATCTGTAGCTTCGGCCGCATAACTCAGGGGAATATTTCTTTCTTTTATAATGGTTTGAATTGTTTGACGTACCAGCTTATCACCATCGACAACCATGAGTTTATACATTGCTTTTCCACCTCCTTCTACTCGGGATAACCCTTGTTAAATTGTTTCGCCTAAATTATAAAATAATCCTAGGCCATGTTTTTGGGTTCTCTGGACAAACATCCTGACTTTGGTTCGACCGCCGAAAGGGGAGGGGGAAATTAACTACCACGCAGAATTTAACAGATGTCCGAACAGGGTCAAATGTTTTCCGAAGCGGAACCGCTGACAGTTCCATAATCAGTAAAGCACGAGGGGGCACCGGTAATAGTTCATCCTTAAGCATGGAAACCATTTGACCCGGTTCTTGGAGAAAAATGGAGAGTTTGGCGATAAACTGTGGCTGGAAACTTGGCCGTTTTTTCTTTTATCACCATAACAATTTATTATTGTTATACAGCGCTGAGTTTCGCCGAAGCAGAATCCTGAACTACTGGGTTGTTTACAGCTTGGACAGGGAACCAGTTAGGGGACAAGTCGCCGTTTTGTTCACCGAACCCCTGGTTCCGTTTATTGGATTGAAAAACATCAATCTGGAATACGGGACCTAGGCTAATAATGCTATTCCGCTCCGCAACATTAATCTTAAACCCCAATAAGTTTACCACCATGGGTGCAAACAATTTACCAATCCTCCTTCAGGAAATTTTGCCTTCCCGGGGGCAAAGAGGTTTTGGTCGCCGGCGAATCCACCCCGTCATTATCATCTACAAAACAACGGGTACCCAGGAAACAGCTTTCATCGCCGTAATTCTGGCCAAATCCCTGATTTCGCTTATCCGAATTAACCCAATCAGCCTGTAGGCTTTGACCGATATTGAAGGCAGAAGCATTTTCTATGGAATTAATTTTCACTAAAAAAATATTAATTACTATAGACGGCATTTACTTCCCCCCCTGGCTATATTACCAACATATGCCGAAAACTGCAAAATCATGTCGCGTACCGGCAGGAGGTGAACAGGCTTGGATATGGAGAAATTAATGCGTTGGCGGGAATTGACGCAAAAATATCAGGGAAAAGATTTTTGGTCCGAAATATTTAGCAACCCTCATACCCAGCAAATGCTGTCATCTTTTACAGAAATGTTTGGTAACCACGCCAGACCCGGTACCTTTCCCCCCGTAGACATATATATGAATGAAAAAGAAATTTTAGTTGTTGTATCTTTACCGGGGCAGGCCAAGGAGGAAATACAATTAAGTTTGGCCGGGGACCGGCTTAGCATAACCGGTAACATACAACCCATTTATAAGAATTATACCCAGGTAATAACCGAGAGGTTTTACGGTCCTTTTCAACGTACTGTTCAGTTGCCGGAAGTCGTTGATAAAAACGGCATTGAGGCCCGTTTTGATAAAGGGCTTTTGGAAATAAAATTTCCACGTATCTGCAGAGAACAGGAAGAATTCATTCATATAAAATAAAACGAATGCAGGGATAACTATGGTATACAACATAACAAAAAGAATTAAAAACATTGTTGGCATATTCTGCGTAACCTGCCATAAAGAGCAGATAAAAAATAAAATCCGGAGCCTGGAAGAACAGCTCATCACGCTCAGGGAACAGTGTCGCAACAGACAATCTGAAAACGAACCTCCCATAATAATTGAACAGCTTTATGTAGATAAAATCATGGTGGACAAAGTAGAACTGGTAAACAATATTGGAACTTTGGGCATCAAGGAGTTAAGCGGCATCCTCAACATCGGCGCCAACTATGGTGGAAAAGCCCCCTCCAATTTAGACAAAGAAAAAGAGAAGGTCCCCGAAAAACCCGGTCGCAAACCCCAAAGACCCTGTCCAAAAAAAGACGGCGGCCCCAAGTATTCGATTAATTTTCAACCGAAAACCTGAAAACGCCTATTAATAAAGAGTTTAATAATATCCACGGGAAGTTTTTTTTTACCTCCGGCGTCTCGGTACACATATCTGTTGGCCGACCCGCAAGGCATCCGGATCTACTCCTGGGTTGGCCGCTAAAAGCGCATCCAGGCTTATGCCAAATCGGACAGCTATAGAATAAAAAGTGTCACCCCTCCTGATTTTATAAGGTCTGGTTCCGTCCGGGCACTCTGTAGGCGGTACTGCTACAGGTATGCAGATAACCTGACCCACCAGCAACCTGTCCGGGTCCACTCCTGGATTGGCTGCCAGTAAATCATCCAATGAGATATTATAGCGGCGGGCAATTGAATAGAAGGTATCCCCCGGCTTAATTGTATAGTAGTTTCCACCCGGGCAGGGCGGCACTTGGGGCCTTACAGGCACACATATCGTCTGGCCTATTTGCAAAAAATTGGGATTTACGCCCGGGTTGGCGGCAATCAGAGCCGGTACGGAGGTATTATACCGCAGGGCAATGCTGTAATAGGTATCTCCTGCTTTAATTATATAGGGCATAGTTCCCCGGGGACACCGGTGTACGAACGGGTAGTAATACATGGAAAATCACCCCTTAAACATTAGCTCAATCTAGTATATTCAAGCTAAGATAAAAGTGACATTTCGTCCCCGGTTTTTATCAGGTTGGACAGGCTTAACATTATCGCATATATTACAGTGCAATGATTAACAAACTGATAGGTATCTACATAATATAATATAAAAATTTCAACTTTCACCGTTCTATTAACACTTAACACTGTAGTGGGAAACAATAAGTTGCGACTTAGCGGTGGGCTTCGGAGCAACGGTTGTTTCACCTGTGGAGAATGCAAATATGGGGGGTAAATATCATGTTCGATGAATATAATGCTCAACAGTTCTGGGGTTTCCGGCCCTGGGCCAGACCCTGGGTTGGGCCTTGGTGGGGCTTTAGGCCCTGGGTTGGGCCTTGGTGGGGTTTCAGACCCTGGTTCGGACCCTGGTCGGGCTTTAGGCCCTGGTGGTAATATCCAAGCCAGTCTATGGGAGGGGTGGGTGAGCTCTCCGCTACCACGGAGCTTTATGCTGGAGAATGGCGGCAGGGTAGGAGGGTGTCTCCGCTACCCGGGAGCTTAGTGCTGCAAACCCTTGCCGTTCAGGCAGCGTTCCCGAACCCGATGGCTTATATTGCAGTTTCGGCGGAAAAACCGCTGCACATAAAGTAAACGTTGCCTAAAAGTTACGGGCGGAGACAGTGTAAACTCCGTTCGGTTGAAATTGCCGAACCCGGCCAAATCGTCATCCGTGACTCAATGGCCGGGTTTCCGACGTCCGTGTCGGAAACGGCAATTTCAAGCCCTCACTGTCGTAAACACTGTCTATCCGCCCTCCACTAAGTCGCAACTTATTGTTTTACCTCCATAGCGGTTATCTACGACTACGATACAAGGGTTGTCACACCGGTACAATGCCTACCCTCAACAGCGGAGGGGTGGGTGGGGTGCTGAGGCTACCGTTAAGGAGCTACTGCACCCCACCCACCCCTCCATAAAAAACCGGCGGATTAAACTGGAGCCTCGCTCGGGAAAATATTTAAGTTCCCCAAAGTGCTTAATCACCCCTATTCGCCAGCGCTCCCGTTTTCTTCCGGTATAAAGGGCTGTACTGTAAACAATACGTCGGCAGGCACATTAAGCAACCATAACATGGCCTGCTCCCTGTCCCCCGACACCTGTTTCATTACATTGGCATTAAGGGTAAGGGTAACCCCTTCTTCCTCATCCTTGTTGTAAAAAGACCAGGAGAAACCATTTCCGTTCCGGCAGATAAAACTACCTGCTTCCGAATCGCATTTTAACAGGAAACGCACTGCGTCGTTACCGCAGCTTTCCCTGTCGGCAATAACCAGCATATTTTCGGACAGACCGATAATGTCCACAGCATACTTGCAGGCTTTATAACCAATCAGGACTCCGGGGCAAAGATGGGTGTGGTGCTCGGCCAGCTCCTGTAAATCAGGGGGTAATAGTTTCCAGTCCATATTTCCCTCCTCATTTTTTAAGTAAAAGGATGTACTTTTTACTTCGGCAGTTCCCGTTCCTTTCCTTCCAGGAATTCTTAAAATAGTTCATTTACACTTTTACTATATTTAAAAAAGGAAAATGGAAAACTTTGTCGAATAATGGACATAGATTCTGTTATTAATTTTCGGAGGTGAAAACATATTAAAGTCAAAATTGCTTATAAGATTTGCGGCGCCTTTACTATTGTATTTTGGTCCATGGTGCTCACGGCTGTTTTGGCCTATACTAAGTTTGCAGGAATAGGCGATCAATTAATAGCCGCAAAGGTCGGAAACAGTGATGTAATAAACCGCATAGTGCAAGAAAACCTGCAAGCCCTTGCCTGGCAGTTGGGAATTATAATTGTTGTGGTACTTATTATATCGGTGGGCTTCACTGTTTACCTTATTCGCAATGTAAACAGGCCGGTCAAACTGTTGAAAGATTTAACCAACCGGATTTCTAACGGCGATTTAACCGAAAAGATTAGTAATATTGAAGTCATTAAAACCAACGACGAGCTCGAAGACCTGGGCAATTCTTTGCAACTGATGTATAAACACCTGAAGAAGTTCCTTTACAACATCTTCATGGCCATAGACAATGCGGTGAAAACCAGCGATACTTTAAATAGCAACTCACAGAACAACTTATCCGCTATTGAACAGGTAACGGCGGCCATTCAACAGATCTCTGTCGGCAGCCAGTCACAAGCTGAAGACATCCACAGAACTTCCGCCATTATCAGCAAACTGAACAAGGCATCGCAAGTTGTTAAAGAAAGCGCTTACCAACAAAATCAAAGTGTAAAAAGAACAGTGGAAACCATCAATAAAATGGCAGAAGCCATTGATAAAGTGGTCTATAATACCAAACTGATTGTGGATGATACCAAAAACAGCTATGCCGCCGCAACTGAAGGAAAAGACCTGGTGGACGAAACTATCGAAGATATAAAAGGCATTAAAACCATGGTAGATAACATAGCTCAAAAAATGAATTCCCTGATCGAACGATCCAACCAGATAGGCGAAATTGTACAAGTCATTGATAATATTGCTGAACAAACCAATCTACTGGCGCTGAACGCAGCTATTGAAGCCGCAAGGGCCGGTGAGCACGGTAAAGGCTTTGCTGTTGTCGCCGACGAAGTAAGAAAACTTGCCGAAAACAGCCGGAAATCAACGGAAGAAATCAGGACCCTGATTGCCGGTATCCAACTCGAAACCGAAGAAGTAAACAAGGAAATGACCAAAGCCACGGCCGACGTTGAAGAAGGCGCTCAAGTAGCTTACCGGGCCGGAACAGCGTTGCGGAATATCATCAAAGCTGTGAACAAGGCAGCGGCCCAGGTAGAAGAAATTAATGCCGCCATGGATAACATGAAGGACCAAAGTAAAGAGATAACCGAGGCCATCAACATTATCGCCGGAATTACAGAGGAAAACAACAAGATTACCGATGAATTGTCTGCCGAAAGCGACACTGCCAATAATTCTATTCTAAACATTTCCAGCATAGCAGAAGAAAATGCAGCCTCAACCCAGCAAATAAGCGCCTCCATAGAGCAGTTTACTATTAATACCAACCAGATTATTTCCGACATTAACAAACTGGACGAATTAATTAAAAACCTGCGTAAAGAATCGGAATTTTTCAGATTACGGTAAATTTAAACCCCTGTCAGTAAGACAGGGGTTAAGTTTACTTTTGCATCTTGTCAATAATATCTCTTGCTATAACTACACCACAAGCGCCGGCCTGAGCCAGGCCGCGGGTAATACCGGCCCCGTCGCCGCCTGCGTATAAACCTTCTATTTCCGTTTCGAAATGATTGGTCAGGTTCGGGCGGGAAGAATAAAACTTAGCTTCCACACCATAAAGCAGGGTATGCTCTGAGGCAATCCCAGGCGTCACTTTATCCAGAGCCTGAATCATTTCTATGATACTTTTCATTGTATTGTATGGCAACACCAGGGCCAGGTTGCCGGGTACGGCCTCTTTTAGGGTTGGTTCCACAAAACCTTCCTTAATTCTTTTCTCTGTTGATCTACGGCCGTTCAGTATATCACCGAATTTCTGAATCAAAACACTGCCATTGGATAAATCATTAGCCAGTCTGGAAATAGACTTGGCATACTCTATGGGCTTATCAAAAGGATAAGAGAATTTGTGGGAAACCAGTAAGGCAAAGTTTGTATTGTTACTGCCTAAATTCTTATCTTTGTAAGCATGGCCGTTAGCCAGCATCACACCGGAATGGTTTTCAATGACCACGTGACCGGACGGGTTGTTACAGAAACTCCGGACTGTTGTGCCAACGGAAGTCCTGTAAATAAACTTACCTTCATATAAATGTTCATTGATTTCTTCCATAATGATGTCCAGGGTTTCCACACGAACCCCTATATCCACCTGGTTATTGACCATTTCCAGGCCGTGCCGTTTCAGAATTTCGGAAAACCATTCCGAGCCGTCCCGCCCGGGCGCAATGACCACTTTGTCGGCATAGAATTTTTCTGCAGATTTTGTAATAACACCCTTAACCATGTATTTTTCGCCGGTTTTTTCAGTAATTAAATCGGCCACCTCTGTCGCAAATGTCATATCAATGTATCCGTTGAGAAACTCAAAAATACTTTTTAAAATTTCCAGGTTTTGTTCCGTTCCCAAATGCCTTACCTGGGCCCGCAGCAATTTCAGCCCGGCGGCAAGCCCGCGCTTTTCAATGTCTTTTACCGCCGGATTATTGGGGTCTGTGGCCACTGAATTGGCGCCGTGTTTGATATTAATTGCATCAACATATTTAATTAAATTTAATACTTCAGAAGGTGGCAGATAATCAGTCATCCAACCCCCAAATTCGGTGGTAATGTTAAATTTTCCGTCCGAATAAGCGCCGGCGCCGCCAAAACCGTTTGTTATCGAACAGGCGGGTAAGCAGCCGCCGGATTTTTTCTTCTCTGTCGGAGGCGGGCACTTGGTCAGTTTCTTTTGCAGAATCGGACAGGTCCGTTTATAAATGTCCTGGCCCTTATCAATTAATAATACCTTCATATGAGGGGCTTTTAAAGCCAACTCATAACAGGTAAAAATACCGGCCGGACCTGCGCCTACTACAATAACGTCATATTTTTTCACAGTACCACCCCTGTTTTTCGACAATTCCCAAACAGATTAATTATGTATCATTTGACGAAATATTTCAATATTAATTATTGGAATGGTTTCCAGTACCTGTTAAACGAATAAAACCGCAGGCTGTTACCTGCGGCCTTGCTGATAAATGACCTGTAATTTTTTCATATGAAAGACTTGTAACTTTTAGTGAGCACAATTGCCAGGGTGATGTTCATGATGATGGTGGTGTTCTCCATGGTGATTGCAGACCGTTCTTCTCGATATAAATTGTCCCCGCGCAAAGGCTTCAGCTACTTCTTTAATTGGACCGGAGGCGCCAAAAAGGACTTTAAAGCCTTGGGATTCAAGGGCTTCCAGGGCGCCTGGCCCAATCCCTCCGACTATTACCACCTCTACCCCCTTATTTTTCAATAAACCGGCCAATCCTTCATGCCTGTGTTGAAGCCCTTCTGCTGAAATTTCCTCAATGTCCATAATTCGGTTCTCGCTGTTAATTTCCACAATGGCAAAACCGGTGCTTCGGCCAAAATGCTGGTTGACCTCGCCGTCGTTATTCGGAATGGCAACCTTCATTAAAAAATCCCTCCAATTAATTTTTTATATATTATTGAACTTCATCTCTATATTTTTTGCTGATTAACCGTGCCACATTAGCAACGGTTTCATTCACGTCTGTTTTTTCCTCAAAGTAGTTTTCAATTTCACCTCGGTCAGAATACGCAGCAAACTCTGGATCCAAAGGTAACTGACCTAATAAGGGTACACCCATCTTCCCCGTTGCTTCCTCAGTATTATCGTGGCCAAATAATTCAATCCGTTTGTCACAGTCCGGACAGTGAACATAAGTATAATTTTCCACCAATCCAATGACAGGAATGTGCATCCGGTCAGCCATGTGAATAGCTTTTTTGACAATCATGGTCACCAAGCTTTGCGGCGTTGTAACAACTATAATTCCGTTTAGGGGCAGTGTCTGCATAACAGTCAAAGGAACGTCACCGGTCCCAGGTGGAAGGTCCACCAACATGTAATCAAGTTCGCCCCACTCAACATCTGTCCAAAACTGTTTCACCACCCCTGAAATAACGGGTCCTCGCCAGATTACAGGTTCATCTTCGTTGGGAAGAAGAAGGTTCAGGGAAATAACTTCGATTCCTGATCTAGTCTTAGCCGGCTGAATGCCCTTTTCTCCATTTTTCAGCCTACCGTGTAAACCAAAAAGCCTGGGTATACTGGGGCCGGTAACGTCAGCATCCATGATACCCACCTTAAAACCCTCGTTCTTTAAAGCTACCGCCAGCATAGCCGTAACAGAACTTTTACCGACACCGCCTTTCCCACTCATAACGGCAATGACGTTACGGATATTATGTTTGTTTTCAGGCATGCCGGGACAACTTTCTCCACTGCATCCTTCCTTTTGACTACAGGTACTGCAAGCACTGGACATTATAGCGTTCCTCCCTCAGGTTATTACGGGCATATGCCCATTTATTATTATAATCCTATTTCTATTTCTTGTCAAATATTCAAAACCAATATTACCCATTAAATTTTAATAATCATTCCCTGTCAGTGTGCCCGTTATACCTTTTCTGTCCTCCCAGATTGAAGACAAATTGCATAACGCGACAAGGGGAGGTTAAATGATTGTTGCAACATTTAACCTCCCCGAATCTTTTGAAATAACCTTTGTCAACATTTACAAAGAATCAATGGGAATAAAACGGCGCCCTCTAAATATCCCGGGAATCCCCTGAAAATCTTTTATCAGCTTATGTGCATAATCAAAGTCTGCCGCAATATCTCCGCATGAATGGGCGTCGGAACCGGTGGTAACTTTTGTTCCGCCGGCTTCAATATATTGTTTAAGTATTTCCGAATCAGGTGTGCATTCCGTAAAACCCCTTCTTAAAGGCGAAGTGTTTATTTCCAGGGCAATTCCCTTATTTACCATTTCCTGCAGGATTTCAAGGGTCATTTCTTTTTCTGAATAGGATCCTTTAAAGTATCTTTTAGGCAGGTCGAAATGGGCCAGTACATCAAACCCACCTAATTTTACGGCTTTAAGTACTTCTCTGTAGTATTCACGAAATATCTGCTGCTTGGAATAGTTTCCTGATATAACTTTATCTCCGACATAAGTTTCACCCAGATAGTGTATGCCAACCATTACAATATCAAAATCTTTTTTTAAAACATCTTCAAATTCCCTGGGATATAAATGGGGTTCGGCAAACTCTATCCCTTTGAGAACCTGGATTTTGTCCCCGAACTCTTCCCGCATGCGTTCTATAGTCTCAGAATACTTCGCGTAATTGAAATATTTATACCCATTATCACTCGGGTTGTTATCAATGTGATCAGTAAAACAAATATAGCTTAGTCCTTTACTGATAGCCGCCCGGCACATATCTGCCATATGGTCTTTTCCATCTGCCGAGAAATTGGTATGGGTATGTAAATCTGCAAGAACATTCAACTGGCTCGCCTCCAACTGTTACAACAACGATAATCCTAACTTATTATGTTATAACATGTTTTGAAGCGTTTAGCAATGAACAAGCTTGCGAAGCAATCCCATTTTTTTGCGAACTAGCAGTATTTTTCTTGCTATTTGGTTCACCCGGTTGTGTCGGTTCGCTAAATTTGTCCGTTTGCTTTTTTGTCTACTTATTCAACAGGCGGAACTGCAAAAACACGTTCCGCCCGAACATCTGGTATCGGTTATCAATCGGCGTTGGCGCCCTGGTTTCTTCCCTGATGGACCGCCACATCAACCAGAACGAACTATTGGAGGCCCTGAAAAAAACACCCTTCGGTCAAACCCCTGATCGCGGGAACTGATCCTAAAGAATATATGGCCCATCTAATTCCGGAAGGCGGCTACAAAGGTATGCCAAAAATAGTGGATCATGGCCTGGGTGGTAGTCGGAGATGCCGCGATGCCGGTCAATGTAAGCCGTCATTTACCCCATTAACTGGCTGCAGGCGCCGGGTAAATCTCAGTTACTTTTATTTTTACCACATATGTAGGTTTTGGAAGATTTAAATTTAACCCTTCCACCGCAGAACAAACCTTATCGTAGAGTTCACCCTGATCCAGGAGTTCAGCTTCCCCTTTAAACTGGTACCCGACCATTTTCTTGTGGTCTGCCACGACGATACATATCTTATTATTTTCCTGTAAGTTTTTTCTGGTTTTGGCTGAAAAAATGTCAGCAAAAACTAAATTTTCGTCGTCCAGAACCTGAATCGTTCCTTTGAATGATGCATTAGGCATCCCGTTGCTGTCAGCCGTGGCAGCAACACATAATTTAACGTCCTCAATAAATTCTTTCATTTCAGCCGTTAACTTACCCACATTAAGCACCTCCAAGACTTTTCTCTGTTTAACTAATTAACTCTGCCTGATATTAAACCCAATACTACTTTTATCACCTCCTCCTTTACATATTAACCCTTTAACACTATCATCGCTGTAAATTCCTTAACATTTAAAAAAAAACCTCCAAAAGGAGGTTAACACTAATTAAGCCAACTATTGTTTTTCAGAAAAAACGGCATTTTTAAGACAAAAATCTGTTTTTATTGTATAATATTTACCATGTTTGCTGACAATTCCCGCGTCCCTTAACCCTGATAAAACCTGGGACACCTTGACGCGGGAAGCTCCAATTAAGTTGCCCATTTCCTGCTGCGTTATATTTAACTCAATTATTGTCATATCGGATGCCACTTTCCCATATTCGTTGGCCAGCCGAATTAACAACCGTAGCAGCTTTTCTTTAACAGATACCCCTGAAGTCTCACTAACTTGCTGCATAATTGTATTCAATTTGCGAGCCAAGTGACTTATTATCTTTACGGCAAAACCAGGATTGCGTTGAATGACCATTTCCAAATCCTGTCTACTAAAACCGCACAATCGTGCATTTTCTAAAGCAACTGCGCTAAAATGCAACTCGTGATCCTGAAATAAAGCTGTTTCTCCCAGCACTTCCCCAGGACCGACGATAGAAATAATTATTTCCCTTCCATCCTCTGTATTTTGAATAAGTTTAAATTTCCCAGATTTTATTAAATAGACAGTACGGTGGTCTTCTCCTTGCCTGAACAAGAACTGCCCTTTAGCAACTGACCTGTTTATCACCCCCGGGCAAATACTGTAAAAATCGGTGTCACTTAGCCCTTGAAATAGCGGTAATTCCCTTAAACAAAGGAGATGACGAGGCATATACTCACCAACCGTTCCTGCAATTTATTAATCTGTACCTCAAACTGCAAGAAAAACATGTTAAGTAAAGTATAACAAAAGGAGTAAAGGCTATCAACCCGGGGCAAAACGGTTTAACCGGACATAAGCGTTAATTAACCGATAATGGGGCCAACAGATAATTTTTAAAGTATCTTTAGTAAAAAAGGAACTAAAATTACTGTAATAAACCCCGCCAAACCTATGGCCAGGCCGCTCATAGCCCCCTGGACCGGCCCAAGTTCAATGGCCTTTGTGGTTCCAATTGCATGAGCAGAAGTACCCATAGCTATCCCCACGGCAACTTCATCCCTGATACCAAATAACTTACAAATCAACGGCCCTATAACAGCGCCTATCATACCGGTAACTATTATCGCCCCCGCCGTGACGGAAGGAATGCCGCCGATTTGCTTGGCGACTTCAATACCAATAGGGGTAGTTATCGATTTGGGCAGCAAGGAAACAGCTAAATCTCCTGTAATGCCGAATAACTTAGTCAAAAAAAATACGCTTGTTATACTGACGACGCTGCCGACAGTTATGCCCACAATTATGGGAATAAGGTGATCCTTCAGGAGGGATAATTGCTGATACAGCGGAACGGCTAAAATAACGGTAGTGGGACCTAGAAAATATGAGATAAAACGACCTCCCTTATTATAAGTTGCAAAAGAAATATGGAATATCGAAAGGAAAACCGTAATGATAATTACACTAACCAGCAATGGATTGCAAAGAGCAATCCTGAATCTCCGGTATATAATCAGGGCGCATTGAAAGGCCAATACTGAAATGCCAATACCAAATAACGGTGAATTTAACAGTGCAGTCATTTATTTAGTTTCCTCCCTAATAACTGGACAGTAAGACCTGTGGAGACCATAGTAACGACGGTAGAAAACAAACATATAATTACAATTGCCAGCCATTTGCCATGCAGCAAATTCATTAAAGTTATCAGGCCGACAGTGACCGGAATGAAAAAAAAGCTTAAGTTATCCAACATTAACTTACTTACTCGGTCTACCATTTCCACTTTAATGACTCCCGCACCAAGGCAGGCCAGGAGAATGGCCATTCCCAGCACATTCCCCGGTATGGGAAGAGAAAGCAACTTGCTAACTGTATCTCCGATATAAGAAATAATTAAAATAATGGCAATCTGGCTCAATAGTTTCAATTTAAACCAACCCTTTGTTTTTTTAGAAAGAAGCTTCCGGGCAAACCCGGAAGCTTCAGTAATGTATGCAACAATATTTTCAGTAAGATTATTCAGCCAGAAAAGCTTCGCCAATGGCATCGGCCGCTAAAATGGCGTTGTATACCAAATCAGGAGTTACGGGGAACGGCATGTTATAGATTGTTTCCCCCTCTGCACAGGACATTTCAGCAACTTTCCTGATTTTCTCGGGAGTAACTTCCGTTACACCAATTTGTCTTAATGTTACAGGCAGTCCCACAGAAACGCAGAACTCCAGAACCTCATGCAATTCCTCATTGCTGCGGTTTTCCATAATCATTTGCACCAGAGTTCCAAAAGCAACCTTCTCACCATGGAAATAATGATGAGTTTCTTCCAGCGCGGTAAGGCCGTTGTGTACGGCGTGGGCTGCGGCCAGGCCGCCGCTTTCAAAACCAAGGCCGCTTAACAGGGTATTGGCCTCGACCACTTTTTCAACATCTTCAGTAGCCACACCCTTTTCTACTGCCAACTTGGCCCTGTAACCATAATCAATTAACAACTGGTAGCATAACCTGGCCAGGGCAAGGGCCGACTGGGTAGCAGCACCACCGGGCATATTTTTGGCCGCAGCCTTGGCACAGGCGTCAGCTTCAAACCAGGTAGCCAGGGCATCACCCATTCCGGCAACCAGGAGGCGTACAGGCGCCTTAGCCACTATGCCGGTATCAACCAGTACCAAATTGGGGTTAGCGGGTAAAATCAGGTAACTCTCAAATATCCCCTCGGGAGTATAAATTACCGACAGAGCGCTGCAAGGAGCGTCAGTGGAGGCAATGGTCGGGACGATCACCACAGGGAGGTTCATGTAGTAAGCCACTGCCTTGGCAGTGTCGAGGGTTTTTCCTCCGCCGATGCCAATTATTACATCTGCTTTTACCTCTTCACCAATGGCCTTTAGGCGGTTGATTTCCTGCATTGAGCACTCGCCGCCGAACTCTTCGAACTTAAAATTGATCCCATTGTCCTGCAGGCTTTTCTGGACATCTTCCCTGGTGAGGGGCAGGGCAATCTTGTCCCCTATAACCAGAGCAAATTTACCAAGGCTTTTCACTTGTTCACCGATCTGCCTGATAGCACCCTCACCCTGTACATAACGACCTGGAGAAATCATGATTTTCTGAGCCATTTGAATTACCTCCTTAACTTTTTGAATTTGATAAAATGAATTTAATTTAATGCGGCGAGCAGATCTTTATGCGGCGCCGCAATAAATTCCGCTCCGGCATAAAACCCGTCTTCCCGCAGCTTTTGCACCGCTGCATTGATACTTGACTTGACAGCGCTTACTTCTCCGCTCAGGAGAAAAAAACTCTTGCCTCCCAGCCCCCGGGCCAGCCTCACTTCCAGCAAATCCACACTGGCTGCTTTGGCGGCAACGTCAGCGGCGGTAATGGCTGAAGCGACCGAATAAGTCTCCACAATGCCAAGGGACCGAATCTTCTCAATAGCGTTGGTTCCCGATAAGGCGGGGAAAACTGACCTGTGTACATTGGGCAAAATCAGGGTATCTATCACCTGGTCAGCGGCACGGGCCATCCCTGCTTTTATAGAGCTCTGTACAGCTCCCACATCTCCTGCCACCAGGGCTATAAACTTACCCGGACAGACAGGCATGGCCTGCAGTAATTTAACGTCAGCCGCCTTTACCATCTCATCGGCGGCAGTAATACCCCGGGCAATGCTCTTCATTTCCAGTAAACCTATTGCCGCTTTCATTGTTCCACCTCCTTTAGTTCTCTATGACAATTTCTTTTTCTGTGACCATGGCTACCCGGCCATTTATACTTGCATGAAGGGGAACACTCAAAGCGCCTTCCGGGGCTTCAGCTATCAGGTCTCCGCATTTGACCGAATCACCGGGCCTTACTACCGGTTTGGCGGGAGCGCCAATATGCTGTGACAGCGGAAGGGTCACCCTATTTGTACTGAAGTTTTTCGGGCTAAGAGGAGCCGGCAGGTTATAGGATTCCAAATTTAACCTTATTATCAGCCTTTTTACAGGAATTTTCTTCATTTCCCGGTCAGCATTAGCCTGCAGTGTGGCGTTACTGTAAGGATTCTTAAGTCCTGCCGCCTGCAACTGCTTCTTCAGTTCCGCGTTTATTCGGTTAGGCGCCAGGCCCATATCACAACCGTAAATCTCACAGGCCCCGCACTGGCAGCAAAGGAATGCCATGGCCAAATCACCGGCCAGACCACCGATACCCTGTCCCACGGCCCGCATGACCCGGTGGGGTTTCATCCTGTGGCCTAAGAGGTACCTGGGGCAAATTTCCGTGCATTTGTTGCACTGGCAGCAAACGGACCTGGCCCGGTTTAGAGTATGGGCCATGGTTATTTCTTTTCTGGCAAGTAGTGAGTGGTTTTCCGGCAGTACAATCAAACCTTTGGTGATTTTTGTCACCGGTTTGTCTGGGTTCTCCAGGACGGTGCCCATCATAGGACCGCCCTCAATTACCTTGTACTTTTCCGGCACAGGATTAGCTGTTTCAACTAATTCCCGTACACTGATACCAACAGGCACCTTCACCGTCAGGGGCTTCTCCACGGCGCCTGTAACAGTAACATATTTCTCCGTTACAGGTTTGCCGGCCAAAGCATGTCCGACATTTAACAAGGTTTCCACATTGGTAACAACTGCTCCCACGTGCACTGGAATGCCACCCTCAGGTACTATCCTCCCCGTAGCTTCATAGAGCAAAACCTGCTCGTCTCCTGCCGGGTAAAAATCCCCTAACAGCTTTAATTCAATTTTGCCGGAACCTTTAATGGCTTTTTCGAGGGCCTCCACCGCTGCCGTGTACTTGGCTTTGAGAGCAAATATACCTTTGGAAGCTCCTGTTATCTCCAAAACCTTTAACAGGCTGTCCGTCAGGAAACGGGCCTCTTTTTCCATTAACTGCTGGTCAACCCGCAGTAAAGGCTCACACTCAGCGCCGTTGACGACAACTACATCTACTTTCGCATCCAGTTTTTTATAAGCCGGGAACCCGGCGCCACCTGCTCCCACTACTCCGGCTTTCTGAATCGCCGCAATGGCTTCTTTAGACATCTCACTTCACCTGCCCATCTAAACAATGGAGAAACCGTCAACTAATACACAGCGGCGCTGCCTGGTAAAGCTGCTGGCGGCGGTAAGTCCTTCGCCTGTAGGGCCTGCAATGGTGAAGGTGGTATACCCTTCACCGCCTATACCGATACCGGCATAGGATGGCCCGTTTTTCACAAAAATTGTGGTTTGTACTGCCCTGGCGAAAGCGCTCAGGTTATCAATATTTTGCGAATGCATTACCGCTGTATGGCGGTTGCCGTGCTCAACCCGGACACCGACTTCTATGGCCTTTTGCACGTTAGGCACCCGCACAATCGGGAGAATAGGCATCATCAGTTCTTCCAGGACAAAGGGGTGGTCTTCATCCACTTCACAAATAATTAATTTGGTGTCTTCGGGAATATCAACTCCAATTTTCTTCATGATGTAAGCGGCGTCTTTCCCGACATATTCCTTGTTAATACCTCCATAAAGCCTTTCCGGCTTTACAGTGCATCCTTCTGCCTTTAGGTTCTCGTTCTTAGTCAGTACCAAATCCATCAAGGCTTTAATTTCCCTGTCATTAGCCAGGTATGCACCGTTCTGTTTCATGTAGGAGATCAACTGGTTGGCCACATAGTCCACCACAATTACTTCTTTTTCAGCTATACAAGGCAAATTATTATCAAACGAAGCGCCGGCTACAATGCTTTTGGCTGCCCTCTCCAGGTCGGCTGTCTCGTCTACCAGCGCCGGCGGGTTGCCTGCTCCTGCCCCAATGGCCTTTTTACCTGATGATAAGACCGCCTTCACCAGCCCCGGACCGCCGGTAGCCACAAGAAGTTTGATATCCGGATGTTTCATCAAAGCATTTGTGTTTTCAAGGGACGGACTGGCAACTGCTGTCAGAACATTAGCCGGCCCACCCGCCTTTTCAATAGCTTCGTTAAGAATCTCTACTGTTAAAAGCGAAGCCTTTTTGGCCCCCGGATGAACACTGAAAACAACAGAATTACCGGCAGCTACCATGCTGATACTGTTGTTTATAACTGTTGCACAAGGGTTAGTGGAAGGAGTAATGGCCCCAATAACACCGTAGGGAGCCCTTTCGATGAGGGTCAATCCCCTGTCACCGGTGACGGCGCTTGGCTGTAGGTTTTCTGTACCGGGTGTTTTCTCTGCAGCAACACGGTTTTTAATAATCTTATCCGTTACTCTCCCCATCCCCGTTTCTTCAACTGCCAGCCGGGCCAGTTCTTCGGCATGGGCTATAGCGGCTTCCCGCATTGCCTTTAAAAGCATTTCCCGTTTTTCAATCCGCATAGCGACCAGTTCTTTTTGGGCCGCTTTAGCTGCTTTTACAGCCTCGTCAACGGACTCAAAAATTCCCTTGGCTTTGCCGGCAAAGCTGTCCCCGGAACCTCCGGAAACCATCTTTTTCATAACTTCCTCAACAATCTTTTCTATTTGATACGCTTCAATGGCCATGTATTATTTCACCTCTCAGTCGTTAATTTAAAGCCTTGATGCCTGCCTCGGCCACCTGCTTGTCCTGTTCGACGCTCCCGCCGCTCACACCGATGGCCCCAACCAGAGAACCATCCAGATAAATGGGGTATCCACCGCCAAAGGTGACTATGCGGCCCCTATTAGTAACTTCAATGCCGTACAGTTCCTGGCCCGGTTGAGAAATCTCCGCCAGTTGATGGGTAGGCATCTTAAGGGCAAGCGCTGTATAAGCCTTGTTAATTGCTATGTCCACACTGGCCAACAAAGCTTCATCCATGCGTTGAAAGCTTTTTAGGTTCCCGCCGTCGTCTACTACAGCAATGACCATTGGTATACCTATTTTTTCAGCCTCTTCCTGCGCCTTCGCTATCACTTTTTGGGCCTGTTCCAAAGTCAGTTTCATTTCCTCCCCCCCTTTGCCGGTGTTTGGTAAAAGGCTGTACCTTTCCAGCTCGCGAAGTACTAACCTGGTTACGAGTTCTTTTATTTCCCGCCGGCCAACAACCCTGGCCATTATAAATAACAGGTCTGAAAGTCGGTTTATATATGCTAACAAATTGGCATTTATCTGGTCCTTAACGGCAAGACCGGTTAAGAGCCTCTCCATCCGCCTTACCACGGTTCGGCTTATATCAAGGAAGGAAGCCGCCAGACTTTCTCCCGGCGTTACAAAACCTCTGACCCCGCCACATTCTTTGGTAAATTGGTCAATCAATGTTTCCAGACGCTCTACATGTTCATAATGGATTCTGGCAGGAAGCTGCATGGCAGAATCGGGAGTGGCCAGCTCAGCGCTTACCACAAACAGCTCCTGCTGTATTTGATGAATTATTTTTTTTATGTCCTCGTATTTAATAAGCGATTTAGCCGCGCCCAGAAAAGAATTGGCTTCATCCACCGTGCCATAAGTATCCACCCGCCGGTTGCACTTGCTAACCTTGTCCCCATTGTATAAGGTTGTTTCTCCTCCGTCTCCTTTTTTGGTATAAATTTTCATAATTGCTTTTCACCATCCAAAAGAGACAGTTTTTCCGGCTGCAGCAAATCACCGCAAGTCTCTACTTCATCAATTATGCCGACAATAGCGCAATCAATAGGGGCATTTTCTTCTGTCACAGCGCGCCTGGCAGTACTTCCGTCAACGCAAAGAACCATTTCCCCAATACCGGCACCAACAGAATCCACAGCCACCAGTGGGTACTCTACTTTTTGAGGATAGAGCGCTACCGGCACAACCAGAAGCAGTTTACATCCGGTGAGCCGAGGGTCTTTACTGGTGGAAACCACCGTTCCGACAACTTTTGCTAGATACATCACCGCACCTCTTTCTATCATCACTCATAGCAGATCTCGATGCCTGCCTCGGCTGCCGTTTCTTTAGCTAACGGGGTAACCACGGTATTTTTCGCAACAATTATTTTATAGTTTTCGGCGGCAGCAGCCTGTACTTTTGCCGAAGTCAGCACGCCTTCAACTCTAAACCTTCGTGAATTGTTGATGGGATCACAACCGAGGGCCTGCATGACACCTGGTAGAAGGTAATCTGCCTCCACCAGTTTGACACCAAACCGGGCCAGCGATTTCAGATTTTCCCGGAGCCTGGCTTTATGTTCAGGTTTACCGCCGGCGAGCCCTAATCTTTGCAGTTCGGGAGAATCGGGATCAGCCGAATTGGTGACGGCTATTACAGGTTTTCCCATCATCAAAGCCCATCCGGCCAGACAGGTAACCTCCGTATCCTGAATCCCGCCGGCCAGCTTGGCGGCTGTATTGACAGTCAGGGTTGGCAGCATCACCAGAGACGATTTTTTTACTGCGGCAAGTAATTCGTTTTTTTCAAGATTTTCGGTTACCCCGAAAATCCTGCTTAATTCCTGGGGGTCAAAAATCCGGCTGGCCGCTTCCGACAAGACCGGCCTTAAAACAATCCCGCGGTTTTTCATTTCCTCCAGTTTAAATTTAACCCTGGGCCATATGGCTCTGCCCCCCGTTAACAGGACCAGCACTTCCTGCTGAGCAGGGCAGTTTAATTGTTTCAATACTTCGGAGGTAATTAATTTTACTAACTCTCGCATTTCCACTGCCGCCACCTCCCTTATGCACAGTGCATGGCGATACCCAGCGGAGTTACCAGCAAGGGGTTGTAAGGCTTGACAGTCGGTAAGCCGGTGTACCGTGAAATTACTTTTTCAATGCCCTCCAAACAGGCCGTCCCGCCTACCAGAAAAATGGGCCCGGCATCTCTTCCGGCAATATGGGTATTGATTATATCAGCTACTTTTTCTATAACGGGAATTACCAGAGGAAATACCTGGTCGTACTTGTCAGGATCTCTCTTCAGCCGTTCAGCTTCTTCAAAACCTATATTGTAAGCGCCAGCCAGGACCAGGCTGAAATGAGTGCCGCCCGTCGGTTCATCAGCCACATAAATAACATGGCCGTCCCGCAGAATGGAAATTCCCGTCGTCCCTCCACCGATATCCACGACGGCGCCATCTTTTATGCCCAGGACAGTTGCAGCAGCCGTAGGTTCATCAACAACATTGGTCACCTCGAGGCCGACAGCCTGGACCACATTGACGATAGCCCTGGTATCTTCCGCCCTGGTTCCCGGCGGAATGGCCACAGCAGCTTCTTCCAGGCTCCTACTGAGTTTTTCTTCCACCTGCTGTACCAGCTTCCTGACAATGTTGATGGCGCCTATGAAGTCAACTACCAGTCCGTCTTTAACCACCCTGGCTTCCTGCAAGGCCCCTGCAACGGGTTGTTTATTTTCATCCAGCACGGTAACGACGATATTGGCGGTACCCAAATCAATTCCGGTATAAAGCTTGCCCTTACAGTCCGGTCTTTCCGGGCAGAAAATTTTTTGTTCCATCCGGGCAATCAATTCATTGGGCTTTTCAAAATCAATCATCATCATCAGTTCCTCTGCTTGGTCCGATAATCCTGACCCTGTCCTGGTTGTTTAACCCGGCCGCATTGCCTTCTTCCACGTCAATATGCATCTCCAATTCGAAGTCTTTGTGGACACGCACCAGAACGTTCTTAAAAATAACCCCCCTGAGGCCGGGCACTTCCACATCGACCCTGGACCCGTCCTGAACGCCAAAACGCTCTGCGTCGCCGGGACTCATGTGAATATGCCGCCTGGCTATAATTACACCGTTCTCCAGGGTAACAGCTCCCCGGGGCCCTATTATAATCAGCCCCGGCGTACCTTCCAGGTCGCCAGAATCCCGCACGGGCGGATTGATCCCAAGTTTGAAACCGTCGGCCCGGGAAATCTCAACCTGGGTTTTCTTGCGCACAGGCCCCAGCACCCTGACTTTTTCAATAATACCTTTGGGGCCGGCCAGAGTAACTGTCTCTCTTGCCGCATACTGCCCCGGCTGCAATTCCTTTAACACTGACAGTTCATACCCGGGTCCGAACAACAGATCGACATCCTGGCGGGCCAGGTGAACATGCCGGTTGGAGATTCCTATCGGCACCAGACCTTCCTCGTTGCTGCCCTCCTCCGGGCCGGCGGGGTTGTAGTTGAATCCCTGCAATTTTTTGGTCAGTTCTTCTAAAACCTGCTGTACCAGTTGGTTTTCATCTGTTATCATAGCACCACCTGCAAATTACCGGTCTGTGACAGGCGCCTGCCAGCGGCGCCTGTCAGGGACCTTACTGAATTTTTTCGTCTTTAGCCAATCTTGGGTAAAATCTTTTCTACGTCGGTATGAGGTCTTGGAATTACGTGCACCGATACCAGTTCGCCAACTTTTGCCGCAGCAGCTGCTCCGGCATCTGTTGCTGCCTTGGTAGCGCCGACGTCGCCCCTGACCATCACAGTAACCAGACCTGAACCTATTTTTTCATAACCGATAAGTGTCACATTAGCGGCTTTCACCATGGCGTCAGCAGCCTCAATGGCGCCAACCAGCCCTTTTGTTTCAACCATTCCCAGAGCTTCGCCTTTCATTTAAAACCCTCCTTAAGCAGTTTTTTTGATTTAAGTCCTTGTTAATTTGCGTATTGGGTCAGACATGTCAACCTTTAACCCTTTTTATTTTTCTTCTTGGCGCCCCTGTTTTTGGGCCCATCGTCGGGTTCATCCCGACCGCCCGTTTCCTCGCCCGTACCGGTCTTATCAGGAATACTGGCCGTTGTTGTCTCCGTAGTTTTTACACCCTTTTCGCCGGGACCTCCGGGCGCAGTTGTTGCATTCGTCCCTGAATCGTTTTCCTCACTCCCGGTTGGGTTGGCATTGGCTTTTATTGCATTGCCTTCCACATTACCCGTTTGCCTCACTTCAGGTTCTCTTGCTTCTGTTTCTCTTTTTATTGGGTCTTTTGTTTCTGTATCTACTGTTTCAGATTCTGCTGTTGCTTCCCGGAGCGCTCCCTCTGCCAGCACCATTTTTCCGGTATCTCCGGCAGGCCGCGGTATTACATGGACCGAACGGACGTCGTGCACCCGCCGGGCTTCCGCTGCTCCGGCTTCAACAGCCGCTTTTACAGCAGCAACGTCCCCCTCAAGTTTTACGGTTACCAGGCCGCCACCCTTGGTCAGTTCATATCCCAGCAACCTTATGTTGGCGGCCTTGGCAGCAGCGTCCGCCGCAGCAATTGCTGCCGGCATTCCCACAGCCTCAATTAGTCCGAGGGCTTGTCTGATCATAACTACCCTCCTTCATTACTGTTTATGGCCTAACCCGGCCAGATCTTTAAAAGGTATTTTTTTCACCAATCGTGCCGCATTTGTACCCACTAACCTGGCCACTTTTTCAGAAGCCCAATCCGCCGATAACAGGAACAGGGGCTCCGAATTTTCACCACGGTTAAAATAAACAGCTATGGAACAGGCGGGGTCTATCCCTATTCCTACTCCCAGTCTGGATTGGCGGGCTCCCCGCAAAGCCAGTTCTGCGGCGCTTAAGGTACCTTCTTCCTCTCCTTCCAGCCACGGCACTGATTCCTCTTCCATACCGGCTTTTATGGCAGAAACCAATTTTGAAAATTTCCTGTCCGCGTCCAACCCACGCGGGCGCAGTAAACTTATAACAGGCCGGCGTTCCAATTCCTGCTCCATATTCAATTTATGCCACCTGCCTCTTCATAGGAGAGCACCAAGCCGGTGGCAACCGCGTTCCGCGGTCCTGCCTGCCCCCTGATATTACCGCGGCCCGCCACTACTCCGTATTCAGCCAAACGGTCGGAGATAAATCCCGGAATTTCGAAGTCCAGCGCTGAACCGCCAACCATAACCACAAATTCCACATTACGGATATTTCCGTGGGGCGCCACCCGCTGTAATGCCCTGACTGCATTGGTCACAAACACCTTTTTCTTGGCTTCCTGACGGATCAGTTTTATCTTTTCTAGGGAATCCTTAACCGGAATAGGCTCCATAACTCCCTTTTCTTTTAAGATTACTACCCTGGCAAAAAGCCTGGGGTCGAGGGCCTTGTCAAAAAACTGTACGCTCCCGTCTTCTGTCCGGATATGATACAGGGACTCCACCTTAGCTAAGGGATACCGCTTGATTTCCTCCGCCAGCCCGGGATTGTCCAGGCCAAGCTCGGAATTAATCAGCAGAGTGACCATATCTCCGGCGCCGGCCAGATGCACAGAATTGATGTGGCCTTCTCTGTCGATGATAGCTGCATCGGTAGAACCGCCCCCCATATCGAGAATGGCCAGGGGCCTGTCCGAACCCGGAGTGGTCAGGGCGCCACGTACAGCCATCTCTGCCTCCACGCCGGCAATTTCCACTTTAATACCTAATTCCCCGGCCAGTTTTTCGGCGATTTCCTGCATCTGCAGTTTGTTGGTTTTCACCATGGCTGCCAGTCCCACGGCATTTTCCAGAGAAAACTCGCCTGCCAGAGCACCCTGGACTTTCTGAGGTATAAAGGTATCTACGGCCAAAATATCCTGAATCTTCATGTTGTGCACCGGTTGGTTGGTTAGGTCGCTCATTACATGCCTGATACGTTCGATCATACCGCCGACATTGGTTCCGGGCTCTCCCCTGACGTCTTCCAGTTTGCCGGCACTCTCAATTACTTCCTGGACTTTTTCCGCACCCGCCTGGATATCCACTTCAAATCTCTGTCGTGCACCCAGAATAGATAGTTTGCCGGCAGGAATGCGCCTCGTTTTCACATCACCCCGCGGGGTTCTGATAACCACTGCTGAACGGTTACCGATCAGCGCCCTGGCTACCGGTACAATCAGCTTGGTTTCTTCGGGCGTTAACTTAAATACAGTAGCTATCCCATAAGGGTCGGCCAGGACCTTGATTGTTTCCCCCGGCGCCGTAACTTCCACGGCCGCCTCCATATTTAAAGGGATGCGGTCAATGTATTCCACTTCATCTATGACAGGGATGATTTTATTCAGCCGGTTAGCAACCAAAACCCCGTCATCATTTTTCAGGATAGCCCCCTGTACATCCACGCCCCGCGCAACGGCCCTATTCAACTGCTCAGCCACAGTACGGAAATCCACATCCTGGTCAGCCACCACAATTACTTGTTTACCGGGCGGGCAGCCGTCCAGGTTACTTAACCTTACAGTTGTCCCAATCCCTAAGCCTGCTCCACCGGGAGTGGCGGGATTATGGCCAATCATGGTAGACTCTGTAATAACAGTTTCGGTGATAGTTTCCATGGCCACATCGCCAATGACCGGCGTAGCTTCGTTGAGCCTTATTAAATCAATGTCATTTAAGCTGATACCAATAGAAGCCGTTGTTTCCTTAAGAACTTTAATAATACCTACCACATTATCAACGGTACCCTTAATCCCGGTAGTCTTTGTTAACCCGCCGCCCAAAAACCTAAAGCCGTTAAAATACTCCGCTATGGCCACTTCGGTAGTTGAGTTGCCCACATCAACTCCGGCAATTATTTTAGCGCCCATTTTCCATGCTACTTCCGCAAGCGGTTCCTTTTTTCGTATACTTCTGCAGCCTGACGGACCATAGCGGCGTTAATTTTAGCCTGGTAACGGTTCTCCAGTTCATCTGCAATGGCCAGGAGTTCTTCTTTCGTTGAACGGTACGGTCTCAAGGCATTATATATTTCAAGGACCCTTTGGTCCGGAATTTTTGTAAGCTCCGCAGCTCTCCTGAGGTTTTGGGCAAACTGGGGCCTGTTTACCTTTTCCGCAATGCGCGCCTGCAGCAGCAGGGTTTCCGGCGTAATCCTCAAGTCGTCCGATTTAATTTCACCTTCAACTACTTTGGCTAAGGTTATGTCGGTAAGCCTGTTTCCGGCAGGCGTTTTAATCAGTTCAGGCCGCTTGGTTCCCAGGGGATAGTCCTGCAAGCCGACTTCCTGACAACTGTCGGAACTGCCTGTCACTGAAGTCGGGCAATTGTCTTTTTCTCCGTTTCCTACTTCACCAATGCCCGTTTCCTTGGCTAAAAATGTCTTTACCACTTCACGAACCAGTGTTTCGAGATCTTTCCTATTAAAGTCAGACATTTATCCCACCCCTTTCCGTTATATACTGAATTCCAACTCTTCAGGCTGGCTGTCCGGCTGGATAAACTCCGTTTCCTTGATGTGCAGAAGGGCTGCCTTCGCCTGATATTTGGGCCTGGCCATCTGGTCGTTCAAAGTGGGCACAGGGTCCGGAGATTCTCCCTTGACATATTTTGCTGCGTTCTTACCGATTTTTCGGAAGGTTTCAGGGGTAAGAAGCGGCGCCTGGGGGAATAGTTCCAGGTTGTTCAACGGAAGTAAATCTCTCTGATGAATGATTGTGGTGCCCCGGGACTGGATGCCGATACCTATCCCCGAACCGCTCAGCTTGGCGGCCGTAAGGCCGATGTAAGCCAGGTCGCTGGTATGTTTCACACGGACAACCCGGGCAGATACTCCCTCTTCCTCTATCCCGGCAATAACTTCCCGTAAAACTGTAGCATGAGGAATATCTACTATGGTCTTATGCTGGCCCAGCCCGAAGGCAGGTCCCACGCCGATTACAACCTCATCCGCCTTAACCCCTTGCCGGGCCGGCCCTTTTACTTTCAGCAACGCGGCACCTGTGTCAGCCTCTCCCTTACCTGTCAGTTCCTCTTTCTTATTCTCCACCTGTTGTAAAGCATTTTGACTAATTTCCGCTACAACCTGAGTAATCAATTCTTTTAAATAATTTTCGTTTAGATGCACTAATGACACCCCCTTTAATTTAAATACCGAGTTTTTCCGGACTGAGGGCCCTTTCAATGTTTTTGATTTCTTCCCAACGCTCGGGGCTCAGCCGGTAACCTGTTCCCGGGCCGCGGTAATCGTTAGGATTATTTACGGCGCTTAACACGTTAAAATTCTTATCAAAAATTGCCGATGTATGCAAATAGTCCCCTGATACCCTTTGTTTCAAGAGGTTCAGCAGGTTTTCAGCCACATCATGGAAGTTATGCTTGGCCAGGGCTTTAACCACATCCAGACCGGTGATATTGCCCCGCATCAGCGCTTCAGCGGCCTTCAGGTCTTCAGGAATATTGCGTTTGATAATGTCTTTGCTACCGTGGGCATAGGTAGCAGCTTCCACCTCTTCGTCGGTGATAAGGGGTAACCCCAGTTCCCTGAATACTGCCTGCAGAGCCCTGGCGGCCTTGTTTCTTACCGCAATAATTTCCTCTTCTTTTACCGGCCGGAGACCCCCATCTACCATTAGGTCCCTCTGCAGGAGCAGGTAATCATCGAAGTCTTCACAGTCAAAGTTAGACCCGGCAAACATATTGTCATAATTTGGTACTGCGCTGTAACCCGAAAAGATAAAGTCTGTTCCCGGCAGCATCTGCATCAACATCCGGGCCGTTCTCCTGATGTCCGAATGAGAGAATGTCTGGTCGTTGCCGGAAGCTACTTCCAGGTCCAGCATAGTGGTAATCAGGTTTTCCGCCAAAACAGCCCTGATGCCTGACGGAACAGCGCCCGGGATGCCGATACAACTGATAGAACCGTTCTGTAATCCCTGGACGCCGGCCCCTTTGGTAATCATGATACACCTGGTCTCCAGGTAAAGCATTGACTTACCCTCGGCGTAGCCCATTTGCACTTCGGAACCGGTACCGGAAGTAAATCTCATTTTCAGACCCCGGGATGCGTAAGCGGACGCCAAAAAGGCTTTGGACCAGGGAGTGTCGTCACCGTCTACAAAAACCTGCTCTGTTCCGTATACCGAAACCGTTTCGGCATAGCTGGTAAAACCTTTCATGCCCAGCATCAGCTCAGTTGCTTCTTCAACGGCGCATTGGGTAATAACGCCCCCCCTGCCGGTCTGGGAACCTACTAATATGGCCAGGGCGTTTAAAGGCGCGTAACGCACTACAGCAACAGTAGTCTCCATTTCATCAAAGCCTCTGGCAGCAGCTTCTGCCGCGTCGGCAGCCAGGAGTACGGGGTTGTCTTGCAGGTTGGTAACATGACACTGGTTAGAAGGAGTTTTCCGGGCCCGCATCTTTTGCAGAGCCATCATCATTTCAACCACGTTAAGCTGGCTGACTACTTC
The DNA here is from genome assembly GCF_059412445.1 of Thermincola sp. GK-1. Classification (NCBI taxonomy): domain Bacteria; kingdom Bacillati; phylum Bacillota; class Clostridia; order Eubacteriales; family Thermincolaceae; genus Thermincola; species Thermincola sp. GK-1. Next base: position 75,048 of record NZ_JBSQAT010000006.1, read on the forward strand.
CACAATTTTAGCTGGGGTCATGCCTCTGGTGAGCTTAATTATCTCTTCCCGCGAACAGTTGATATCCACCAGCAACCGGGCAATTTCCGTAGAATCCATGTTCATTACCTTTTCTGCCACAGATACATCAATAGCGTAATCAGCAATAAATTGGTCTATCATATCAAATTCTTCCGCCGGCTTGCCATCCAGTTCAACGACAACGCCATCCCTTATTTTAATTCCCGGTTTAGGGTCGTTGGGACTGTTCATGGCAATTAAACCAACCTCCGGCCATTCCTGAACAAGACCGTCCTGGTTAACAGGCCTGGCTTCGAGAACTTCAAATCTCTTTGAACGGCGCATCTGTCAATGCCTCCTTTTTACTAATTACTTTTTTAAACGCCTGTTACGGTTTGCATTTATATATAAGGTTGCGTAAGGGACTTGCAGGGGCCGCCCAACGCTGATAACAATTGCAATCCTACTTCACGCGCAGCTATCAGCGCCTGTCTTACGGCGCCGGAATCACCACTGAAGGCGAGGATAGATTCGTTAGTATGGCTGGTTGTGCTGGGGCTAAGGTAGGAAATCACTTCAATTTCGGCCGCTTTTACCGCCGTATCACATAAAAGCACGCCTATTGCCGCGGGGGCGCCGACCAGCAAACCGAAAGCCTGCCCAACAGGAGCATTAAAGGCTTTTTGAATAGCGTAACTGGCCCTGGCCGTATATTGGAATTCCAGATGTCCGGCGCTGTTGACATAAACGTCTCCCATGGTCCGGTTCAAATCTTTTAACGCCACTTCCACAGCCCTCCGGGCATCAGATACTTCCTCGGCGCCAAAAATGATCAAAGAGCCGTGGCCCGCTCCACCTTCAGTATCCCTGGGCAGTTCAATGGCTACAACCTCTGTATTGGTAGCCTTAACTGCTTCGTCAGCAGCCATTATTTGCGGGCCGGCTCCGGTCCGACCGCCAAAAATACCGATAGACCGGTATTTTTTGTCCAGGCCCATTTTTTCATGCAGTTCACTGTCTACATTAGCGATTACCAGGCCGATGGTATTGCCTATTGCAGTACCCACAAACTCAGTCAGTTTGCAGTTTTCAGTTACTTTTTCCAACACCGGAGCCTCAGGTTTGGCCATATCCTGAGCTACTTTTTTCATAACTTCGTTCAACACTTTTTCCACCAGTTGATCACTCACAGTTTGTACACCTCCAAAGCGTTATGTGATTACTCCAGTTTCGGTAAGATTTTTTCAACATCAGTATGGGGTCTGGGTATTACATGCACAGATACCAGTTCCCCGACTTTCTGGGCGCTGGCCGCTCCCGCATCAGTAGCCGCTTTAACAGCGCCTACATCACCCCTGACCATAACGGTTACCAGACCGGACCCGATTTTTTCGTAACCGATTAATACAACATTGGCTGCTTTGCTCATAGCATCCGCAGCTTCAATGGCCGCCACCAGACCCTTTGTCTCCACCATCCCCAGCGCTTCATAGGACATTATTTCACCCCCTGTTCCCACATGTTCTATCAAAAATTTAATCAACGGAGATGATCACGTGATTAGATTTCTCTGCTCTGGGCCATTCTCTTCTGGATTATTCGAGAGTGCGTCTGGACAGGTTTGACTCTTCCAAACAGGGCAAAAAAAATAATCCAGCCTGCTTTATGCAAACTGGACTATTTTGTCCTTCTACTATCTTTTCTTGACTTTTTATGAAATTCAGGGCCTTTTCCTGGCGTATTCACTGGGTGGTATGCCTTCCAACCTGCAAAAGACCCGGCTAAAGTAATTGGCATCAGCAAAACCTACCTTCCTGGCTGTAAGTGAAACAGACAAACCTTCTTCTTTCAATAAAATCTTGGCCCGCTCAATACGTCTCCTGGTTAAATATTCAATAAAGGTTATCCCTGTTTCCTTTTTAAACAGCCTGCTAAAATACTGGGGATTCAGGTAAACCACCCCGCATATGTCTTCCAGGGTTATGTTTTTGTGCAGGTTTTGTTCAACATAGTCCTGCACCTGTTTAATTACCCTGTTGGATGACAGCTCCCAGGTCTTTTTAACCAGCATGGTAACTTCAGCAAAACCCTTCTGCATCCATCCCTTTAGCTCCTCTAACTGGTTGAGTTCCAATAGTTCGTTTACCAGGTTTGAATTTATTCTGACTAACTCCTCGGCATCAGCCCTTGCATCTGCGGCCACCCTGCACAGGACCCCAAGCAGTTGGAGGCACCGCGCTTTTGCCCAGATCAGATTGCCGCTACAAGAGCGGAAAATTGCCTGGTAAAGTTCCTGAACACATTCACCAATCCCCTCACAGTTTCCCTGGAGGACCAGTTCGGCCAATTTCTTTTCTGCCCCCAGGGAATATTCAGGAATGTTGTTGTAATACCTGACACACTCACTTATATGCAACACCGAATTTTTGCCTTGCAGGAGGTTGGCCAGGTTTACGGCGCTGCAGGCTTCCCGGTATGACTTATATAAATCAGCAAAGTCATGATAAACCCATCCGATACCAATACAGCTATCCAACCCTGTTTCCTGGGCAACCTGCTGCTGTAAATTATAAGCCATTTCCTTCATATCCTGCAGGGTTAATTCAACCTGTTCCATGTTATGACCCCACAGGAATGCGATACGGTCCATTCCTACGGGCACTACAAAGGCAAAAGGAATATCTGCCAAAAAATCTTTGATGGATTTACATGCCTGTTGGATAGGCCTGGGGTTATTTGGGCTTTTAATAGAAATGACCATTACCAGAGCGCTCTTAAATTCAAAATTCAGATATTCGTTCTTGTCCCGGAATCCTTCTTTATTATAAAAATTACCGTAAAGCAGGTCATAAACCAGGGCGGTCTGAATCATCGGCCTGGATTGCCGGAGTTCCTGCTGCAGTTGTTCATGTTCAGTCATTTTCCGCCGTTCGTACTCCAGGCTCTCCATTACTTTACGGCATGTTTCTTCCAGTATATCGGGCCTGACAGGTTTCAACAGATAATCAGCAGCTCCCATCTGTAAGCCTTTCCGGGCGTACTCGAACTGGTCATACGCTGTAAGAAATACAACCCGGCACTTGGGGTTTGTCTCAAGAATTTTTTTTGCTGCCTCCAGGCCATTCATTCCAGGCATCTGGATATCCATAAATATCAGGTCCGGCTTTTGTTCAGCGGCTTTACTCACCGCTTCCGCACCATGTCCTGCTTCAGCAACACATTTAAAGGGCAAACTGCGCCGCTCCATTATTACCTGAATAGCTTTTCGTTCCAACTGTTCATCGTCAACTACCATGAAACTATACATCGTTTTCGACCTCTTCCGGTAAAGGGCATTTCAGCAAAATCCTGGTTCCCTTTGCTATTTCGCTGTGTATTTCATAAGAAAATTTTTCGCCAAAATAATGGGACAACCTTTTTATAACATTGGTGAAACCTATTCCCGTGGTATGGCCGCGCCCTGTTTGAGCGGCCAATGAGTGACAGATTTCCTGCAATCGCTGTTCGGTCATCCCCATGCCATTATCCTCTACTGTAATCCTGACTATGGAGCCTTCTTCCGCTGCGGCAATTCTGATATTCCCTCCTTCAATCTTAGGTTCCAGGCCATGGACTATAGCATTTTCGACCAGAGGCTGCAAAGTCAGGATTGGCAGCTTCAGTCGTGCCGCTTTCTCTGAAATGTCAATTTCTGATTTCAGCCGGTCTCCATACCGGTACTGTTGTATCATCAAATACTCTTCTACATGTTTTACTTCATCCAGCAGAGTAACTTCCTGTTCTATCCTGCGCAGGGTATACCGGAGCAGGTGGGCCAGGGCATAAGACACCTTTTCAGTTTCTTCGGCCCCTTCTATCATAGCCAGTCTTACAATAGTATTTAACGTGTTAAACAAAAAATGAGGATTCACCTGTGACTGGAGGGCTTTCAATTCCATGGTTTTTAAGTCGTTTTCCAGACGGATTCGGGAAGCTTCCTCCTGCATCAGTTCCATGTTTTTTTGATTAACCAGTTTTTCATTCAACGAGTTAATGCCTATCTGCACAATATACTGGGCCATTATCTGGAGTAATCCGGCTGCAGCCTCAAACCTAACAGTAGACATAACCGGCAGTTCCTCTACCAACTTATCACCGTCCGGCAAGTTCCCGAGACAGTTAAACAAGTAGGCGGCCAGTTCTCGGTTTTTGGACGGTGACTTTTCCGGCAGGACCTGACCGCATAGTACAGACCCCAGGTGTTTTCCGTTAACTATTATGGGAGCTGCTAAATCCATTAAACCGGCATGGCAGTAGGCCATTACGGGTTTTTGCGACTGGCTGGCCATAAGGCCGAGCTTTGCGTCGGACTGCTGGCATTTCACCAAACCGCCCGGTGTAGACCTGATTAACTCACAAAACCTGGTAAAACAACTCGGCCTGGTAAGGGGATTACCGTCTTTGTCGGCGATAACCGCGGCCAGGCCCGTTGCCTGGGCAAATTTATCCTGAACTTCCTGCAGCACTTCTATGTCAATAATTTCTGTAAGACTTTCCACCCCGTATTCCTGCACAGGGACCCCCCCAAATAAGATGAACTGTGGCTTTAATTATAATTTTGGCCCCGGTCCTGAAAAATCCTTGTGGAAATTTATGAGGGAATACTTCTCTGGAGAATTATTTTTTGTGCATCCCGGGCTATCAGCAGTTCTTCATTAGTGGAAATGACCATTATTTTTACTTTTGAATCTTCAGCGGAAACAGTTATGGCATCGGGAGTTAAGTTTCTGCGCCGATCTAATTTTATTCCCATATGCTCCAACCCGGTGCAAATTTTCTCTCTTACCAAGGCAGAGTTTTCTCCGATACCTGCCGTGAAAATCAAGGCATCCAACCCTTCAAGCAAAGCATAATAAGAACCGATATACTTTTTAACAGACCTGCAGAACACCTGGATGGCCACATCACATAGGTGATTTCCTCCGGCAGCCGCCTGCTCCAAATCCCGGAAATCACTGCTGACCCCGGAAATGCCGTAAACGCCACTCTTCTTGTTTAATACTTCCATAACCCCATCAAGAGACATGTTTTCTTTTTTCACTAAAAATTCAATAATGGCGGGGTCAATAGTGCCGCTCCGGCTGCCCATCGGAAGGCCTTCCAGCGGTGTAAAGCCCATACTGGTATCAATGGAACGACCTTCTTTAATGGCGCATATACTGGACCCGTTCCCCAGATGGCAGGAAATAAGCTTTAACCGGTCAAGAGGCTTATTTAAAAGCTCAGCGGCCTGCTCTGCCACATAGCGATGTGAACTGCCATGAAACCCGTAACGGCGAATTTTATGCTTTTGGTAGTATGCATATGGTATAGCATAAAGGTAAGCCTCTTCCGGCATAGTCTGGTGAAAGGCCGTATCGAATACGGCCACCTGAGGCGTACCCGGCATCAACCGCATACATTCCTCTATACCTGTTACATTCGCCGGATTATGCAGGGGGGCCAGCGAAATACAATCTTTAATTCCCCTTAATACTTCTTCGGTAATAAGGGTCGCGGCTGTGAAGAGTTCGCCCCCGTGGGCGACCCGGTGTCCCACAGCATTAATGGTACTAATATCGGAAATAACCCCGTAATCCCGTTGGGTTAAGGCCTTTAAAACAGCCTCCAGGGCATTGGCATGGGAAGCATAAACCTGGCTGTCAGTAAATTCAATAGGTTCTTCGGTTCCCCGGTAGTATTTAAACTTCCCGCCGCTTAACCCAATACGTTCTACAAGGCCCCTGGCCAAAACCTCTTCTGAACGCATGTCAAATAACTGAAATTTTAACGAAGAACTGCCACAATTTACTACTAAAACAACCATTCCCATTAACTCCTTTGCTCATTTTTATTTTACTCAATATTTCTCTTTTGATATTAACTTCACCTTCTGCCAACCGACATAAATTAGTAAAGGGCACTGGATTGCGCAGCGCCCTTTTGGCCCTAATTAATTATGGATTATTCTAAGTTAGGCTTTTGGAAATACTTTGGCAGCACCGCCGATACCCAGCCAAGTACTGTTCCGAAAACAAAAGGAATCACCGCCGCCATAATATCCCCATTAGCACCAAAATAGACTGCACAACCGGCAAAAGCCGCAGGTGTAAAGGAAAATAATTTAACAGGCATGACCATAACCATGATGATAGCGATAACAGTTACACCAACAGCCACAAACCAGGCTCCGGGAATCAGGGCAGCGCCTTTGACAACGGCCAGACCAAGAACCATACCTAGTAAACCGGGGCCAAGGACTTTTTTCACTGACTCATTGTCTCCTCCTGCCGCAAAAAACAGAGCCCAACCCACAAACGCCGGCCAGGTTAGAATTTGAAAACTCCCAGAAACAAAAGTCCAAATGCCGGCTAAAATTCCGATACTTAATGCAAGCGGCAACATATTTAAAACCTCCCTTGAAATAGATGCGGGAACGCCCTGAGCAGACTGCAACCTCCTTTCTTCCAGGCGGCCCTTTTCCTTTTAGCTGCTTAATTCTCCGCAATTTCAAGGTTTCTTCTGGATTTTTTCAGTTATCATCTGGAGTAATTTGACTTGTGAATAGAGTACGCTGCTTTTTCCCTTAATACCCTTGCGTATAAAGTTACTTAATACTTCCTGACATGGGGCCTTGGCAAACCAATAATCGCACGGCGAGCAATGTCCCAACAGGATTTAACGGCCTCTTCAACCTGGTCTGCTCTTCTTCCCAGCAGCCGTACCGCAATACCGTTTTTAACTGTAAGTGAAGCGCTGCCCATAACATCCTTTTGTTCGAGCAGCCTCTCATGTAAATTGTCAGCCAGGCCCTGACATACTTTTTCAGAAAATATAAAGAGGCTCCCCTGGTGAGTAAAGCCGTCGCAAATGCCAAGAGAAGCAATATCGTTCTGCCTGGGACTCAGGCACCAGTTATCCCACAGTACCGGCTCCCCATCCCAGTAAACCCTGGTTTTTGAACGGTAATACTCATATTGAAAAACCTCGTTGCGCTTGATTCTGCCCGGGGTCACTATTTCGGACAGGAAGGCCGTACAGCCTTTTGTCAAATGGACTTCCGTATCCCCTACAAACTTTGATCCAGCAAAGGGGATTGACGGGTCGGGAAAATACTCGAAAAGGGCATCTCTGCCAAGCCTGAATAAATTGTATTGTGCAGCACAACATTGAGGTGTACGGTATATCCTGGTGGCCGACTGGGTCGACATAAACAGGCGCCCGCCGGGTTCGATTTCTACTTCCTGGCGATATACGTCTCCCTGGAGCATGCCGCCAGAGGGGTTCATCTGGTAAATAAAGATTTCACCCGACTCCGGCTCCAGATAGAAAGGTTTGGCTATCTTCAGAGGCGCCTTGTTGTACGCGTCTAATATCACTGTTCTCCCGTTTTTTACGCCAAGACGCAGCATCAGTTCACCCTTGTCGCCGTATTGCAGTTTCACAATATTGCTCTGCCTGGTCACCCCGGGTATGACAGAATCTGTTCCGGGCGTTTGTAAATTGGGTTTTAACATGCCAGGTCCTCCAGTAAAGCGTGCTTTTTGATCCAAGATATTACCTCATTGAGGCCCTCTTCTGTAAACAAATTGGTAAATATGAAGGGACGCTGCCCCCTCATCTTCCGCGAATCCCGTTCCATTACTCCCAGGTCGGCCCCTACGTATGGGGCCAGGTCAATCTTATTGATTACCAGCAGGTCTGATCTTGATATGGCCGGCCCGCCTTTCCGCGGGATTTTGTCACCCTCGGATACGTCAATGACAAAAATGAACAAGTCCACCAGTTCGGGGCTGAAAGTGGCAGAAAGGTTGTCACCGCCGCTTTCCACAAAGATAATGTCAAGGTCGGGAAACCTGTTTGAAAGTTTGTCAATTGCCTCCAGGTTCATGGAAGCATCTTCGCGGATAGCAGTATGGGGGCATCCCCCGGTTTCCACGCCGATGATCCTGTCCGCCGGCAGAACCCCGTTGCGAGTAAGAAATTCAGCGTCTTCCTTTGTATATATATCGTTGGTCACTACAGCCAGGCTGTACTCCTTGTGGAGGCGGCGGGTCAGTTTTTCTATTAAGGCGGTTTTTCCCGAACCAACAGGCCCCCCGATGCCTATTCTTACAGGCTTTAAATGATGTGCTAGCTGACTCAAATTAACCACTTCCTCTACAAAAAATTTAAAACTGTTCAACCAATTGATAACCGACAAATATATAAGGCCCTTAATTTGTAGCCATGTAGAAAATCTGAATTTTAGGCCTATGACATAAAAAGCCGCGAATACAACCTCTCGTGCTGCATTGACCTGATCTCCAGGGCGGGGGCCGACGACCCTATATCCTCAAGTGAAAACTGCATGGCCTTCTTAGCTGTTTCAGCCATTAAATCCTGTAGTTGGGCCAGGACCCACTGGCCGTCATTTTGTCCCAAAGGTATTAATCGGACGGCATTGTTTATCATACTTGCGGTCACAGCATATACATAAGCCAGTGCCGCCTCTTTTATCCCAAATCCATAAACCTTCGCTACTATGCCATAGACTACCGCATGATTGCCAAAAGCTTGTCCGGAATCTATCAAATCACTCAACCGGACTAACCTTGAGTCCTCAATTAGCTTCATAACTGCCCGCAGCATCCGGGTACCCGTTTTAACACTCGCTTCACGGCTCTCCCTGGCCAGTTTTTGTGCTGAAAGTAGGTAGTCCAGTTTCAGGACCTTTTCCCACTCCTCATTTTCGACATATCCGTAAGCCAAAACCATGGCCAGGCAGTCTGAAGTGGCGGTGGATTCCAGCAGGTAAGCAGTAAGGAAGCGGGCCAATGTTTCTTTGGATGCCACCTGGCCCTCCTGCACATAAGTCTCTAACCCATAGGAATGCGAAAAGGCGCCGGTGGGAAAAAAACTGTCACTGATTTGTAGTAATGACAGTAAGCTTTGTTCAGTGATGGTGAGGTGATTCAGGCAGGAGGCCATGTTCCAACCTCCTCCTTTCAATTTTGACAGGGATATTCAGGCGTTCGAACAATTCCACTATTGTCTGGTCAAAAGGGACCAGGATCTGTTCCCCGCTCATATACAAGGGAGCATGCCGGTTCCCCAACTGGTAGCAAACCTGAGCCATCTCCGGCATATTTCTGGGTTCCAGCACAATGGCTTTCGTGGGCAGTACTTCAACAGCGATGACCCTTTCGGGCGTAAGCAAAAGGATATCGCCATGCCGCAACCGCCGTCTCCCTTCCACGGCAATCCCGATGTCGTTGCCCTTATCAGTGGTTTTGCATAGCAGCCTTTTATCCAGTTCAAACCATTCAAGGGCCACTTTTTCAATACGATGATCCGGTATGTCCAGGTCATGTAAGTTACCAAGTACTTCTTTAAATATCACAGTCATCACCTCTCTAACCGGGTGTGGAGATTAAAGTGGAGATTAAAACAGAAAGTATCTCTGGGCAAGCGGCAGTTCCTTCGCCGGCTCGCAGGTTAAAAGCTCCCCGTTGACCCTTACTTCATAGGTTTCCGGGTCAACGGTAATATCCGGCAGCGCATCGTTGTGGAGCATCTGCTTTTTAGATATGCTCCGGCAGTTCTTCACCGGCACAACCTCTTTTTCCAAGCCCAGCAGAGATTTAACACCATGGACAAAAGCGTATTCCGATACAAAGGTCAAACAGGTCCGGAACTTTGCTTTGCCCAGGGCACCGAACATAGGCCTGGAAAAGACGGGCTGCGGCGTAGGGATAGAGGCATTGGCATCGCCCATCTGGCTGTAGGCTATCATACCGCCCTTGATCACTATTTCCGGCTTTACGCCGAAAAACTTGGGCTGCCACAGGACAATGTCAGCCAGTTTCCCGGTTTCAATAGAACCCACATACCTGCTGATCCCGTGAGTAACGGCCGGATTGATGGTGTATTTGGCAATATAACGCTTGGCCCGGAAATTATCATTCCTGCTGCTATCTTCAGGTAAAGGCCCGCGCTGTTTTTTCATCTTGTCCGCTGTCTGCCAGGTCCGGATAATAACCTCACCTACCCGGCCCATAGCCTGAGAATCAGAGCTGAACATACTGAAAACGCCCAGGTCATGAAGAATGTCTTCGGCGGCAATGGTTTCGGCCCTTATCCGCGAATCTGCAAAGGCAACATCCTCAGGTACTTTGCTGTCCAGGTGATGGCAGACCATCAGCATATCCAGGTGCTCGTCGACAGTGTTAATTGTAAAAGGGCGCGTAGGGTTTGTGGATGAAGGCAATACGTTGGGTTCGGCGGCAATCCTGATGATATCGGGGGCATGGCCGCCACCCGCGCCTTCAGTATGGTAAGTGTGAATGGTCCGCCCGTTGATTGCGGCAATTGTATCTTCCACAAACCCGGCTTCGTTCAGGGTGTCGGTATGGATGGCTACCTGTACATCGTATTCATCGGCAACACGCAGGCACTTGTCAATGGCTGCAGGTGTGGACCCCCAGTCTTCATGAAGTTTTAAGCCCATAGCCCCGGACATAACCTGTTCGATCAAAGGGGCTGCAAAAGAACAGTTGCCTTTGCCCAGAAAACCCATGTTCACCGGAAACTCTTCCGCGGCTTCCAGCATCTTATGAATATTCCAGGCTCCCGGGGTGCAGGTAGTGGCATTGGTCCCTGTTGCCGGACCTGTGCCCCCGCCAATCATGGTTGTGATTCCGGAGGCAATGGCCGTTTCTACCTGCTGCGGGGAAATAAAGTGAATGTGGGTATCTATCCCACCGGGTGTTACAATCATCCCTTCCCCGGCAATAACTTCCGTAGCTGCCCCCACAACCATACCGGGGTCAACCCCGTCCATCAGGTTAGGGTTCCCAGCCTTGCCTATACCGACAATTCTTCCGTCACGGATACCGATATCGGCCTTAACAATACCCCAGTAGTCGAGGATCAGTGCATTAGTGATGACCAGGTCCAAAACCCCCTCTTCCCTGGTGGCGTTCGGGGACTGGCCCATCCCGTCCCGCAGCACCTTACCCCCGCCGAATTTGCACTCGTCTCCGTAAACCGTAAAATCGCGTTCAACTTCAATGATAATATCAGTATCGGCCAAGCGCACCCTGTCTCCCACCGTAGGTCCAAACATATCGGCATACTCCCGGCGCGTCATTTTCAAACTCATTATTTTCTCACCTCTTCAAGCTACTTTTTGCCAAGGCAGGGTTTTTGCGCACCCTTAAATTTCCCTCTAACCGCCTTTTCAATGGCGCAGTTCGCTGTCGCCGCGGAACGGACCGCCCCCTCAGTCAGGCCGTTAAGCCCGTAGACTGTTTTTTTACCGCCAATTTCTACCAGTGTAACATCCTTTTCTTCTCCGGGTTCAAACCTCACGGCAGTCCCCGCCGGAATGTTGAGCCGCATCCCCAGAGCTTTGGCCCTGTCAAATTCCAGAAACTTATTCACCTCAAAGAAATGAAAATGTGAACCTACCTGTACCGGCCTGTCACCCGTATTGGCAACGGTAATCTGCACCGTTTTCCTGCCCTTGTTTGCTTCAATCTCACCTTCACCCAAAATATACTCTCCCGGTATCATAGATCCTCACCTACCTTATCGGATTATGTACTGTTACCAGTTTTGTGCCGTCAGGAAAAGTAGCTTCCACCTGTATTTCATGAATCATTTCACTGACGCCTGGCATAACGTCTTCGCTGGTTAAAATCTGGGCGCCATACTGCATAAGTTCGGCAACGGTTCTGCCGTCCCTGGCCCCTTCCTGAATAGCCGATGTAATAATTGCCACCGCCTCGGGGTAGTTCAGCTTGAGTCCCCTTGCTTTCCGCTCCCAGGCCAGTTGGGCAGCCAAGTAAACCAACAGTTTTTCCTGCTCACGGGGAGTCAAACGCATAACTGCCACCTCTTTCTTTATGCCTTTTTTCAAGAATTCTAATAAGGTCAGGTAACAGGTAATTTTCAAATATATTGATAAAATATTACCTGTTACCTGATTAATCATATATACAAAATCTTTACATCCATTTAGTATGTTCGCTCAATACCAAAGGGGTATAGCAGCAAGACAGCAGCCAATCTTCTCAACCCGGTGCTCTACAGCCGCTACTTTGATCTCTTTCAGAGGCTTCCGGCGCGTTTCAAAACCCTCCCGCACCATAGCGGCAACAGTTTCTTCGGCTTCGGCTTTACTGCACTTGCCGGAAAATTCCATGATTACACCGAAGCTTTCTTCTGAAATACCTACGGCTACCGCCGCGGATATCAGCTCCCCAGGCACATCGCTAACAATAAATCCATAGGCCGTTGGCACAAGTGACCCGGGCGGGATGACCAGATCGTTATCCAGTTCAGCGGTAGGCGGCAAGATACTGCTAACTCTGATCAAATTAAGGTTGCCGATTCTTGCATTTAACAAAGCGTTATCAAAAGCTGTAAGCCTGCTCCTGCCTTCCGCAGAAGCAGCGGTAAGAAAATACTTCTTAGGTGTCGGTAACATTGCTCAACCTCCTACTTCAATGATTAATAAAGAGAATCTAGCCCGGCCGCCAGAGAAATATACCTGTTTATATTTTGAGCATACGTTGCAGTAACAACGAACCGCATGCTAATCAGAGTGCTGATGATGAAAGGTTTGCCCGCTTAAGCGGGCAAACCTTCCAAATCTAATCAATAATTTACTTTTTGGGAAGTTTGCCATTAGCCACCATAGTAGCGAGTACATCAAGCATGGCCCTCACACCCAACTGGGCTGTAATATCACTAATATCATACGGTGGTGAAACCTCCACCACTTCCATGGCACAAATTCCTTCCTTGGCTACCAGTTGAAGCAGTTTCAATGCTTCTCGCGGTAGGAATCCACCCGGCTCCGGCCACCCGGTCCCAGGAACAAAACCAGCATCAACACAATCAATGTCAAAACTCAAATAAACCGCTTTAGCCCCTTTCCAGGCCACCTCGAGGGCTATTTCGGCCACTTTTTCGATACCTATCTTTTCACAATCGGCCACAGAAATTATAGTTGTTCCCCTCTCGCGAGCAACTTTCACACCGTCGCGCGGCACCTGCCAACCGCCAATGCCGATCTGGACCAGGTTAACAGCCGGGGCATTGGGAATATTGGTTGCATGAAACCACGGGCAGGTATGCATCCTCTCGTCCATATCCTTTTCCTGGGTATCGGCATGCCTGTCCAGGTGGATAATCCCTATGTTGCCGTCAATATGCGGGGCAATACCCCTTACACAAGGATAACCGATGGAATGGTCTCCACCCATTATCATGGGCATGGCACCACTGGCAAAAACGTGGGACACTGCCTTGGAAATCTGGTCAAAGCTTTTTTCGTTATTGGCGTTAATCGTAAAGACATCACCTACATCACACATCTTCAGGGACTCACGGAGGTCAACACCCATCTCAAAATAGTACGGTGTATATAAGGCCGAAATCCGCCTCATAGCTTGGGGGCCAAACCTGGTGCCCGACCGGTAAGTTGTGCCGCAGTCATGAGGCACGCCCATGAAGGCCACGTCATATTCACCCACCTTGCGGACGTCTTCCAGGTACGGTACCTTGAGCAATGTGTTGATTCCCGCGAAGTGCGGCAATTCACCGCGAGAGAAGCAGCTTATATTCCTGTCTTGTATGCTGTCAGCGGCCTCCAGCCCGTATTCCAGACTTCGCCGGATTTCCTCTTTACACTTGGTATCAGGTATTTTCGCCTCGGCATTGGCTGCCTGTATCCCTTCGAAATGTTCCTTATGAAAAAATCCCATTTTACATTTCCCCTTTCTGTATTGGTTGCTAGTTTTTGATCAGGGCAACAATTTTTCTCTTCAGATTGATAAATGCTTTGGTATCTTTAATATCATTGTTTCTCTGTTCGGGCAGATCGATCTTAAATTCTGCCACGATGCGGCCAGGGCCGCTCTGCATCACATATACCCTCTGGCTGAGGAAAATTGCTTCCTCTATATCATGAGTGATAAAAACCACTGTAGACCTTTCCTGTCTCCAGATAGCAAGCAGTAATTCCTGCATGGTCGCCTTGGTTTGCGGGTCAAGGGCCCCAAAGGGTTCGTCCATCAGAAGCACACTCGGGTTGTTAGCCAGTGCCCTGGCAATGGCAACCCGCTGTTTCATCCCTCCTGATAACTCCTTCGGGTAGCTGTTGGCAAACCGTTCCAGACCAATCAGGTTCAGGTATTTTTTCACTATTTCCCGGCGCCTGATTTCCGGTACACCGTTAAGCTTCAGGCCAAAAGCGATATTGTCAGCTACCGTAAGCCAGGGGAAAAGGGTATAAGCCTGAAATACCATACCCCTGTCGGCACCCGGTCCCCGAACCTCATCACCTTCCACCCAGATCTTACCCTGGGTAGGCATTTCAAGTCCGGCCAACATTTTCAAAAGAGTGGATTTGCCACACCCGGAAGGTCCCACAATACTGATAAATTCATTTTCCCTGATTTCCAGGAATATGTTCTCCAGTGCAGTGAAGCTCTTGTTTTTTGAGGTATACACCTTACTGACTTCCCTGACGGCTATTTTGGGTGGAATATATGTTTCCTCTTCCATTCCGGGTGGCCCACATACCTCGTAATCTCTTACCTCCTTAGCCTTTACAGCCATTGTCATTTTAACTACCTCCTTCCGCCCATGGGAATAACTTCTTATTGGCAAAAGCAAACAACCTGTCCGTCAACAGTCCCAGGATACCGATTACCAGAATGCCTACAAAGATAACATCAGTCTTCAAAAAACGTTGGGCTTTCAAAATACTGTATCCGAGGCCGGAATTAGCTGCAACCAGTTCCGCAACCACCAGGTAAGTCCATGCCCATCCAATCATTAACCTTAAAGTGTCCATAAGGTTTGGCATCATTGCCGGTATTAGCACTTTTGTTATCACCTGGAACCTGGTCGCCCCCAGGGTATAAGAGGCGCTGAGTAAATCCTCCGGCACAAGCCTGATATTATCAGCTACCATTAAAACCATCTGAAAGAAGGTACCTATGAAAATAACCAGGATTTTTGCTCCTTCCCCTATACCGGCCCAGACCATGACCAGAGGGATAAAAGCAGTAGCCGGCATATAACGGATAAATTCGGTCAGGGGTTGAATAGCAGCTTCGGCAAACTTAAAGGTTCCGGCCAGTATCCCCAACGGGATTCCTATAACCGCTGCCAGCAGGAATCCCATAGTAACCCGGTAAACACTGATCCCAATATCTGACCAGAGGTTCGGGCTCTGCAGCATCTGGACGAATACCGCCAGTACCCTGGACGGAGTGGGTAAAAAAGTACTATTGACATATTCCCCATAGCTCAGCAGTGCCCAGATAAATAACAGCCCAACAAATGACAACAGCGCTCCCGTCATATACCATGACCTGCCGACATCAGCCCTGATTCGAGTCAAACTCCCATTTGCTTTTTTCATTTGCCTCACCTTCTCACGGGGTAAATCCAAAGGTTTCCCCTGCTATTTTTCTTTCCTTTCCCGGGCAATTGCCTGGATAAAAGAATCATCCAATATTTTTTCCACATCGGGGATAGTGTCCAACATGTTTTTGCTTTTCAGGAATTTTGCTGTCTTTAAACCTGTGTATCCGAGGTATTCCATACTTTCGGCCTTGGTAAAAGCCTTAATATTGTCTTCCAGTGTAAATATCTTGACACTCTGGACGGATTGTTTGTAATCCTCGGGCGAGGTGTCAGCTCTTTTAGCCATTATTTGAATTGCCTCTTCGGGATTTTGCTTCCACCACTCCATGGCATCAAACCAGGCCATCAGAATTTTTTTGACATCCTCCGGACGCTCCTTAATAGTCTTCTCATTAAATACCAGCAGGTCCGGAATCAGTCCCGGGGTATCCTTGGAAGAGAATATGATTTTTCCCTTGCCTTCTTTTACCGCTTTAGTCAAAAACGGTTCCCATAAGACCGCTGCGTCAAGATTACCAGCGATGAAAGCCGGGCCGGCATCATTCACCGTCATGTTGGTATACTGTACATCGCTTTCTTGAAGCCCGTACTTATCGAGACCTGTAATCAGCAGCAGGTGATCGATAGTACCCAATTCAGTGGCAACTTTTTTGCCTTTCAAATCTGCCATGGTTTTATACTGGGGTTTGGCCACTACGCCATCGCCGCCAAAGGAGTTATCATTGACAAGAACTACTTTGAGGGGCAGTCCCTTAGAAACAGGCGCCAGGGTATCGCTTAAAGTCTGGCTGTTGGCATCCACCTGTCCTGTGGCCAGAGCCTGTAGTGAATCACTGTATACAGGGAACCATTTCAGTTCCACATTAACACCGTATTTTTTAAAGAAACCCTTTTCCTCTACCAGGTACCATGGGATCCAGCCGGGCCAGGGGCTCAATGCTATTCTAATTGGTTGTTTAGAACCATCCGCCTCCCCGGCGCCACCTGCAGCTTTTTCTTTAGCCTGTCCGCATCCAGCCAGCAGCGAAACAGCAATTAACAAAACCATTCCCAACGCTAACCATTTTTTCAATTTCATTTAATACACCTCCGGTTTTCATTTAATACACCTCTGGTTTAATACACTGACATACTTTTTTCTGTCAAATTCGGGTCGCAGGTTAATTCTTACCACCCCCTGTCCTGGCAAGTCACACCAGCGTCATTTCTACTCCCGGGAACTCTTTTGGTAAATAAAAAAGAGCCTTTTTACCCACAATATACAATGGATAAAGAAGGCTCCTTCGCCAATTTAAGCTTCCATGCATTCAGTACTTTAAAGCGCCTATGCCTAAGAGTACATTATTAAATCAGAAAATACAAAAGCCTTTTCCGACAACAGTTCCGATGCCGGAAAAGGCTTCTCTGCCTGTGTTTCGTGCCACATCGCACATAATTTGTAAAACAAAAAGCCCAAGGGTAACATAAGGTGTTACCTCCCGGGCTTTTATCCCTCCGTGTACGGTTCAAATAAACCGCTGTCTTCTCTCGGACCAGACCCTTACGGCGGAACCCTAGAAGACAAAAAACCATATTCATGTATGCACATAAGTCGGCGTCACCTTATGTTGCATTTATAATATCAAGAAATAATAAGCTTGTCAATAGGAATTTCTGATTTGCCGGCTCCCTTTTTTAGGGACCCGGAATTTGTTATCGGATTACTTCCTATCTTTCCGGTAGTAACTCCGGAGTCTTCTTTTGAGCTGCTTCCGCTATTTCTTCATTCAGTTTTTCCGTCAGTTGCACACCTGAGGGTACACCGTAATCAGGGATATTGGTTTTCCCGATATATTTTCCGTGATCATAATTCTTTTTTTCTTTTTGTTCCCTGTCCTTCAAACAAAAACACTCCTTAAAAGTATTGGGCCCTAACCCGCTCACACCCTATTCCGTATTTACGGGAGCCGCAATATCATTGTTTAAACCTCCAATGGGGGTATCCATTACCTCAGAAACGCTCTTTTCTCTTGCAGCTTTCGCTATTCCTTCATCAAGGGCTATTCCCTGCAAATCTCCCATTTGCTGAATCATATCGGTGGCCTCGGTGATGCCGGGCATATATGTCTCATTTTTCTGGCTACCTTTATGCTTGGTAGTAGCAGGCGCTTTCCGAACCATTGGCTATCACCCCTCCTTTCGTTTCCCTTTCTAATATGTCTCCCTTTACGGTTTTTCATTAATAAAATAACAGGGCATTCTACACTTCCGGATAAATAGTTGGGTTATTATATTCAACATCGGTGGAAAGTATCTTTATATTCATATGTCCTTTGCCTTCTTTGATATTTATCCATTCCTGCACGGTATATCTCCACACCCTGCTCCTCAATCCTTTGACGTAGCTTTTCATCCACAGCGCTGTTCATGTCTATAACATCGATTTTATATATTCCCGCCGCCTCATCCAAGTCCAGCCATAGCCCGGCGGACAGTTTTCCCTCACAGTAAACAGCCAGGTCGATGTCGGAGTTGTATTTATAATCTCCCCGGGCGCGTGAGCCGAAGATAACCGCCCTGGTTACGTTTTCCCGCTTTTGTAATTCGCTAACAATAGCATTCAGGATACGTTCCGGCAGCCCAAAATTCATTGGACCACCTCCGACATCTTGACATCAAGGGCAGCAAACTGTTTAAAATATTTCTCTCTGACCTTATTATAAATCTCTTTTGCCCTTTCTTCGTTGTATGTATGAGCAGCCAGACTTCGGTCATTGATCATTTCGATCCAAACATCCCCATCAAAAATCAGTCCTGCCGCAAAAGCTTCCTTAAAGGCTGCCCGCGGTGAGTTGACGGCCACTATCCCCTCATATTCAAAATAAGCCTTCATCAATTTCCAGGCCAGTTCATAAGTAAATTCAAACCTCTTGATTGCAGCATCATACACAAACTGATCCGGTTCTTTTGTTGTCAAGGCTTCCTCGAGCCGCG
This sequence comes from Thermincola sp. GK-1, assembly GCF_059412445.1. NCBI lineage: Bacteria > Bacillati > Bacillota > Clostridia > Eubacteriales > Thermincolaceae > Thermincola > Thermincola sp. GK-1. Next base: position 93,465 of record NZ_JBSQAT010000006.1, read on the forward strand.
CCAAAGCTTGCTTATACTTTTCCAGTTTTTCGACTATTCGTTCCTTGGTCATGTTTCCCGCTCCTTTCAATAATCGGGCTGAGGGCTGCTCAGACACACGAAGTCCAAGATTCAGCCACTCCCAATCGGCGCAACTATGACTCATGCTTGATCACCATGGCGCTCACAGCTTCAATTATACGTCGGTCCTCTGACCTTAACATTTTCAGTTCATCTATCTCTTTACCCTGACTTGCTACAGTACCTTTAAGGTAGTTTAAATCTTCACTTATCTGCAACAATTGGGCAGTATTTTCTTCTGTGCGGTGCTCCAGGGCCGTAATAAATCAGTATGTTCCTGAAGAGTAGCTTTCATAACACCAATGTCAGATTTCACTTCAGCCATTTCCGACTTGAGCATGCCTACATCTTCCTTCAGCATGCCTACGTCTTCCTTCAGCGTGCTTACTTCCGACTTAAGCGTACTTACATCTTCCCTGAGCGTACTTACATCCGACTTAAGTGTGCTAACATCCGACTTAATGCCGTTGATATCAGTTTTTACCTCACCTATAGCCTGTTTAACCACAGTTTCCACTTTCTCCAAAAAACTGTCCAAAATCTGCCGGTCAATATTCATCTACCGTACCTCCACAACACAGAAAACACAGATATATTGACAACGGTGCACCGGTCGTCTGAAAATATAATACCATGAAGTGGAAACAAAATCAAGAACATATGTTCGCTCGGTAAACCTTTATGAATCCCTTGCAGAGTATTCAGCAGCAGTTCCAGTTTCTTGGGTTCACGGGGTAATCGGGATGGATATTTCAACTTGCCGCCCATCTCAGCCAGGCAATCCTTCACAAAAGCGCTTGCCCACGGTATACTCAGATTCAGACCGTACAGTGGTCACCACATCACGGCGCAGGGTCAGTTTCTCGCTTTCCTCCAGGTAGATAAGGCGCAACACTAACAGAAAATAGGTCTCGTATTTATTCAGCCTGTATCGGTTGGTCCCATAGCGGTTGCAAAGAGCCGCCACGCCCAGTTGGGGATCCGGGGTCAGGTCCCATCCCGCCAGGTCTAGATATCCCTTAAAAATGGAATAATACCGTTCAAGAAACCTGAAGTCCCGGTCTATAACCACAGCTTTCTCCCTTGGGTCAACCCGCTCCCGGAGCAGGAAGGTGCGGGCCAGGAGACGGTTGACCAGGCGCGTAAACTGCTCCTTATCCCTGTCATTTAGTCTCTGGTAGTCGTCAATCCACATGCTTTTCTCCACCTTTTTTCTCAATGGTCAGGTCCGGGATCCGGAAACCGTTAACCACCAGGTACCCTTCCTCAAAGGTTATCCGGTAAGGTACCCCCTTTTCGTCTGCTTTGATAACCCCCAGAATCAGCTTGATGAAGTCCTCGGTGACCTCCAGTTCCAATTGATGGGCCCTTACCCGGTCCTGTCCGTTCAGGAGACTTTTCATGAAATCCATAACTTTTTTGTGGGTCAAGCTGTCCCGAACCCGTTTTTTGATCTGGTCAAACTCGGCCTCAAATTCCCCGGGGTCCGAGCGGTTACCCCTCTCCAGGGGTTCCGGCCGTGTAAACACCCGTTTTTTGGGCTCACGGTAAAGAGAATTACTGTCTACCCAGTGTTGTTCAAACAAGTTCACCGACAACCACAAATCACTTAGGATATTATCAGGCACTTCACGGTTGATTTTGGGCAGGGCCTTGATAATTTCAATAAGCTGTCCTTTGGTATCCCGGTTGGTATTTAACAGATACTGGGTACGTTCTACCGAGGCTCTGGTATAACTGGCATTTTTGCGGTCTATTTCTTTGAGGAGCCGGTCCATTTTTTCGTACTGGTCAATGATAAATGTTATCATCCTGACGGTTTCATCACGGGCAGCCGGCGCATCGGCAAACCGCCCCTTGCGGACCAGTTGTGCAGTAATTTTTTCAATAAGCTCCCCGTCAACCAGCCACTGGCGTAAAATCGAGAGAATCCTGGTGCGGAACCGGGGCACGCTGTCAAAGGTTTTGAGCGGGTGATATATCTTATCGGAGATTAACACCTGGTAGCGGTCAAAATGCTCCCGCAATACCTCTCTAACCTCCTCCTGTTCCTGGAGAGCAAGGTAATAGCTGCCCATGTTGTTGAGCAGGCTTTTCAGGCTGTCCACCAGGCGGTCGGTTAAGCTGTAGGCGGCCATCAGCGCCTCCGCCACGTAGTCTCCTCTTTCCTCCTGGGCTTTGCTCAGATTGGAATAGGTGGAATATACCAGGGAATTGTATTCTTTGGGCCTGTCCTCGCTGATTTCATAAAGTACCTGCAGGATTTTCACGCTGTAGTCGGGCACCGCTATATATTCATCAACGGAATGAACCAGCGGGTCCAGCTCAATCCACCCGGTGGCCAGGAGCCGGCGGACAAGCCAGTGGGCCCGGCCGGACAGGGAGTAATCATCCAGCTCTTCGCCTTCCTCCGCAGCCAGTTCAAACATGCGGTTTTCCAGAGTGGCGATAAGCATGTTGACCAGCTCTTCTTTTTTGATCATAAATTCCTGCTTGTAACACCTGTAAACGACAAACAGGGCCTCCACGTATATCTCCCTGTTGGGAGAGGCCAGCAGGGAAAAAAAGTGAGGATTGCGAATAATCTTAAACAACTGCATGGTTTACCCCCGGTTCATCTTTGTTATTGTATACTTCGACATTTTACGGCCGAATCCTGTATAACGTTTTGCAGATAAAGCGCCGGTTCAAACCCCGCGTGGAAATAAAAACATTGGCACTATCAACCTCAAAAGAAGAAAGAGCCGTCTAGGCTCTATCCTGCAAAAACCTCCGCGTGAGCTATGGTTGCTCCGTCTGTTTTTTCCTTATCAACCATCGGTATAAGCCTCCTTGAGGGCTTTATCATACTCCCGGTAAAAATAATGCAGGTCTATGGCATAATCCTGGTAGAGGTCCATGACTTTTTCCATGTAATCACAGGTAGTTATATAATCCCGCTCGTAAATGATTTTCCCCTCCGAAATTGCCCGGAACTGCAAGTTAAGAGGGGCCTTGTTCAGATTGACCAGATCAACCCGGTCGGTGCCGAGAATTTCGGAAAGGCGGCTTAAAAATGCCGCTTCCTCCGCAATACCAAGTTTTTTGTCAAACAAAACAGCAAAGTCTATGTCGCTTAAGGCAGTCTGATATTCTGTGCCGTATGAAAGCCTCCCTGATTTTACCCCCATTCTATCAGTGAGTTGCCTTTATGTCAATGTCTGGAAATTGTCGAAGCTATCATGTACTTATATCTCAAATATTGCCCTCCATTGGGATAATTAAGCCATTTTTCCGAAGGTTACGCTGGAAGGCTATCAATACTGCCACAATATGTTTGCAAATACCGTCATAACCGGCAAAAGCGGGGCAGTCACACCAACAACTGTATAAGTCGCCCTCCGGAGATAATTTAATTTCCACATCATAGAGCTCTTTCCCCAGAACCGTCGCATAAACCGCCGGCTCTTCCGCGTCAAACCGCAGGTCTTTCACCCTGTTTTCTACATAGTAAGTGTGCCCACGCAGATACACCGACGAACTGCGGGCATAATTCCTTATTTCGCTGTCAGTCAGGGACATGTTCTTCATTCCAGAATTCCTCCCAGCCTTTGATAAATAAGATTGGCAGTTGAGAAAAGGTGGCTACATTTCCGTTTCTCCGGCAAGTTTTTCCAGGGCTGCCTTAACTTCGGCCGTCCGGTCGCCTTCGGTAAGAACAATCAGGTAATCTCCCGGGAGTATCTCTACATGGCCCCGGGGAATGATCTCCGTTTCTCCTCTTTTTAAGCCCACCAAAAGGCAGTTTTGGGGCCATTCAACTTCTTTGACCATGCGGCCGGCAACAAGCGCACCCAGGCACACCGGTATTTCAAGGATGATCTTTGTGCCCCTGTCCTGATGAGGTGCATTATCACGGTTCTGTAAAATCCTTTTCAGTAAAAGCTCATATACAGGTTCAGACCGCAATAAAGTAACAACCATGTATGATGTCATGGAAACAGTAATCAGCGCCAGCAAGTGACTGAAGGAGCCTGTCATCTCCGTAATTAATACACTGCCCGTTACCGGAGCCTTGACAATGGCAGTAAAATAAGCAGCCATAGCCAGGACAATAAAATTGTTCAAGTATTGTGGATTTATATGAAACAAATTCACTGCAATACTGCCGAATATATCCCCCGTTAAAGCGCCAATCACAAGTAAGGGCAAGAATATGCCACCGGGCACGCCCGAACCGTAACTGAGCATGGTAAAAGCAAACTTCACCGCCAAAAGCGCAAATAACATAATCAGGGAATAGTGCCCACTTCCCAATGAATCAATCAACCTGTGTCCCCCACCCAAAGTTTCCGGGAGGTAAAACCCGAGCACGCCCCCTGCCATCAGAGGAAGCAAAGGTTTAACAATTTCCGGTACCACCTTCACCTTTCCGTACATGTTTAACGTAAATACCAGCGAACGGTTGAAAAAAACACCAAAAACCCCGGCAATTACCCCTAGAACTACCAGGAGGAAATAATACTTCAAAGGCAAAACTTGCAGGTCATGAAAATGAAAAATCGGCTTTTGGCCGAAAAAATTTTGTGACACCAAATCGGCTGTAAGCGATGCCGCCATAGCGGCAGTTAAAACCACCGAGGAAAAATTTTTGTGTACTTCCTCAAGAGCAAAAATGACACCTGCCAAAGGAGCATTAAAGGCAGCAGCTAAACCCGCGCTCGCTCCGCTCGTAACAAGATATTTTTCCTCAACCCTCAATCTTCTCAGGGCACGACTGACTCCCTGCCCGGCGGCAGCGCCAAGCTGAATGGAAGGCCCTTCCCTGCCCAATGAAAGTCCACTTCCAATGGCCATAATGCCTCCTACCAGCTTGGCCGGTATAACCTTCCACCAATTCATCGTCAACTGCCCAGATAAGTACCCCTCTACCTGCGGAATGCCGCTTCCGGCCGCCATTGGCTCATACCGTACAATTTTGCCTAATAAAAAAGCTATGACAATGAGTGTCAGAAAGAATACTGCTTTGGGCCACCAAGCGTTATTCTGTAAGACAGGGTATATGTAATCGCGTAATACTTCAGCTTTTTCCAGCATGAAACGGAAAAACACTACCAACAGTCCAGCCACAAAACCACTTATTATACCTTCAACAAAAAGCTTGAGGCGAAAATCCCACCAGTGACTTAATACCCTGTATGTACGACTTTTTCCCATAAATCTTCACTCCACGGACTTTACAAGAAAGTAAAACTTTTCAATATATTTATCTTAAACCTTCTTGTCATTTCCGTCAAACACGGTTATCCTGCAAAATCTTGCCCCAAACCGGCAGGATTTGGGGCCAATATACAAGAATATAAGAGAATAAAACAAAAATATAAGAGAATAAAACAAACGGCTATGGATGGTTGTATTACAGATAACAGCAAATAAGGATGAAGGGAGAATGCTTATGCCCGAAAAACAAAAATCCTGTTGAGCTTCCGGCGAACCTGCCCGTGTGGCTCCTGAAAATAAACTTATATCAAATGATAATCTGTGTCCCGTTTGCGGTAAACAGGGCACCGGCGTCAAAAACGAAACTGTCGGGCACCTGGTTAAGAATGATTTGAAAAAAAGCGTAGAGTCACATGATTACAATTTATGTATGACCGAAGACTGCGACGTGGTATATTTCAAACCCGGTATCGTCTTTTACAGGAAGGATTTAACCGTCCCTGTTTGGTTTAAAACCAATGCCAACCCCAGGTACATTTGCTATTGTAACAGGGTTACTCAGGAGCAAATCGAAAACGCTCTTATTAACGGTAATGCCCGCACCGTAAAGGATGTTGCAAGGCTCACAGGAGCAATGAAAAACGGACAATGCTTACTGAACAACCCTACAGGGAAATGCTGTGGCCCCGTTATCCAGCAAATAATTGACAATGTCCTGTTGCAGAAATAGCGGGGAACCCAATGCGCGGTTTATGTTTAAGACTGTTGCTACCGGTTAAGCCTGCTTTACCCGGAATGGTCCGTACCGGACAATGTCAACATCTACAACCATAATAAGACCCCGGGGCACCATTTCCTGGACCATCGGCAGCACCCTGGTTATGTTTTCTGCCGAATCCACTGCCTCCAAAATCATGGGCAGATCGGCAGACAGGTCCAGTATTCTGGCCGAATGCAGCACTTTATCGGCTCCGTAACCTTCTATTCCCCGGTAAACGGTTACGCCGGCTATCCCCTCTTCCTTTAATTTCAGTACCAGTTGGTGATACAGCGATTTTCCATGCCATTTCTCTGTTTCCCCGAGATAAATCTTCAATAATTTACCTTTTCCCGTAATATCCATGCCCAATCCTCCTATACATATTCACCTAAAGTCAGGCCAAGCCATGCCGCTAATAACCCCAGTATAACACTGCCTGAAAGGTACCTGACCGCAATTCCTTTTTCCCCGTCCTGAATCAGATTTATAATTTCAAAAGCAAAAGTGGAATAAGTGGTATATGCCCCCATAAAACCGGTGGTGGCTACGGGCTTCAACCAGGCCGGAGTTGCCCCGCCTTTGGTCAACAGGACAGAGAGCAGGCCCAACATAAAGGAACCGGTAATATTAATACAGAAAGTGGCCAGGGGGAAATCCCCTTTCCAACGCCGGCCTACCCATTTGCTTATCCCGTATCTCGAAACAGCCCCAAAAATTCCTCCTATGCCTACAAACAAATATTCCATAAGTAGATTCCCTCACTATATTATTATAACTCTGAAGGTTCTTCCTAACCAGCCTGCCGTTGGGCCAATGCCATCGCTGCAACGGAACCGGCCCAGGCCAGTATCACACAGCCCAGTGGCGTGGCCAGGAGATAAACCAGTGCCGGCCAAACCTGTTGGTTCCGGATTAAATTAATTGACTCGACAGCAAAGGTGGAAAAGGTGGTATAGGCCCCCAGAAATCCGGTGCCTGTCGCCAAACGCAATCTGGGGTTTATTTCCAGCCGTTCCAGGGTTAAAGTGAGAAAAAAGCTTAATGCAAAACATCCCGTCAGATTTATGATTAAGGTATTGACCGGAAAAGACCAGCCAAGCCATGTATTAATTATTTTCCCAAGAAATGCCCTGGTAACGGCACCCAAAAACCCGGCCAAACCTACAGCAATATAATCCACAAACCAAACACCTGCCTTTGTTAAACTATATTATAAAGTAAAAAATTGTAAATCTGAAATCAAAAATTGCGTTACAGAATAAAAACTCCTACCGGCGTTAAGCCAGTAGGAGCCATCATCTGTAAAAACAGCGGTTCGAGGCGAGCCCCATCGCCTTTTTTGTAATATATTTTAAATGATACATATTCTACATAAAACAAGCATTTCCTGCCGGTCTCCCAAAATCCTAAAAATTGCTGTTGGAGAATGAACAATTGCTTGAACTTAGATCCCTTGGAAAACTTACAAAACAATTATAATAATGGCAAAATCCAGAGTCCTCCCCCATATCTATTAACATTCAACTTTTATCATATTCAACTTTATTCCCCGGAGCCAGAACAGCAAACAAAGCAACTCCGGCAAAGATACCCATAAATCCGCCAAAGTAGAAAGGAGCCGCTGCTCCGAAGCTTGTCCACAGAAATCCGGCAAGAGCGGAAGCCGGTAACAAGCCTATGCCTACCAGCATAGCATGCAGACCTATCAGTGTTGCCCGCCGGTCTTCCGGGGCGATATCTGAAACCAATGCCTTTTCCACCGATTCAGTTAATCCGGCATAAATCCCATAAGCCCCAAACAAGAGCCACAGCCACTGTCTTTCTGTAACCAGAGCAAAACCCAAATAGACAAGCCCGTAAAACAAGTATCCAAAAACCAAAAAGTTTCGCCGCCCGAATTTATCGGATAATCTCCCCGCGGGATAAGATACTAAGGTGGAGATAACATTAAAAGCAAGGTACAACAGAATGGTCATCCCTGTGCTGAAACCCAGGTCTTTTGCCCTCAGGAGCAAAAACTGGTTGGATGAATTGCCCAGGGTAAAGATAAACGTTACAATCAAAAACAGTTTCAGTCGGCGGTCAAGGGTATTCCATTGAAATTTTAAATTCCTGGCCGTACGGGTTGAGTTTGCTTTATGTTCGCGGACCAGAAACAGCGTTGCCACACCCAATACAGCGGGAACAATTGATACAAAAAAAACCGGCTGATAGTCCCCCTCATAATAAGTAACAAAGAAAAAAGCAAGAGTAATTCCGATTACAGCGCCCAAATTATCAAGGGCTTTATGCAGCCCAAAAGATTTACCGGAACGTCCGCGTTGAGAACTTTCCGCAATCAGGGCATCTCTAGGGGCAGTCCTTATGCCTTTGCCAAAACGGTCGGCAACCCTGGCCCATAATACCCAAAGCCATGAACTGGCCACTACCAGCAGTACCTTGCCGGCTGCCGAAAAACCATAACCTCCAATAGCCAACAGTTTTCTGCGCCTGAATTTATCAGAGATATATCCGGAAAAGAGCTTTAGCAAACTGGCCAGGCTCTCGGCAATCCCTTCAATAATCCCGACGATGGCCGGTGCAACCCCCAGTTTAGTTGTTAAATAAATAGGCACCAGTGGATACACCATTTCACTGCTGATGTCAGTCAGAAAACTTACTATCCCCAATATGATTACATTGTACAATTCTCTCCCCCCTTCAGTTCACACATGCGCAGTAGGGCGAATTCTTATCCACCACCGAAACTCCCCTCCCTTATACGCCTTGCCAAACCTTCGGAAAATATCCGTTGGGCAGGTAAAAAATCAAAATACAGGTCCATTGTTTTCACTTTAAAGTCAACCAACTGGCCTTTCCTTTCGTCCCGGGCAAATAACAATTCTCCATCTTTAATAACACGGTATGCCAATGCAGGAGGCGCTTCATTAAGCACAACCAGTTCAACCCTGTCTGTTTCAAGAACTATTGACAGTTCACCCATTAACCTGAGTCTCTCAGGAAGGTAGCGCTCCCGTTCAACAGACTTGTCAAACAGGATAGCCAAGTCAATATCGCTCTGTGGTGTTGCCCTGCCGGCGGCGTAAGAGCCGAAGAGGTAAAAGGCAATTATTTGACCACTGTCTCTGATTGTATTTATGAACTTTTGCAGTCTCGACCTTAGTTTTTCTATTGGAAAAATGTTATCCGTGGTCAATAAAAGTCCCTCCATACACTGTTTAAATTATTATACCTCATTTGATGTGTCATTTCCTGCCATTTTCTGTAACCGCCACAAGTTTTTTATATCAGGTATTTCTCAAAATCTGATGGAAGCAGCATCCTGTGTTCATTCAAGGAACTCTTTGCAATTTCTACCCTTCGCACTGCTATTTTTTTGGGTTGATTTTGAAATAATATAACAGATATAACAAGTTAAAGGAAGTGCAAACATGCAGACAACGTATACCAATTGTCTTATCAACGAAAAATCCCCCTACCTTCTCCAGCACGCCCACAATCCAGTGGATTGGTACCCCTGGGGCGATGATGCCTTCCGAAAAGCAGAAAAAGAAGATAAGCCCATCTTTCTCAGCATAGGCTACAGCACCTGCCACTGGTGCCATGTGATGGAACGGGAATCCTTTGAGGATGAAGAAGTAGCAGCCATACTTAACGAACACTATGTCTCAATAAAAGTGGACCGGGAAGAACGCCCCGATATAGATACCATCTACATGTCCGTCTGCCAGGCTATGACCGGACATGGCGGATGGCCGCTGACCGTTATCATGACTCCTGATAAAAAACCCTTTTTTGCAGGAACATACTTCCCCAAAAAAAGCGCCCGGGGAATGCCTGGCCTGACAGACATCCTGATTCAGATAGCCGATTTGTGGCGGGAAAGAAAAAAAGAACTGACAGAATCAGGAGAAAAAATAACGGAAGCTGTAAACAGCCATTTATTTTCCCATACCGGCGGAGATGTTTCAAAAGAGATGCTGGACAAAGCCTTTGCCTACTTTGAAGAAAACTTTGATCGCCTTTATGGCGGGTTCAGTGCAGCGCCCAAGTTCCCCACTCCTCACAACCTGACTTTCCTCCTGCGTTACTGGAAAATGTCGGGCAACGGCGCTGCCCTGGAAATGGTGGAAAAGACCCTCGATGCCATGTACCGCGGTGGGATTTACGACCACATAGGTTTCGGTTTTGCCCGGTACTCCACCGACAGGAAATGGCTGGTGCCCCATTTCGAAAAAATGCTTTATGACAACGCCCTTCTGGCCATCGCATACCTGGAAGCCTATCAGGCCACAGGAAACCGTAAATATGCCAAAACAGCCGAGGAAATTTTTACTTATGTGCAAAGGGACATGATATCACCGGAAGGAGGTTTTTATTCGGCGGAAGACGCCGATTCAGAAGGAGAGGAAGGCAAATTTTACGTCTGGACGCCCGAAGAAGTGAAAGAAGTGCTGGGTGATAATCTTGGGCGGTATTTCTGCCGTGACTACGGCATTACTGCACAGGGTAATTTTGAAAGCAAAAGTATACCCAACCTGATTGAAACAGGTTACGTAGAAGGCTACGAAGAAGCCAGGAAAAAACTTTTTGCACGACGTGAGCAGCGGGTGCACCCCTTTAAAGACGACAAAATCCTGACCGCCTGGAACGGTTTAATGATTGCCGCTATGGCCTATGGCGCGCGGGCCTTAGGGGAAAAAAAGTATGCCGAAGTAGCTGCCAATACGGTGAACTTTATCAACAAAAACCTGCGCAGAGAAGATGGGCGGCTTTTAGCACGGTTTAGAGACGGCGAGGCGGCATTCCTTGGCTATCTGGATGACTACGCTTTCTATGTTTGGGGTTTAATTGAACTGTATGAAGCTACATTTGAGCCTGCATACCTGGAACAGGCCCTGGAGCTGAACAACGATATGCTGAAACTTTTTTGGGATGAAGAAAACGGCGGCCTTTTCCTCTATGGTAACGATGCCGAAAATCTTATCACCCGGCCGAAAGAAATCTATGACGGCGCTCTGCCTGCCGGTAATTCTGTAGCAGCCGTGAACCTTTTCAGGCTGGCCAGGTTAACAGGTGACCGGCAACTTGCAGAAAGGGCCCGGGAACAACTCAAAGCCTTTGGGGGAAGTGTGGCAGAATCGCTCATGGGTCACTCTCACTTCTTAATGGCTGTATGGTTGGACCTGACACCGCCTGTGGACATAACTGTAGTCGGCAACCGGAAGGCAGGCGACACAGAAAAATTGCTTGCCACCGTAAACAGCAGATTCATGCCGGAAGCAACGGTGATCCTAAAACCACCGGGACCGGAAGGAGAAAAACTTGCTCAGGCAGTGGCCTTTCTCAGGGACAGGAAAGCCGTTAACGAAAAAGCCACGGCCTATGTCTGCAAAAACTATTCCTGTCACCCGCCCGTCACTGATGCAGATGAATTGGAAAAATTGCTGTAACTGCAAAAATTATTAAGAAGATAAGGACCATATCTACACAGTATACCAAAATTAATAGAGAAAGAAGGGTTTTTAATGAGTGACTGGATAATCCCGTATTTTACATTCAAAGGCAACTGTGAGGAAGCAGTGAAGTTTTATCAAAAGGTCTTAGGCGGAGAAATGCAAATATTACGTTTTGGTGATGCACCGCCCAATCCGGCATTTCCAGTGCCTGACCATATGAAAAATCTTGTTCTTCACGCTGAGTTAAGAAAAGACGGTCATGTAATTCGTTTTTCGGATACTTCCCCGGATGCGCCATACAGAGCAGGAAATAATATTTCTTTTTCACTGGAATTTGATACAGAAGATGAAACACGCTTAACATTTGAAGCGCTGTCTGAGGGAGGACAAGTGGAAATGGAGCTGCAGGAAACCTTCTTCAGCCCGTTGTACGGCAAATTAACAGACCGGTTTGGCGTGACCTGGCAACTGGTGTGTAAAGCTAAATAATAAAAAATTTTTCTATACGCTTCGATGGGCCCCTGATAATGTCCTCTGCCCCTTATCCGTTTGGTATAAATGGCCCTTTAGAGGCAGTTGTTAAAACAGGTCCAGCACCCGGCACATTTGCCGGGAACGAACCATCCACTATTTCTTTCACGAAATTTCCTGCCTCCGGGGCCAGAACGACTCCCTGTTCCACTTCAGTAGTACCAACCTGCATGGAATCTACGGCTACCTTGGTACCCCTCTGGAACATCACTGTTTTTGCAAGTACAACATCCCCGCCACAATTAATGCCGATATCCAGAATAGCACCTTTTCTATCAGGTGGCTCTTGGGGTTCCCGTAAATCCGCCAACCGGAGAAGATTAGCAGTATTCCCGGTAAAACAAAGAGCCAGGGCTGTAGTTCGCCAAGGGTCTTTTCCAGAAAGACTGTCAAACCGTTCAAACCCAGGGGCAGCAAAGCCGAGGCGATACAGCAAAGGTGGCTTAAAAGTACTGTAAACAGGGCCCCGGTGAGAAAAAACAGGGAATTTTTTTGATTTACCCGCCAGATGATGATTTGCACTTTATCCCTCCAAATTTATTCTCAGGAAAAAATTATGCGCCATTAATCCGTCTTATGATTCCTATCGCCTTTTCGGTGTAAAAAACTACCAGAGTGTGCTGTAGCAGTTTTTTGCATAACGATGTAATTCCTTTCTACCGGGAACGTGGTCTCTCCATATCTGCAATTATTACCGACAATAGGCGGGAGTACAACGGAACAGAGACTCATCCCTACGAACTGTATCTGGCTTTAAATGACATAGAACACCGCCGAACTAAAGTGCGCCGGCCCCTGACAAACGGATTCGTGGAGAGATTCAACAGGACGGTATTGGATGAGAAGTTTAGCTGTATACAATATAAAATACGATATTTCGTACTGCTTTGTTGTATGAAATCAATTCTCGGACAGACTCATAGTTTATGTTGCTTAGTTACTTTTTTTAAATATAAAGCTTTTTATTTTGGATAAGTATCCTAGAAATAAGCCAATTATAATTGAAATAGGTAAAAAAATAAGACCGTAATTATGAACTCTAAATAGTTGATCTCTGGCCTGCCAATACCATACTACCCAAAAAGGTGCAGTAGGATAATCGTATGGTATCCACTTCGTACTTAACCACGTCAAAAATAAAAAGCTTATCGCTAATCCAAGCAAAAACCGCTTTAAAGAAAACATTTAAAATTCCTCCTTTCGGGTTATTCTTCTAGTTCAATTTGTATGTTCCTTTTATTTTTTAATATGTGAATTATTAGAGCCGGTTTTTCTCTTTTCCAAGAAAAACCGGCCAGCCCTAAGAAATAGAACCATCTTTGCTTAGCTATTATAAAGCCGGAACAATTGCGGACATTTCTGCAGTATTGTTATTTATTTTTGCCTCAGGATGATGCTTCCCTTTTCATACCAGGAGTTGACAAGCTGGAAGAACAAGCTACCGGCCAGGCTGTCCAGAGGCACATTCTCTGCCAATAAATAGTAGCATTTTTGTTAGCTGGAACATTAATAGAATAGCTAACTGTTACTGTACCGCTATTAGTTAAGGTTCTTCCAATTTGAACTTCTACATCATTAATAGGAACTTTTAGTGTTCCCCCTATACTATCAGACCAACTAGCTTGTATACTTGCACCTAAAGTACTACCATTAGGTCCTCCTGCCCCTGAAACTAAGGTATATTTTTCTCCATAGTACTTAGTAGGACCTGATAAACCGGTTATCTTCCAATAATAAGTATAATAAATCGCATCTGTTTCAACATTGTTTTTATCAGCTACTTTAACATTCTTTTGGTCTTTTCCTTTCTCATAAAACGGTCCATCTGCTGAAAATTCCTTAATGGGATCAAAATCAACGATTTTTTCGTTTGCATATGCCAAACCTGTCAAATTAGTTATTAAAAACACCGTTAGCAAAGGACCACAAACAATTTTCTTTCTCTCATAAAACAATCTCCCTCAATAATCTTTTGATATCTCCTTTTTGCTCGCTTAATCATAGATTTTCACTTTTTCAATTTAGAGTCTCTTGGATAATTAATGCTTAGCAGTATAATATTGAATGTACGTATGTGGAGTAAACCAGACCGCTGGTTGTTTGTATTTTACGGCCGTTGGGATTCCACATTGTCTCCGGTGGGAACCCTCCCATGTCTCACAGGGTCAATGCCCTAAATTCCTTCGTTCTGCCTCTCCAAGAGGTGGAATGTCAGTCATGCTCCTAAGCAGGGTCTTTGCCCGTATGGATAAAATTCAACCTGACTATCCCAGCTCTAAATTGTCAAAGATCTAAATCTATAATCAATCTTGGTTACGGTATTACATAAATGTACCGCTGCTCACCACATGGCTGCCCTTAACGCCGCGGTCACGAGCCAGTCAAGGGCCGCTTCAGCGGCTCCGCTTCGCCCTTAACAGGCGAGGAAGTGCGGTGTATAATTGACTGCTGCAGTGTAATTCTAAGCCACTAACATTTTTGGCCTGCGGATATCACTTAGCATCTTTTGCGGGTCATATGTTGTACCTTTGGTTAAAAGTGCATAAAAAATTCGGATTAGTTTGCAGCACAGGGCCATCAGGGATTGCATTTTGGTTAAAGGATTTTTCTCCCGAGTAGTATAGTGCTTATGCAACTCCCGAAATTCTGGATTCTTGGCCACGAGCGGCATCACTGCCTGGAATAGGCCCCGTCGCAGATTCTTGTTGCCACGTTTACTCAATGTTATTTTACCTTTGTGCTTACCTGAACTGTTTTCATTAAGATTCAGCCTTCCCAGTTTCTGAATTTGCCGCAGATGCGCAAACCTTTTGATTTCTCCCACTGATGCTATAAAACATAAACTTCCATGGCCACCCGCAGTTCACGGTACACACCTTCCGGTAGATACGGTTCCAGGTACCGGCCATCTTTGACTAGCATTGCAATAGTTTTGGGATCCTTCCGGTCATTCTTGGTCGGGCTGTTGTCATCCAGTTCCTTGGTTCGTTTGACATGGAACGGATTGACCAGGGCTATCTTTACCTGGCCTTCTAACAGGTGAAAGCCCAGGCTAAACCAATAATGTCCTGTTGGTTCCATACCTACAATAACTTCTTTTTTACCATGTCAACGTGCATTTTCTGCCACCCATCGGTCAAACTTCGCAAATCCTTCATATTCTCTTTTTCAAACCTCATTTTATTTCATTACAGGAATGCTCCTTATACAATCCTGTAGCCTCTCGAAAATCAGAACAATAGTTATCTGAACAAAACAAAAATCGTCCTTAAGCTCATTGACTTTGATGGAATTTAGGATTTTTGTCACCGCCGCGAACAAGTAGGCCATCAAAACTGGACCCCTTCAAGAATTAAGTTAACGCTCTGATAAATGATGGAATACTTAACTGTCAGGGCATCTTCGATCAAAGCTATGGGTTACCACCGGGTTCTTTTTTTATCACAAAGTTTTACCAATCTCATCAAGACGCTTAAAAATAACTGCAGCCGACTCAGCTTCGACGATAGATGGGCCTAGAGTGCGCACCATTCGACGAAGTTTTTTTGTGTAATCTTCAAGTTTTGAAATGTCATTTTCAACCATTTCACCTTTCGAAGCTTTAAACAAGATTTCGTCTACTAGGTTTTTCCCTTCGTTATGAAACTCTATCAATGATTTAGGCATGGGGACATGTTTTATTATTGGATCTAAATACGTAAACTCTCCTTTAGCTAACATCAATTTATTTGTAAAATCAGAAGTATTATTCCTAACATCAAGAGAATCCTGTAAGAAGTTAAGTATATCATATTGTTTAGCCATGTACATTTTATAATCATTAACTGCCGATTGCTCCCGTTTTTTCCACAAACCGTAACTAAGCGCTGATAATAATAAGATACTTATTAATAACAACAATATAATAGTTTTCAATTTTCTGTTTTTCATTGTAGCCTCCCAAACAGTAATGCACAGTATAATAATATAATATTATCAATGACCACCCAAAGATCAAATAAAATGCTAATGATGGGCAGAATAATATCTGCCCATCACTTTTAATTAGAATATGATACCGTCTCACTTGCTTCTTCATTAACACCAGTTATCCATGAAAAAGATATGCCCCACGGATAAGACACGGAAGGATTTGAAATATCTAGTTGGGTATGTCCATAAGCTATTCTCATTTGCATATCTCTCGTCATGCCTCCCCTAGATACCTTAACAAACCCCCAACCTTCTGCTGCCCACATTTTGTTATAAGAATCCCATAAAGGAAATTTAGCCTGAGCAGTATTAGTACCCGCCAGGGCAAAATTATATTGTTTTGTATACGACGTTGGACTCCCTATTGTTGTTGCTTTATATGTTACAACATTATAAGATTCTGCTGTAAGTAAAGTCATTGTAGGTGCCCAGCCTGCCCCAATAATGTCAGTACTTAAGTAAAGAGGTTTACTACTCCATGACCAACTAAAACCTGTCTTCCAATAAGACCGATCATTTTTTGAGTCATACCAGAAGTTTAAGTGATATGCATCAAATGTCAAAGTTGCTGCTAAAGCATTTATTTCATCTTCAGTGCCCTTAAAGCATTTAAGCTTTTTTATTTGTTCATCAGTATAGCCGTAGTTTTTGAGTGTCATGTCGTCAAGTTTAGCTCTCTTTTTTAATTCTTCTGCATAATCAATTTTTTTGAGTTCTTTGATTTGAACATCGGTATACCCTAGCTTTTTTAACTCATTGTCATTTTTTTGTTGAAGCTCTTTAATTTTTTGGTATTCATTAATTGTTTTAGTTTCACTAATAGTAACTTCCTTAGCAAACGCCGGGGCAAAAGTCATTAATGTTAATAAAAACGCCATTAAAACCCCTAACAACCTTTTCATTTTTAAACCTCCTTATTTTGCTACTTAAAAAACGCTTCCCCCGCCCCCTGCTCATAAGGCGCAAATCCCAAATCAACCGCAGTATTCGTCAACTGCCTTTTCACCTCATCCGGTGTCCAATTTGGGTTTTGCTCCAGAAGCAAAGCAGCGGTTCCTGCTGCCATCGGGGTTGCCATAGATGTCCCCGACATGGTAACATAGTAATTGGTAATAGTGGTTTGTGCAGGTTTTTCCTGGGTTTCGGCTTGAGCGGCTTTTCCCGGTTTACCTGCCGAACCGCTATTTTTCTTGGGCAAATACGACGTGTCTGATGCCAGAGACGTAATATTTACCCCCGGGGCCACTAAATCAGGCTTGGTTAAACCGTCAATGGTCGGCCCCCTGCTAGAAAAACCGGCAATAACATCATCCTTTTGGTCAACTGTCCCCCTCTCATCCACAGCCCCTACCGTGATTATATGCGCGTTGATGCCGGGGGTGTTTATTGTCCCTGCCGCCGGCCCATTATTTCCTGCGGCTGCCACTACCACCAGCCCCGCGTCCCAGGCCGCGCCCGCCGCTTGGCTCAAGGGATCGGCAGCATAGGATTGTGTTGCCGGAGAGCCCAGCGATAGGTTTATCACTTTGATATTATAAGTGGCCTTGTTTTGAACAACCCACTGTATTCCGGCGATTACGTCACTGGCGCGGCCGCCGCCGGTATTGTCCAGAACCTTGACTCCTACCAGGCTGGCTTCAGGGGCTACGCCCTTATATTGCCCGTTGGATTTACCACCATTACCTGCAATAATCCCTGCTACATGTGTGCCATGGCCGTAGTCATCGTAAGGTGATGTTTTTTTATTGATAAAATCCTTGAAAGCTATAATGCGGTTCGTAGGCTGAGTTAAATCAGGATGCGGGTAAATGCCAGTGTCAATAACGGCTACAGTAATACCTTTCCCTGTAAAACCGACTGCCCAAGCGGCAGGAGCATTGATTGCAGGTACCGCAATATCAAGGCAGGCACGGACTTCGGTATCATAGGAAATTTGGACGACATCTTCATCCTTAGACATTTCTTCTATGGCCGAAGCAGGTAAATCAGCGGAGAAACCCTTGATCAGGGAAAGGTCGTGCTTCAATTTACCGCCTGACTGTTGGATGCGGGTTTTATGTTGTTCCTGTAAGCCTTGCTTTGTTTGGACAATTACGGGAACTATGGAGTTGGAATTATTTTTGATCTTACTTGCTAAATCAGCGGAGACCTTTTCATGAACGGCAAAACCCGGCGCGGCAACAGAAAACAGGGAAAAGATTAATAATGTTGTGAGGATTAATTTTACTGCCTTTTTTAAATTGAGCCTCATTTTTCACCTCCTTATCTGTTAAAGTAGTTTATAGGGAGAAGGGAAAACCCTTCCCACCAGCGTAATGAAGTCAGAGAGCCCAATTTTTCGGGAAAAGACTATCACCTCCTGGTCAGTTCGACTGCTTTCGAAAGAGTTGTCTTTCCCGAAATAAGACTGTAGTCGGTCATGGTCGATAGAGGGGTCGTGCTTCGAGCACCGCAGTTAGATAAGGCTGACCACCGAGCTACAGTAATTAATCTCTAAATCGAGGAGGTCATGAAGTTGCTTTACGTCGGTATTGATTGGGCTGATACCCAGCACCGGATATCTGTTATCGACTCCCAAGGCTTAGAAAAGCTAACTTCACTATCCCTCATACCCGTGAAGGCCTAGAATGTTTGAAGGAAAAGCTCCTTAAAATGGCCAAAAACCCTCAGTCGGCAGCCTGTGTCATAGAAACCAAACACGGCCTGTTAATCCAGTTTTTGCTGGAAGAAGGTTTCACCGTTTATCCTGTGAACCCCAAGGTTGTTGACCGGCGGCGCAAGCCTTCCGGTGCCAAAAGCGACCCACTGGATGCCCGTATCCTGGCAGAACTGGGTAGAACGGATATTAGCCGCTTGCGACAACTCAAACCGGACTCTGAGCTGATCCAGGAGCTAAAAACTTTAACCCGTGACCAGGACACTTTAATTCGGGAATCCACTCGTTTAACCAACCGTTTAATTGCTTGCTTGAAAGAATATTTTCCGGTAGCATTGGAGCTTTTTTCTAAGCCTACTCTCCCTGTTGCTCTGGATTTCTTGAAACTCTACCCCACATTGGAAGCAGCGCAGCAGGCTTCTGTGCCGGAGTTAGCTGCTTTCTTAAAAGCTCATAAGCATCCAAAGCCCAATCAGACGGCTATAGCGCTGTATCAAAAGTTGCATTCTCCCCAGTTAAAGGCTAGCCCGGTAGTTACTAGAACCAAAGCCCGTTTGATGTTAGCTGTGATTTCTCAGCTCGAACCGCTCCTCGAGCAAATCAAAGAGTATGACAAGGAGATAGAGCGCCTTTTTAAGCTCCACTCTGACAGCAAGTTGTTCGCCAGTTTGCCTGGAGCGGGTTCGCGGCTGGCCCCGAGACTTTTGGCAGAGTGGGGAGATGACAGGGAACGCTTTCTGAACGCTTCTGTAGTACAAGCCCTGGGTGGAACTTCACCGGTTCTTTATCAAAGTGGGAAATACCGCTTTGCCAAACGACGAAAATCCTGCGTGAAACCCTTCCGCAACGCATTGCACCAATTTGCTTATCAAACGGTACGGTGGGTTAGTTGGGCGCGCGAATACTACGACAAAAAGCGCTCCCAGGGCAAGGCTCATCATGAAGCTATACGGATTTGGGTCAGGATTATCTTTGCTATCTGGAAAAACCGTAAACCGTATGATCAATCAGTTTTCCTCGCAGCAAAGGCGAAACATAGTTTAGTTGCCTAGAAACTGCAGGATTTTTACACACGGCTTTTTATCAAAGATTTAACTTCGGATATAGCTACCATCATATTACATATCTGGCATATACCGGTTTTGGTTTTTCTCAATCCAATAAATATTTACTTTTAATTATTGACATAGAGGGTCTTTCCCCGGGTTGTTATAGTATAATCTCATCATAGCATACCTTTCCATAAATTTCTGTCCCCCAAAATGGGGGATTTTTCAGTCACATTTCGACATAATTTTGTCCCCCAGAAGGGGGACATGCTCATTCATCAAGTAACCGTAATTCCCTGGCTTTCTTTAAGCAATCGCTTTTCCTGTTAACTCCCAGCTTTTTATAAATTCTTTTACAGTATGTTTTTACTGTCTCCCGGCTTATTCTCATTGCTTTTGCTATCTCACTTATCGTTTGTCCACCGGCCATTAAACGAATTACTTCTCTCTCGCGGATACTCAATATCCTTAATTTAAAGGGATTATCCAGTAGAATATCTGCTCCTTTTAAACTTTCATCAGATAGCTGCTTTTCACCCATTTTTTCTTCTATATATTTCACAGCCAACTGCACCAAAGCCAGTGTATGGCCCAATTCTTCCTCACTGTCCATAGAAACGTCAAGGTATCCGATAATATCCCCACCGGGCCCTCTTAACGGCGCCGCAATGCAGCTCCAATCTTTAAATAACCGGCAGTAGTGCTGCTCCCCTCTTATGACAACCGTTTTCCCCAAGCTCATGGCCAAAGCAATAGCATTGGTCCCGCAGACCTCTTCCCTGAAACAGGTTCCCGGGCCAATATTCATACTATAGCATAACTCAAGGGCTTTCGGGCTGCTCATTAAAGCAACAGCGTATCCTTCATGGTTACAGAGGATAATTAACTGATCCTCATCGGTAAAATTGGGGTAAAGGTCCGCTCTTATCACAGGCCAGGCAGCCGATAACAGTAATTTAGACTTTTCCAGCAACTTATCAACTTCAGGATGGCTTAGAATTCTCGGCATTTGAGCCAGTTCAACTTTAACCCTTTTATCCCGGCATCGTTTATAGGAAGCTTCGAGTATTTGAGACGGTATTAAGAATTTTCCATAATCAACTTTTTTTAATTGCTTAAGTTTTTCAAAAAGCATACTTCTTCCGCCCTCCCATCCTGCAAAGTATGCGCTACACTGATTATCCTAAAATTGTTTAACAATTATTGCCTGTATTCCCAGCTATTTTCTTTTATTATTCTCTTTTTTCTGACAAATTCCTTTTATATGGTTGTTATGACATTATCAAAACACAAAAAAACCCCTCCCACGGCAAGGGAAGGGATTTTTTCTTAAATACAGTGTCATGCTGGAAGCGGAAACTTCATTAATTATAGCCCCATATTCCGCAACCTGCGGACCCGGTCGGCAATGGGCGGGTGGGTGGAAAACAGGTGCAGTAAGCGTTGAGCCGATAAGGGATTGACAATAAACATATGGCTGGCAGCGGAGTTAACTTCCATAGGTATCATCCGGGCCCCCTGCTCGAGTTTCAGCAAGGCATTGGCCAGGCCGTTACTGCTCCCCGCTATGCGCGCTCCCGTTGCATCAGCCAAGTACTCCCGGGAACGGGAAACAGCCATCTGCACCAGCATGGCGGCCAGCGGAGCAAGAATGATCATCGGCAGGGCAGCAAGACCCGAGCCTTCTTCATCGTCACTGTTCCCGCCGCCGAAAATCAGCGCCCACTGCGCCCAGTCAGCCAGAGTAGTAATTACACCGGCCATGACGGCCGCCAGGGTGCCGATTAAAATGTCCCGGTTTTTAATATGTGCCAACTCATGAGCAATTACGCCCTCCAGTTCCTCGCGGTTCAATAAGCGGAGTATGCCCTCCGTAACAGCTACCGCCGCATGGGCCGGATTTCTTCCCGTGGCAAAGGCATTGGGCTGCGGGGACGGGGTGAGGTACAATTTGGGCATAGGCAGTCCGGCCTTGCTGGCCAGTCTTTCCACCATATCGTACAGTTCCGGATTGCCATTTCTGGTAAGAGGCTGGGACCCGGTCATCTTAATAACAATTTTATCACTGAACCAGTAACTGGCGCCGTTCATTAACAAAGCAAATACAAAAGCCATCACCATTCCCTGCCGGCCGCCCAAAGCGCTGCCGACAAGTATGACCAGCACCGTCAGGATACTCATTAATACGACGGTCTTTAATTGATTGCCAAAACCACTCAATGGTAATCAATCCTCCTTTTTTGTTTTAAATCATTGGCTCACCGAGCAAAATCATCAAGGCCTGGATAACGCACAACCCCTTGTTAATTAATTCCTGGGATACCATTCTTATCTGCGGATTTCCGCCGGCAACCTGAAGAGCGGGTACCAGTTCCGTCACTTCCTTTTGTAATTCGTCCAGATGCTGACTGATGCTGACAATCTTTTCAAAAACTTCACCTTTCTCTTTGCCGGCTAACAAATGGGCAATTTCCTCCAAAGAGTAATGCTGTTTTTGGATTTCTTTTATCATTTTAATTATTTTTAGCGTTTCTTCGGCATACAGACGGTGATTGCCCGGAGTACGGGCCGCTTCATGGATGAGGCCCAGTTGGGTGTAATAATCAATAGTCCTTGCGCTAACCCCAGCTAATTCAGCCAGTTGGCCAATACGCAGGTACTTGTTTTCGTTCCCCACATTATCCCCCCAGATCCCAAGTTACCTAAAGCCCTTTAAATTTACTCTTATACTATAAATATACAGTAGTACGTTCTGTTAGTCAATTGTTCAAATGTTATTTTTACCAAATTCAATCCAGTAAATGAAAAATGTTTGTGTCGTGTTTGTCCAACCCCTTGACAGCAGTGGGAAACTTTTACTATAATAACACTAACAAACTGGATAATTACCAAACGTTCCAGGTGCCCGTGAAGGGAGAATAGGGAACCGGGTGCAAATCCCGGACGGACCCGCCACTGTGAAGGAGAGCAGATGCCAAACCACTCCGCAAGGGGGAAGGGGCATTCAATGCGATGAACCTGAGTCAGGAGACCTGCCTGGAATGGTCTATGCCGCCTCGTGTGTAAGGGTTGGCTTAGGTGGGGAGAAGGTAAATCCACGCCGGATTTCTGGCGTGGATTTTTTATTTAACTCAGAAAAATTATAATGGGGGGATGTTTATGTCAGAAGCAGCTTATCAGGAAAAAGTACTGGAGGTGGAACCTTACGGGATTGAGCCAATTCCCAGAGAAGAGCGTCACGGCCGGGCAAGACAGATGTTTACCATCTGGTTTGCCATCAACTTAAACGTAGTTACCTGGTTCACCGGCTTTTTGGGGATTGAATTTGGCTTATCACTTAAGCATGCTATTTTAGCGATTATTATAGGCAACCTGTTGGGAGCCGCCTTTCTTGGCCTGACCTCGGTCGTGGGACCCGTAACAGGCCAACCTCTTATCCCGGCCAGCAAAAGGGCTTTTGGCAAAATCGGAGTTTTTGGATTATCTTTTCTTAACCTGGTCAATAACATTGGCTGGTTGGCTGTAAATTTAGTGCTAGCTGCCATGGCGCTACAAAAAATTTTACCTTTAGGTTATCACTCTGCATTGCTGATTCTCACTATAGCCACCCTGTTAATTGCCGTTTACGGTTATAATTTCATCCATACCTTTGCCCACTGGATGTCTATTATAATTGGTATACTTTTCATAATTATGACAGTAATATCTGTACAGAACCTGCCCGCGCTTTTAAGTCAATCAGCCGCGAGTAACGGTGAATTTAATCTGGGTATATTTATACTTGCCGTAGCTATAGCCTTCTCATATCAGATCAGTTACTGCCCCATTGGTTCCGATTATTCCCGGTATCTTCCCGAAAATACATCCGGGAAAAAGGTTTGGCTGGCCTCTTACCTGGGAGCTTTAACAGTTTGTATTTGGCTGGAAATACTTGGCGCCTTAACAGCCACATTAGGCATGCATGCCGGGCCCATGGATTTCTTTGCCAAATTGATGGGCGTGTTTACAATACCGGCCCTGATTACCGTCATTTTAAGCATATTCCCCGTCAATTCCATGGCCATTTACAGTGGCGGCCTGGCAGCTCTGGCCATGGGTATTCCTCTGAAACGCTGGACATCCGCTATAGTGTGTGGAGGTATAGGAGCTTTATTGGTTTCCTTCGGTGGTGGGCAATTAGCCGATACATATAAAAACTTCCTGCTTCTTCTCTCCTACTGGATTGCCCCGTGGCTGGGGGTGGTCCTCAGCGATTTCTTTTATTACCGGAGCGGTTTGGCGCAGAACAGTACCACAAACGGTTGGGCCGGCATTACTGCCTTTGTGATCGGAGTGATTGTGTCCGTTCCTTTTATGAGTTCTGTGCTGTATGTAGGTCCCCTGGCCGAAAAATATCTTGGCCATGCCGATATCAGCTACTTCCTTAGCCTTGTCGTCAGCGCGCTGGTGTACCGGGTACTCTTAAAATTTAGGAGTGCGGCTGTACCTGTAAAACCACTGCAATTTGAAGAATGAGAAATTATGTTTTAAGGAGGAGATTTGTTGTGACCCAGTTGATAAAAGCTTTAAACGGGGTAATCACGCCCGAAATGGAACAGGTTGCTGATAGAGAAGGTGTTACTCCCGAATTTATACGGCAGGGAGTGGCCAACGGGACAATCGTAATCCCCCGCAACATTAACCGCCGCAACATTATCCCTGCCGGGATCGGAGCCGGACTAAAAACAAAGGTCAGCGCCAGCGTAGGTTTATATGGGGAAAAAGCCACTATTGATACGGAAGTGGCCAAAATCAAAACAGCAGTGGAAGCGGGAACCGACTCCATCATGGACCTCAGTGTAAGCGGGGACATAGATGCCATGCGGCGGGAGGCCCTTGCCGCCACTCCAACCCCATTGGGTACGCTTCCCTTTTACCAGGCCGTGGCCGAAGCCGGTAGAAAACACGGTTCATCCCTCAGGATGGAAGTCGAAGAACTGTTTGAAGTTATTGAACGCCAGGCCGCCGATGGAGTTGACTTCCTCGCCCTGCATTGCGGCACTACCATGAGCATTGTAGAACGGGCCAAAAAAGAAGGCCGGATTGATCCGTTAGTCAGTTACGGTGGCTCTCATCTTATTGGATGGATGCTGTATAACAACAAGGAAAATCCCCTGTATGAAAACTACGATAGAGTGCTGGAAATTGCCCGTAAATATGATGTAACCATCAGCCTGGCTGACGGAATGCGGCCCGGCTGCCTGGCTGATTCGCTGGATGGGCCTCAGGTTCAGGAGTTGGTGGTACTGGGGGAACTTGTGAGACGAGCCAGGGAAGCCGGCGTTCAGGTCATGGTTAAAGGTCCCGGCCACGTTCCCCTGAACCACCTTAAAGCAACGGTCACCTTACAAAAGAGCCTGTGCAAAGGCGCCCCATATTTTGTTTTCGGCCCCCTGGTCACAGACATAGCCGCCGGTTATGACCACATCAGCGCCGCCATCGGCGGGGCTATCAGCGCCTGGGCAGGGGCTGAGTTCATTTGCTATGTAACAGCTTCCGAACACTTGGGCCTGCCTGATATTGACCAGGTACGGGAAGGTGTAATAGCTGCCCGGATAGCGGCTCATGCTGCTGATTTGGCCAAAGGTATGCCGGAGGCGGTTAAATGGGACAGAGATCTTTCACGGGCCAGAAAAGAATTGGATTGGGAGAAACAAATGGCTCTGGCTATTGACCCCCAGCGAGCCCGACAGATCAGAAAAGAAAGAAGCGACGATTCCTCATCGGCATGCGCAATGTGTGGTAAATACTGCGCTATGGAAGTAGTAGCCGAGTATTTGGGAACAGCCAAAACCAGTTGTTAGGATAATTTCTAATTAAACATATCTAAATCTACATGTGTCCAAAAGAAAGGATGATAATTATGACCCAGGTGTTAGCTGCCCGTGCGGGCAAAATTACACCGGAAATGGAGTTGGTAGCTGCCAAAGAGAATCTTGATGTGAAGTTTATTCAGGAAGGAGTAGCCACCGGAAAAATTGTTATTCCGAAAAACAAACTGCGGAAAAAATTCAGCGGCTGTGGAATCGGGGCAGGCCTGCGGATTAAAGTCAACGCATTAATCGGCACGTCCAGCGACCGGTCAGACCCAGAAATGGAGGCAAGAAAGTTAACTGTTGCCGAAAAGGCCGGGTGCGATTCATTCATGGATTTGAGCACCGGCGGAGATATTGACGCCATGCGGCGCTATACTCTGTCCACCGCTA
Source organism: Thermincola sp. GK-1 (assembly GCF_059412445.1). Lineage (NCBI taxonomy): Bacteria > Bacillati > Bacillota > Clostridia > Eubacteriales > Thermincolaceae > Thermincola > Thermincola sp. GK-1. The sequence continues at coordinate 119,396 of NZ_JBSQAT010000006.1, forward strand.
ACGTTCCCGTTGGCAGTGTGCCTATTTACCAGGCAGCCATCGAAGCCATCGAAAAGCGTGGGAGTATCGTGGCCATGGAACCGGAGGATATGTTTGAGGCCATCGAAAAACATGCGGCCGATGGCATAGATTTTATGGCCATTCATGCAGCTTTGAATTTTGACGTTATCCGGCGGCTGCAGTCCACCGGGCGTGTCACTGATGTAGTCAGCCGGGGAGGGGCATTTTTGACAGGCTGGATGCTGCACAATAACCGGGAAAACCCTTTATATGAACAATTTGACCGGGTACTGGAAATTTGCAAAAAATATGATGTCACACTAAGCGTCGGCGATGCCATCCGTCCCGGTTGCACGGCAGATTCACTGGATGCCGCCCAACTGCAAGGGCTTATGGTGGCCGGGGAACTAGTAGCCCGGGCCCAGGCCGCCGGAGTGCAAGTAATGGTAGAAGGACCGGGGCATGTTCCTATGCACCATGTAAAAACCACTGTTTTACTGCAAAAACGTTTGTGTAACGGAGCCCCTTATTACTTGCTGGGATTGTTAGCCACGGACATAGCGCCGGGATATGACCATATTACCGCGTCTATTGGCGGGGCATTGGCAGGCGCAGCCGGAGCTGATTTCCTGTGCTATGTTACTCCTGCCGAACATTTGGGATTGCCATTGGAACAGGATGTCAAAGACGGCGTCATCGCAATGCGTATTGCCGCTCATGCCGCCGACCTGGCCCGGGGCAATAAAATGGCCTGGGAAGAGGACCTACAAATGGCCAGGGCACGGGTAGTCCTTGAAACAGAGGGGCAAATTCGTCATTCCCTCGATCCTGAAAAAACAAAATTGGCCCTGGACAATTTGGGAGACCATGAATGTGCAGTTTGCGGGCCTGAATGTGCCGCCCAGTTTGCAGCCAAATATTTTGGTATCACAGGATAAACACTCGGGGTTAATTTTCAGGCACACTTGTTACACAACTCGACTTTACCCCGATAGGAGTTGTTGGGATGCATTTTTTGTTAGCCCTGCAGTTTCTTACCAGAATACCGGTCACCATACGGAGTGAAGTAACCGAAAAAGACCTTGCCCGTTCCATGGCCTGGTTCCCGGCTGTCGGATTACTTTTGGGCACTCTGGCGGCAGGTTTTTATACAGTTTTGTCACATGCCTTCCCCAACCCTACATGTGACCTTTTTGTCGTTGCATTTCTGGTTATTATAACGGGCAATATGCATGGAGATGCCCTTATGGACGCCGCAGACGGTTTTTTCAGCGGTAAATCCCGGGAAAAAATCCTGGAAATTATGAAAGATAGCCGGGTCGGTTCCCATGGGGTCATGGCCGGCTGCCTCCTTTTACTGGCCAAGTTTGTGCTGCTGAGCCAGATTCCCCCGGTCGCCAAAATTACGGCGCTTATTTTAGTGCCGGCACTGGGTCGCTGGCCGCAAGTATACGGCGCTACCCTTTACCCTTACGCCAGGAATAATGGGGGCACCGGAGGTTTCACCCGGTTTGTGGGCACCAGGGAAATGTGCTGGGCGTCTGTAACTGTTTTGGCTGCTGTTATAATCATGCTTGGTATAAAAGGCCTTATTTTGGCAGGAGTTGTTCTTACATGTACTGCTATTCTGAGCAGATTCATTTCAGCAAAAATCGGCGGGGTAACCGGCGATACCCTGGGCGCCATGACAGAGGTAATTGAAGTGTTAGCCCTGGTAACATTACAAATTTTATGATTTCAGTCTCATAAAGGTTAAGCAAACTCAATAGTAAGGAGTGTAACTGGAATGGCTTTGAAATTGGAAAAAGTAGTTCAAGGAATTACGCCTGTAAGCATGGAGTGGCGGCAGAAAGCCAGGACCTACCTGGATAAACTGGCCATTCCCCGCGGCAGCCTGGGCGAGCTTTTGAATTTGGCAGAACAGTTGGCCGCTATCCGGGAAACTCTGGAACCTTCAGTCAGGCACAAGGCCGTGGTTACCATGGCCGGCGACCATGGTGTAGTGGCAGAAGGGGTAAGCGCTTTCCCACCGGAAGTAACCCCCCAGATGGTAGCTAATTTTGTGGCCGGCGGGGCAGCCATCAATGTCCTGGCAGAAGTGGCCGGGGCCCGGGTATATGTGGTGGATATGGGGGTGGCCGCTGACTTGACCGACCTGGTAGCAGCAGGAAAGATTCTTTCTTACAAAGTGGATTACGGTACCCGCAATATGGCAAAAGGCCCGGCCATGAGCCGGGAACAGGCCGTACAGGCGCTGGAGGCAGGTATTGATGTGGCCGAGAAATTAATCCGGGAAGGGGTGGAATTGCTTGCCACGGGGGACATGGGCATTGGCAATACCACTCCCAGCAGCGCTATATTGGCTGCCTTTTCCGGATTACCGGCAGAGGAAGTAACGGGCCGGGGTACAGGTATCACTGACGAAGTTTTAAAGAACAAGGCTCGTACAATTCAAAGGGCTCTGGAGATAAACCGGCCTGACCCGAATGACCCGGTGGATGTGCTAGCCAAAGTAGGCGGCTTTGAAATCGGCGGAATTGCCGGGGTGATTCTGGGGGCGGCCTACCACAAAATCCCCGTGGTAGTAGACGGGTTTATCTCCTCCGCCGGGGCACTGCTGGCCAAAAAGCTGGCCCCGGCATCGGTGGATTATATGATTGCGGCTCACCAATCCATGGAGTACGGGCACCGGCACATGCTGAGGGAATTGGGTTTGCAGCCCCTGCTCAACCTTAACCTCCGCCTGGGCGAAGGTACCGGAGGAGCCCTAGCCATGAATATCGTGGAATCGGCCGCGCAGGTTATCGGGAAAATGCTTACTTTTGAAGATGCCGGGGTGACCCCAGATGCACCAAGGGGCGAATAGGCCAGGTCCGCAATACCTGGAAGACCTGGCCACAGGGTACTGGTTTTCTGAAGTCCTCTTTACGGCCGTTGAACTGGACATTTTCACTCATATTGAGCGGGGAGGCAAGTCCGTAGAAGAAATTTCGGAAATCCTGAATTGCAGGCCGGCGGGAATGGAAAGATTTCTGCAGGCCCTGTGCGCCATGGGACTGCTAATTAATTACGGAGAAAAATATTATAATACCGGACTTGCCAGTGAATATCTGGTGGCAGGTAAAGAGAATTACCAGGGAGATTCCATCTTGTGGCGAAAATACCTGGTCTCCCATTGGCAGGACCTGGCAAGCTGCCTCCGGACCGGGGGCAGGGTCAATTACGGGGCATCCGAAGAAGACCCGGCACAGCGGGCCCACCGGATCAGGATGTATATCAGCGCCATGGACCGGGTGGCCAGAACCAAGGTACAGGAAATCATGCCTTTTTTTGCAGGTCTTTCTATGAGCGGGAAAATCCTTGATGTAGGGGCCGGTTCAGGAGCTATTGCAGCAGGTTTTCTGAAACGCTTCCCGGCCATGACCGCTACCCTGCTGGACCTGCCCGAAGTGCTGAGCTGCACGCAGGAATTTATGCAGGCTGAAAAACTGGTTGAAAGGATAACCTTTTGTCCAACCAATATTTTGGAAGACTGGCCCGTAGACACAGCCGGTTTTGACCTGGTTATTCTTTCCAACATTATTCATGCCTATTCAGAAAAGGAGATTACCGGTATCCTGCAAAGGGCTTCCGATTGTCTGAAAACCGACGGTTTGCTGGTCATTCATGACTTTTTCCTGGAACATTGCCCGGAAAAAGCAGCCCTTTTTGATTTAAATATGTTCATCAATACATATAACGGAAAGGTATTTTCCTGTGAATGGGTCATGCAGGAACTTGCCCGGCTGAATCTTTACAAGACAGAGCTTATTCCATTAAAAACAGATACCGCCTTAATTATCGCCAGCAAAAATAAAAGAGCCCTGGCCAGGTTACACCTCCAACCTGTAGACCGATTAGTGTCCTCTATAAAAACCCTGGGGTTTGATGACGTCTGCCCTGTTTCGACAGACATGGTACATGTTACTGACTGGGCCGACCTGAAATGCCGGTTTGGCTGCAGCGGTTACGGCAAAGGCCATTGCCCGCCGAATAGCTTGCCTCCGCAAAAAACCAGGGATTTATTGAAAGATTATAGCCGGGCCTTACTTTTAAAAGGTCAGCCTCCAACAAGGGATTTTCAGCGTCGTGTACTCCGGGCTGAAAGGGAAGCTTTTAAAGCTGGTTTCCATAAAGCCTTCGTTTTCTGGGCGGGGCCATGCTCGCTGTGCGATTCCTGTGCTACTGACGGAAAATGCCGGAATACCAGGGATGCCAGGCCTTCCATGGAAGGAGCCGGCATCGATGTCTTTGCCACAGTCAGGCGGGCAGGTTTTCATCTGGAGGTATTGCAAGACAAAAATGATTTTGTAACATATTTTGCCTTATTATTATTGGAGTGATGAACATGCGTGTTTTGATGATCCAGGCGCTTTCTGTCGAAGGGGTTTCCCAGGAAAAGGTCTACCCCATTGGCATAGTCACCCTGGCCGGTCAACTGCAACAGGGTGGACATCAGGTGGATTTAGTGGATATGAATCTGGAAGTTGACCCATTCGGAGCCGTTAAGGAGAGGCTTTTGGCTTTCCGGCCCGATGTGGTGGGGATATCTCTGAGAAATATAGATCCCCTGGCCAATAAAACCAGTTCCCTCATTCCCCCTTTTGTCGTTGCGGTACGGCTTATTGCTGCTGTCCTGCCGCAAGCCAGGATTATTGCCGGCGGCACCGGATTTTCCCTCTTTCCGGAACGGCTTATGCTTGAACTGCCGGAAATAGATTACGGTGTTGTCGGCGAGGCGGAAGTTACTTTCCCGGCGCTGCTTGATAATCTGGATAACCCTCCTCCATTACCGGGGCTCTGCCTGCGGGAAGGGAAAGGAATACGGGTTACCCCTCCTTCCCGCGAGTTCGATATGGCAAACTACATCCCGCCGTATCGCCAACTGCTTAATCCATCCCTTTATCTGGATATAAACAGCTACGTTCCGGCCATCGGTATTGAAACAAAGCGGGGATGCCCCTTTAACTGCGCCTATTGTGTTTATCCGAAATTACAGGGCAGGAAATTGCGGTGCCGACCGCCCAAAGCCGTTGTAGACGAGATAGAGGTTTTACATAAAGAGTACGGTATTACAAGTTTCCACTTTACTGACCCCGTCCTGAACATTCCCCAGGGCCACCTGGAAGAAATATGTCACGAATTAATTCGCAGAAAACTGGCGGTGCGCTGGGACGGATTCATGCGGGAAGACCAACTGAATGAAAAAAATATAGCACTGTTTGCAAAAGCCGGCTGTGAGTGTTTTTCTTTTTCACCGGACGGCCTTTGCCAGGAAGCCTTGGATATTTTGCAGAAAAACCTAAATGAAGCGGACATTTTGAAGGCTGCCAGATTGGCAGCGCAGACAGGGATTACCACCGTATACCATTTTATGGTTAATGTCCCCGGGGAAACAGAAAGAACCTGCCGAAAAAGTATAGATTTCCTGGAAAAAATCTACGAGATACACAGCAAGCGCAGGAATTTGGGGACGGTGGTATTGAACAATATCCGCATTCTACCGGGCACACCCATTGAAAAAATGGCCCGGGCCCAAGGGGTCATAGGTCCGGATACCGACCTACTCTACCCTACATATTATAACCCGCAACCCTTTGACCGGTTCCGGTATAAGCTGGAAACTATCCAATTAGCCAGAAACGTATTTATGTGGCAGGAGGTGACACATTCAAATGAAAATACTGTTGCTGGAACACCCGCGAAGTATTGAGCCGGAACGTTGTAACGATATTGCCAATACCCCCTTGTCGTCATGCCTGCTTTCCGGCTATGCCGCCGCCATGTTAAACAGCAGGGGGCATGAAGTAGAAATTGTGGAAGGGTACCTGGACAAACTTTCTTACGCTGAAATTGAAAACATAGTAAGCGCCTGGAAACCTGACGTCTTAGGCGTTCATATGGTCTACCACTGGCAAACTGACCGGGCCCTCTACGGTTTTTTGGAGCAAGTCAAAAACGCCGGACTTACTTCTTATATAACAGCTTACGGGTTCTACCCCACCATCGCCTATACCGATATTTTACAGGAGTGTCCGGCCATTGATTCGGTCATTGTAGGCGAGCACGAGATAACTTTTGTCGAATTGGCGGAAGCCCTCTCCTGCCGGGTTAGCCCTGTCAATTTGCCGGGACTGGCCGTACGAGACAGTACCGGCGTTCAATACCGGCGGCGCGAAGTGCTGGCAGACTTAGACCGGCTCCCTCCCCCGGTACGTACCGAAGCCATGTACCGCCTGCCGGAGGTAAACCTGCAGGGAAGCCGGGGCTGCTATGGGAGATGCACTTTTTGTTATATCAATCCTTTCTATGGCGCCGGGTCCCGCTGGCGGGGACGCAGCCCCGATAATATCGTGGCGGAGATAGACGGAATTATTGCCGAACGGGGTGTCAGGGATTTCTATTTTACAGACCCCAATTTCTTCGGCCCGGGCCAAAGAGGCCAGGAACGGGCGCTGCGCTTGGCCGCCCTCTTGAAACCACGCCAAATTCGCTTTGGTATTGAAGGGCGGGTAAATGATATTCATGACGAAACCATAGCCGCACTGCGGGAAGCCGGTCTGCGGCATATCCTGATTGGCCTGGAAAGCGGCAAGGACAGTTCGCTGAAAAGAATGAATAAAATGACGACTGTGGCCCAGAACGAAGAAGCCATCCGCATCCTCCGGAAAAACGGGCTGGAACCCAATGTCGGTTTTATCATGTTTGAGCCTGATTCGACCCTGGAAGATATCAGGGGTAATTTTGAATTTCTCCTGAGAAATGACCTGCTGCATAACCTGCCTGTTACGGCCAATGTCCTGTACCACCACCAGATTGTGTTAAAAGGCACTCCGGCTTTTCAGCACCTGCAACAGCAGGGACGGCTGCAGCTTGAGAGAAATTCCTCTTATGAAGGGGTAGCATTATTTGCCGATACACAGGTGGCGGTACTTGCTGACTTGATGCGGCAGGTTACCAATTACCTCTTTAACCGTATGGCCGGAATCTGGGGCGGTAAAGTCCCGGAACCGGAGAATGCCCGCGAAAAATATGCTCGGATTAACAGGCTGTTAATCGACATTTTCGAAAATGCTCTGGAGACCCTGGAAAGAGGAAAGCAGTGGGATAAAGAACAGACAGAGGCTATTGTCCGGCAATTTGAAAAAGAAATTAATGAGGTCTTTCTTCAGATTTAAGTCAAAGATACATTACAGAAAAAGGGGAGGTTAAATGATTTTACAAACATGTAACCTCCCCATACCTTGTAGAATAACTTTTGTCGGCACCCTGGAAACCTATTAGTTTTTTCACTGCCCTTTTATCTCTTTTTCACCATGGCACTTGTCTGCAGCATCTCTACAGCCGCCCCCATGAACCTGCCTATATTTTCCGTCGGGTCTTCCGTTTCAATACCAAGGGCTTCCGCCACAAGGTCTGTAAAGTCTTTCTGGCGTACCCTGGTCTGCATGGCGCAACTGGTGGCATTAAACTGGGAACCGCATCCCGCACAGTTTGTGATCAGGAAATCGGCGCCGGTCCCTTCAGCTTCACTGACCCTCTTTATGCCCGCATGTTGAACAGTAGGCAGTGAATCAAAGGCCGATACCAGCCCACAGCAGAGGGCGTTTTCCCGGTTATGCGGCATTTCCACCAGCTCCACACCCGGAATTGCCTTAATGACACTGCGTGGTTCTTCGTAATGTCCGAACCAGCGGCCCACATGGCAGGAATCATGATAGGTTACTTTACAGTTCACAGGACGGTCAAATTTTAATTTGCCCTGGTTAATAAGTTCGCTCAGGAATACAGTGACATGGCGGAATTTAATATTGCATTCCATACCCAACTGCTGGGCGATGGCCGGATAGTTTTCAGAGAAGGTAGCAAAACAGCCCGGGCAGGAGAAGACCATGGTCTCAATGCCGGCTTCTTTAAACATCTCCAGGTTTTTCTTAACCAGTCGGGTGAAATCGTCCATGTAGCCCCCCAAAGCCAGGTACAGGCCACAGCAGGTTTCTCCTTCTCCGAAATGAACGAATTCTACCCCGATCTTGTTGAAAATCCGCGTGATATTCCTGGGCATATTAGGCATGACTATATTGGCCCAACACCCGGCCCAGTATGCAATCTTGCCCTTTTTAAGAGTAGGAACATCCAACCACTTAAATTTCTGGTCGGCCGGAACACCCCAGAAATTGCCTGTCTTTAACACATTTTCTCTCACGCCGGCCAAACCTGTATTTTCAAGGCCATTAGCATGGAAACAGGGTCTGAGGGACATCCAGTTATGGGCGTTATGGGCCTGAATCTGGCAGACCTTATCGCATTTCGCACAGGTGGTGCAGGAAAATAAGGCCTTCGACACTTCTTCGTCCAACTGTATGTTCCCCTTGATATACTGGGTCAGCAGGTAGTATTTACCCCGAGGAGAATTGCTCTCCCAGGGAACGGCGTCAAAAACGGTACAGGTGTTCCGGCAATAACCGCAGAGTGCGCAGGCAAAGGTATCGTTGGTAATCTGTGGGCTCAACGGTGATGCAAAGTCGTCACCCTGTACTTTGTTCATGAATTTACCGGCCAGGCCTATTAAACCTTTCCCGGCATTAGCCAGGGACATGGCTTTGCTGAGAGTTTTGGCCGGTGAATTTTTATCGAGAGAACTCGGAATTATTTTTCCGGGGTTTAAGATACCCTGCGGGTCAATCTTTTGTTTATAAGCCCAGATCTCATTGACCAGGTTTTCACCTAAAACATCTTTTGCTTTGTCAGCGAAATACAGTCCCAGGGTAAATACTCTGCCTCCCAGCTTTTCACCTATTTCAATGACAGTCAGGGAATTGGTATAAGCCAGCGGGAAACCGGCTTTTCTCTCATCAGATAACATAAAGCCCAAAATCGATATTTTATCGTTATGAATCATGGTGCCTTCCAGGGCAAATTCCCCTTTGTATTTCCTTTCCACTTCGGAAACAAATTCCGAAAGCCTGTCTATGGGAACTATAACTTCCGTGGCAATCAAGGTAGGCCCAAGCTTTTTAAAACGCATCGGGTAAAATCGTTCGTTCCATTCTTCCCTGGCCAGGGCTTCCCGCATTAATTCGCCATGGCAGGAAGCAATAATTCCTTTCAAGGCCATTTCAACAGTTGTTCTTCTTGTCTTTGGATAAACAAAGAGCAGGAAATACCTGTCCTCCGGCAGCACAATGTGCTGGGATGCTTTCTGCTTTAACCTGATATAGGCGGGAGTAGACATAGTTGCCGACCACAGAGGTAGAGCCTGCTGTCTAATCATCCGCAGAGCTTCGGCAGCATCATTGAGTTTATCAAAAGCAGCCAAAACTACAACATCTTCGTCTTTTTCCTTTATTTTAACGGTTACCTTCGTTATGATTCCGGTAATCCCGCAAAGGCCGTTGACAAATTTAAGTTCTTCTCCCGCGTAAGACCTGGTAATTCCTTCGGTTGTAACAACGTCAACAGATACGATGTTCTCCCCGCAGAAACCATATTCAAAGCTCCCGTAACCGCTGCCCCCCTGGGCAACCCATCCGGCAACGGTAGCCGACGGTGTACTGGAAGGATATAACCTGAGATCAAACCCTTTGGCCTGCAGGTACTCCTGCAAGTCCCCCCAAACAACGCCCGGCTCCACCGTTACCGTTAAATTATGCTCATCAACCGCAATGATCCTGTTCATCCGTACAAAATCAAGGACAATCCCTCCCCGGGTCGGCAGCGCACCGCCAAATCCGCTCGTGCCGCTACCCCGCGGAATCAACGGCCAACTAAATTCCCTGGCCAGATTGGTTGCGGCTATTACCTCCTTTTCAGAAACCGGTTGGGCAACAGCATCGGGCATAGTATCAATAAGCTTCATCACCTGGGACGGCAAAACCCCCATGTCGTGGGAGTAAACCAACCGTTCCACTTTATTGAACCGTACGCGGTCTCCGAAAAGCTCTTCCAACTTCTTCTTTAAAGCCCCCGGCAACTCTTTTTGTCCCATAAAACTCCCTCCTTTTAATTTGTGACCACAAACACAAAAACAGAACGATTATTCATTCGGTTTAATTATACCCTACCTGTCCACTGCTGTAATGAACCTAACTATTTATTTTTCCTCATATAAAAAGGACTAGTTTTAACTAGTCCTTTCGGTCTATCTTTAAACTAAAATTAACATACCGATGTATTAATGGATATCAGCAATGTAATAACCAAAGCCACTAACAACACGCTAACAAGGCCTCTGCTCATGGCATAAGAAACCAGTTTTGCCCGGTTAGAAACCCCCAGCTTTTCAAGAATGTTGTGCACATGGTTTTTTACTGTATTTACGCTGATTATAAGCTTTTTGGCAATCTGGCCATTTGTGTACCCTTGGGCCAGCAGTTCCAATATCTCTTGCTCCCTGGGCGTCAGCAGAATTTCTTTTTCCGGCTTCACCTGTAAAGAAGCAGAAAGCCTGTTCATCATATCGGGAATTAAACTGTCAGCTATCACCGGCCCGCCGGATTCCACTTTTTCCAGTATGGCAAACAGTTCGTCCTGCGGCGAATCCGTTGTCAAATATCCGTCAGCCTTGAGCGGCATCAGTTCAATAATTCTTTTGGCATTATAACTGCTTCCCAAAATAATTACCCGGCCGCCGCCCCTATTTGCCAGAAGGAGTAACTCTTGAATTTCATAATCCGGCAACTCCGCGTCAATGATGAACCAGGTATTTTCTTCAAGGGCGCCGGCTTTTAACCGGCTTTCACTGAAGCAAACGCTTCCATTAATTTCCCGAAACCGGTTACTGCCTGATAATAAATGGCTCAAGGCCTGTCGTAAAAGCGTCTGCCGGCTGATTATATACAGGGCGGGTTTTATCATTATAATCCCCCCTAAGCCTTAAGGGCCAACCAGATGTTGTTAGCTGCCGCTTCAATAAATTCTTCCAGCGGATGTTCGATTAACCCGTCCAGTCTGAGTTCAATCATCCTCATAAGGGTACCTGAAATAATGGCTGAAGCAAGACACGGATTCATGGTTTTAATTTCGCCCGCTTCCATTCCCTGTTCGACCATTTCCCTCGTAGCTTGCAAACCTTCTTCGGAACATACGGTCAGGTTCCTCACCAGTATTTCCTTCGGTCGCCCGTAGAGCAGATATTGGACCATGACCGGGTCCTGTTCAGTCCACCGGAACATTAAGCTTGTATAAGCCCGGATTTTTGCATAAGTTGATTTTTGCGTTCTAACCTGTTCATTAAAATTTGCGAGAAATTGCTGCACGGCAGTTTTATGAATTTCCCTGGCCAGTTCCTCCTTGCTGGAATAATGATGATATATAGCCCCCGTGCTAACTCCCGCCTCTTTTACAATGTCGGGAATACTGGTACTGTGGTATCCCTTTTCTACAAAAAGCCTTTGGGCAGCTTTGAAAATCTTATCCTTCAGCTCTGTGCCGGCCTGTCTCTTTTCCGCTTTTAAAACAGTTTCCCTTACCAAAGCCATCCCCTCCATACCGACCGAACGTTCTTTCTTTTATTATAACACATTTCCCTTAAAGTTACCAAACGGAAAATTTTAACCATAATATCAGAGCGGATATGACCGTTTGCGGAGGGCTTCCCCTGGGCGGCATCGTCAGGAATCTAGCTGTAAAGCGGAGAGCAGCAAACCGGGGAGTCCCCGCATGTCCGCAGACGGCGAGGGCCGCCGGGAAGTTTCGCTGACAGTAATAGCGAAACGGGAGGCGGCCATCATATAAGGAATACCCGGTGAGCCGTCAAGTTCGGGGATACCGGCTTGCTCGGAGCTTAACAGCTTAGATGACTGGATGTCGCCCTGGGACACCGGAGTAAACGGTCATACCCGCGGTAGCAATACAGTGAACTAAAAATTGAATCACTTCATGGTATCGCTGCCCATGGCCTGGCGGAAAATCCTGGTCAGCCGGACCACAGGTACGGTTCCGGAATCAATAATATCTTTCAGGACATTACCGGCGCCCACCGACGGAAGCTGGTCCACACAGCAGCCGGTGGATGGTTTTGGCTTCCATGCCGGTGGTCTCGGACAATCTTTTGGCCGCCCTCCCGGTGGGGGCTGCCAGTATACATGAAGCGCCCAGTTTCTGAAATACCCTGATGATGGCAAGAGTGGCAGTGGTTTTCCCGGTTCCGGGACCGCCTGTCAGGACCATGAACTTGGATGTAACCGCTGTCTTGATAGCTTCCAACTGGACTTCATCATAAGTGATACCGCATTCCGCCTGCACCTCTTTGATGACCCGTTCTATATCCACTGCCCGTTTGGGGGCCTGAACGGCCAGAATTTCTTTGATTCTTTTGGCAGTGCCGGTTTCGCTGAAATAGAACGGCGGAAGATAAACAGCGTTGTTTTCATCGGGAATAACCCACTTTTCCTCGACCATCCTGTCAATGGTAGATTCAACCAGTGACTCCTCAAGTTCCAGCATCCTGACCGTTTCGGACACCAGTTGCTCCCGTACGGCAAAGCAGTGTCCTTCATTGGCCAGTTCGTTCAACACACAGATGAGCCCTGAGCGGCAGCGCTCATAAGAGTTTTTGTCAAAGCCAAGCTGCCGGGCAATCTTGTCGGCTGTTTTAAAGCCGATACCCCAGATATCATCTGCCAGACGGAAAGGATTGGTTTTGACTATATTGATACTTTCGTTCCCATAGGTTTTATATATCTTCACAGCATAAGAGGCTGATACCCCGTGGCTCTGTAAGAACAGCATCACATTCTTGATTTCCTTCTGTTCCTGCCATGCTTTTTTGATCATTTCCACCCGTTTTTGTCCGATGCCTTCTACCTCAAGCAGGCGGTCGGCCTGTTCCTCTATCACTCTCAGGGTGTCTTCCCGGAGGCATTTCGACGCATGGAGGCCCGCATTAAATTACAATCCAAGTTGCTGGTTGCAGAAAAGCAGATTGCTGAAGGTGAACAATTGATTGAACATGATGAAGTCATGGCAAGAATGCGGAGGAAGATCGATGCCGCAAAGGAATAAGATTAAATATACTCCGGTAGCAGTTGATGATATGGATGAGATTTTCTCATACATATCAATGGACAATGTTGCCACAGCAGAATCTTGCCTTCCGGCAGTTTCAGGAGATAGGAATACCTAGCCTGTTCGGGCAGGTATATCACTCCCTTGGCCTGATAGTCGGCCTTGCCGATAGCACACCTGAAACCTGTTGAAATTTTTCAGCGCTCCGGTAATGTCATTTACTTCTTGCGCCGTTTTCGCTCCATGCTTAAGTACGGCATCAACAACTTGTTCTTCTGTAACTTTGCTGCAGTAGCACGCGTATTTGGGGTTCGCATCTTTCAATCAGTTGTCTTCTTCCTCTGCAGCATCCCCAAAGAGGATTCGCATAAAATCTCGTCTGCCATATAGCACTCTGTCCACATATACAGTATCATTTTCATAACGGTAAAAAGCTGTATATTGCCCACACACAAGGTAACGATAGCTTGTTTCAATTTTAATAACAGAGGACAAGGGCGCTCCAATCAACGGGAATTCCATAAGATCTCTGAATCGTTTGGTGATTTTGGCCAGCATATTCGTTGCTGCTGTAGGATTACCTAATTCCTCGGAGATATATTCTTTGATCTCCAGCATATCCTTTTGCGCTTTGGGCGAGATTTTAAGATTAACCATTCGTTACCCCCAGGGATGCTTCCAGTTCATCAATGGTTAGCCATCCATTTTCCCGCCCTGCCTTTTCACCTTTAGCCAGTTCAGTAAGCAATTTTAATTTTGCCTGCATTTTTTCATATTCCTGCATATCCATAACCACATAGCGGCCACGGCCATTTTTTGTTAAAAAGACCGGGGAACCCTCCTCTATGCAACGCAACACTTCATTGTAATTCCTTAAATCGGAAATCGGCTTAATGTTAGGCATAATAAATCTCCTTTCCTTTTTGCTGTTATTATTATAGCAATATTCTTCGTAAAATACAACAGCGGCAACAAAGAGGATACTGTCAAGTTTTTTTGGTAACCTCATCTTCATTTTTTAGTTCACCGTAGTTCCATCACGGGTATGACCGGTTAGTTCCCCGTCCACGGAAACATATCCATTTCCCCCCAAAAAACCATAAAGCCTCGCGGCGCAAGGCTTTATGGGCTGTCGCTTTTTCCTCGGAATTAACTTTCACTACAATGGGGCGTTGTTCTGAACCAAGCGGTAACATAATGCATCCTCCTCCTTTTATTATCGTGTTTCCAGCATACCCGGATATCATAAAATGAAAACGCAAACCAATACATACCATATGTGTTAAACTGGCTTGTTTTACATGGTTGACCGGCGCATTGACACTATTAGAAATAAAGTATATACTATGTATATACACGATGGGCTCTATAATCTATTACACGGAGTTGGTTTATTATGATGGCAAAAATTCAAAAATGGGGTAACAGCCAGGGAATCAGAATTCCCAAACAGCTTCTTGCCATTGCTTCCATTAAGGAAGACGACGAAGTTGAATTAATTGCGGAGTACGGCAAAATAATTATCCGCCGTGCCAGGAAAAAGGAAAAAAAATACACCATTCAAGAACTCTTTGCAGATTATAAAGCTGAACATACTCCCGAAGAAGAGGAATGGGGTCCGCCGGTGGGCAGGGAGGAGTGGTAAGATGACAACTTATACTCCGGCCCAAGGGGACATTATATGGTTAAATTTCACTCCTCAGTCGGGACACGAACAGATGGGAAAAAGGCCCGCTTTGGTAATTAGCAATGACTTCTTCAACAAACAGACCGGCCTTACAATAGTATGCCCTATTACATCCACAAAAAGAAATTACCCCCTTTACGTGAAAACTGAAGGATGCAAAAAAATTTCCGGCTACATCATGGTGGAGCAAGTAAAAGCTGTCGACTATACCTCCCGGAAGGCCCGGTTTATTGAAAAAGCCCCCGCTGAAGTTCTCGCAGAGGTTCTGGCAAGGCATTCTGCGTGTTTTTAATAATACTCCCTTTGTTTTAGGATGCATTTTGTTTTAACTGACTTCTACAGTTATTAATTTTTGCCGTAGCCTCATATAATATTACAGCCTCATATTATATACGGCGAGGTGGTACCATGATGAAAATCAAGTTTGAAGGAAAAATAAAAATTAAAAAACAGGTCAGTGCAAAAACTCTGTTGTGCCTCTTGAAATACCTGATTGATGAAGAAGGATTTGAGGTAAAAGAGTATAAATCCGATGAAGTCAAACTCGTTAAAACAGAAATTTTGAACGAAAAATCCAAAGCAGGTCCTGCCCTGTCAGCAAAAGAGCCGGAAGCCGAAATAAAAACAGAAATAAAAACAGAAATAGAAATAGAGGCCTCCGACACCGCATTTGAAATAGAAGTGGAGTCAAGTAACTGGGAAAAAATCAAAGATTTAACTTCCAGAATAGCCGTCAACTTAAAGTCTTTCGAAAAGTAAAGTATTCAGCATTCTATAGTTGCAGGTAGCCGTGAAGGGTGGGTGGGGTTCTCCACTACCAAGGAGCTTTATGCTGGAGAATGGCGGCAGGGTAGGAAGGTGTCTCCGCTACCCGGGAGCTTGGTGCTGCAAACCCTTGCCGTTCAGACAGCGTTCCCGAACTCAATGGCTCATATTATTTTCAAAAGTCAGTAGTTATAAATGCCGCTGTATAGTGAAGTAACCGTTGCTCCGAGGTTACGGCCAGCAACCATCTACCACAAAGGACTCAGAGAACACAGAGAAAAACCGAGAAAAAGCCGAACAAGAAAATTACTAAGTGGATTCTCTGTGGATTCTGCGGTTTAAATAATTACGTCCTCGGGATTGAGGCGTCCGTGCCGGAAACAGCGATTTCAAGCCTTCACTGTCGTTACGATGCAACGATTATTTCACCGTTACAGACAGTGAAAATAAGTATTAAAACTAAAAGTTGAGTAAAGGAATTAGCCGCTGGCTGGCGAAATAGTTGAACATTAACGTTTCATTCAAAACAGTATAGGAGACGTGACAATAGTGGAATTTTTGCTGGCCCTGCAGTTTTTAACCAGAATCCCGGTGACCGTTCGCGGAAATGTGGAAGAAAAAAACCTCGCCCGTTCGATGGCCTATTATCCGGTAGTGGGGCTGCTATTAGGCATACTCACTGCGGCAGTCTATATTATCCTGTCCCAGTTTTTCAGCCCACCTGTTTGTGACCTTTTCGCCGTGGCTTTTACCGTATTTATAACCGGCAATATGCATACCGACGCGCTGATGGACACAGCCGACGGATTTTTTAGCGGCAAACCTAAAGACCGGATACTGGAAATTATGAAAGACAGCCGGGTCGGTTCCCATGGCGTAATCGCCGGTTGCCTTGACCTGTTGTTTAAATTCATACTGCTGGGCCAAATTCCGCCTGACGCGAAACTGGCCGGCCTTGTCCTTGTTCCGGCCCTGGGGCGCTGGTCCCTGGTTTATGGCTCCGCCGTTTACGATTATGCCCGTTCAGGTGGAGGGACGGGCACATTCACCGACCTGGTTGGCAAGCGGGAACTGGCCTGGGCATCTGTAACGGTAATTATAGCGGGCCTTTTTCTGCTCAACCTGCCCGGCTTCATCCTGACAGCCTGTGCCTTTGCCGGGTCCGTACTTTTAGGACGATATATAAATAAAAAAATCGGGGGCGTCACCGGCGACACCCTTGGAGCCATGAACGAATGCATCGAAGTACTTACCCTGGCGCTGATGCCCTTGTTATTAAAGTTAAATTTATTTTAGCAATAACGAAACGGAATTTATAAGTACTCATTATAAAACTTATGGTGAATTCGAATTTCATATTTCATTTTTTCCATGATATACTTAGGCCAGATAGTTAAGGCCTATTTTTATTTTTCCCGACATATTAGTGTTAATTATTAATGTTGGAGGTGTTCCGATAATGCAAACATATGAAAACTCCGGGAGAAACAGTATTTCCTTGCTTCAACCCAGGCCAACGGGGTACCTGCAGGGCATCGCATTAACACTGGTATTAAGTGTGGTGGCACAAAAAATTGTGACTTTCCCTTATGTCTCCGTAATGGGGACCATGGTTACCGCCATTTTGCTGGGAATCACCTGGCGGGCAGTTATGAACGTACCTCTGGAGGCAAAAACGGGTATCGACTTTACAGCAAAAATAATTCTGCGACTGGGAATAATTCTCATGGGTGTGAGGTTGAATATCGATGATATCATTTCGGCCGGGCCCCGGATTGTACTGCTGGACATTACTGTAATCACCTTTGCCATAATCTTTATATACTTCCTTGGCAGGCAAATGCAGGTGGATAAAAAAATGGCTCTGCTCACCGGAGTTGGAACAGGGGTCTGTGGCGCCGCTGCCGTAGCCGCTGCCGCTCCGGTAGTAGATGCAACAGAAGAACAAACGGCTATTTCCGTGGCCATTGTAGCCCTGCTGGGCACTATCGGCACGGTGGTATATACTTTTCTGTTAAAAGCCGGAGTAATGGCTGGGCGTCTGTACGGCATTTTTGCCGGGTCCACTTTGCATGAACTGGCTCACGTAGTTGCCGCTGCCCAACCAGCCGGCGCCACGGCAACGGACATTGCTGTGTTGGTGAAATTGGGCAGGGTCGCTTTATTGGCCCCCGCCGTCCTGGTTATTGGCCTCCTGTTCAACAGAAAACAAGCCACCGGTCAGAAACCCGGCCTTCGCAACTTGCCTATTCCCTGGTTCATCTTCGGTTTCCTGGGAGTTAGCATTATCAATACGACAGGTATTCTTCCCCATCAGGTTATAGCTTTCATTTTAAACCTAAGTATCTTTTTATTAACCATGGCTATGGCTGCTTTGGGTTTAAATGTGGATATTTCCTCTTTCCGGCGCTTGGGTATAAAATCTTTTGCTATTGGCTTCTGCGGTTCAGTGGTCCTTTCTGCACTGGGCTTCGTGCTGGTCACCCACTTTAGATTTTAGCCCTTAAAACCCAAATCACCCAAAAAAAAAATCATGACAGGTTGAGCCCGGCAATAAAATTTAGGAAGTGTTCCACCGCAGGGGTGCGATGCCTTTTGGGATTATAGACTACATAAAATTTTCTTATTATTTTCAACCCATCTATAGCCAGCAGTTTCAGCGAATTTAACTGCAATTCTTTTTGCACTGTACGTTTGGACAGAATAGATATACCCAGGTTTGCTTCCACTGCCGCCTTAACAGCTTCTGTACTGCCCAATTCCAAATTTATCAGCATTTCTTTAGGGTCCCACCCGGCATTGCGCAAGGCTTCCTCCATCACTTCCCGGGTGCCGGACCCTTTTTCACGCAGTACAAAAGGAAAACATGCCAATTCCTCCAGAGATACGGAATTTCGTCCGGCCAGCGAATGCTTTTGGCTCACTATAACACAAAGTTCATCCTCCATTATAGGCTCCACCGATAAGTCATCGTTATTTACCGGTCCTTCCACCAGACCTACATCAATATTTTGTTCCAGCAGGCGGCGTACGATATGCTTTGTATTAAAAACGTCCAGTATAATCTGAACTTGCGGGTACTCCACCTTAAAAGCGCCAATTATATTAGGCAGCAAATATTCTCCGATCGTCAGGCTGGCTCCAATCGTCAGCGTCCCTTTCACCACGCCGGTGAATTCGCTAAGGGCCCGTTCAGCATCGTCAAAAAGTTTACAGATCTGAATGGCATATTGGTAAAGTATTTTGCCTTCTTCGGTCAGGGTTACTTTTCTGGTCGTGCGGTTTAAAAGCTTAACGCCCAGGTACTCTTCAAGGGCATTAATTTGCTGGGAAATGGCAGGCTGACTAATATGCAAAGCCTCAGACGCCTTGGAAAAGCTCTTTTTCTCAGCGACAGTTTTAAATAATTCCAGGTGCTGGCGGTTCATCGGATCATAACCTCCTTAAGCAAAGGCCAATCACTTATCATCATACCTAGTTTATCAGAAATGTCAAAGAAAAACCACGGTACAAACCGTGGTTCGCCGGCAGGGGAGAATCACTCAACCTCCTCTTGCCCTTTCAAAGCCATTTTCAATTCATATACTCCGTCTGAACTTTTCCGTTCCATATCAAAACCCATTTTTTCAAACAAATGGAGCATTGGTATATTATCAAGTAATACCTCCGCTGTAAAATAAGCAATACCCTGTTTCTTGGCCAGATAAGTCAGGTAAGACATCAGTTCGGTGCATACCCCCTGGTTCTGGTATTCGTCCCTAACGACAAAGGCAACTTCTGCCGCAAGAGAATGTTCATCCACACCGTATTGGCCCATACCAACCACTGTTTCTTTATGCCCCTCTTTCAAAACGGCCAGAATTATCATATCGTTGGTATAATCCACTACCACAAATTGCTGAAGATGTTCATGGGGCATACTTCTGCGCCAGGAAATAAAACGATTGTACATGCTTTGTTCGGAAAGGGAATAGAAGAATTCCTTCAATAACGGTTCATCACTTATTTTTACCGGTCTAAGCAACAACGTTAAACCTTTTTTGGTAGTCCGGTAGGTTTCCAATTCTTCCGGATATTCTCCTCTTTCCCCGGATATAAAGGCCTGGTCTTTATATATCAGGTTTAACTTTTTGGCTTTTTCAACCAGCCAGGGCCTGAATTTGGGATGAGCAATGGAAATCAGAGCCATAGCCCGCTCACGGATGTTTTTGCCGTGCAAATAGGCAATGCCGTACTCTGTGACTACATAGTGAACATCCCCCCGGGTAGTGGTCACCCCTGCCCCTTCAAATAGAAAAGGAACGATCCTGGATACAGTTCCATTATTCGCTGTAGACTGCAGCGCTAAAATTGTTTTGCCACCCGGCGACAAACAAGCGCCCCGCATAAAATCGGCCTGTCCCCCAATCCCACTGTAAAAAGTCCGGCCAATGGATTCCGCAGTAGCTTGTCCCGTTAAATCAATGCCCAAAACACTGTTGATAGCTGTCATTTTATAATTTCTGGCTATCACTAGAGGGTTGTTGGTATAGTCAACGGTGCGAAACTCAATAGCGGGATTATCGTGGATGTATTCGTAAGTTTCTCTTTTCCCCATGCAAAAAGCGGCCACCGTCTTATTCCGGTCGATTGTCTTCCTACTGTTATCAATAACTCCGGCTTTCATCAGCTTCACTATCCCGTCTGTCAACAGCTCCGTATGTACGCCCAGGTGTTTTTTATCCCGCAGGCAGGTTAAGACCGCGTTCGGTATGCTGCCGTACCCCACCTGGATGGTGTCACCGTCTTCCACAATACGGGCCACATATTTGCCAATGCGCATGGCAATTTCATCGGAAACCCTGGCATTATACTCAAGCAGCGGCTCATTAAACGGGATAATAAAATCCACGTCCCTGATGTGTACAAAGGTATCGCCATGCACTCTGGGCATATAAGAGTTTACCTGAGCTATTACCACCGAAGCGGCTTTAACAGCTTCCTTGACAATATCCACACTTATTCCGAGGCTCATGTACCCGTGTTTGTCGGGCAGGGAGGTCTGGATCAAGGCCACGTCAATGGGTGTTATCCCGCGCCTGATCAAACCCGGCACTTCCGATAAAAATACCGGCGTATAATCAGCCACCCCCTGGTTAACTGCATTTCTGGTATTACTGCCGATAAAAAAGGAGTTATGGCGGAAATAATCCCGGAACTTATTATCTGTATAAGGGGCCACGCCGAGAGTCCAGACATGCAGCACTTCCGTATCACAAAAGGCCTTGGGATGTTTCTGCACATAACTGACCAAAGCCTGCACCAGGAACTGGGGCTCCCCGCAAGCCGTACCGATAAAAATCCGGTCTCCGGGGCGGATATGGCTAAATACCTTTTCTTCTGAAACAAACTTTTGGGGATAGACTTTGCGTATTTCTTCGATGATGCCGACAGTCTCTTCCATACTCACCCTGGACACTCCTTTCTAAGCTTGTGCATTTTTTCACGTTCTCTCTTGTTTTATAATACCATATTTTTATATTCCCGAGCAGCCCATTTTTCGTAAAAAACGATATTTCATAAAAAATAAACACCGCCCCTAAGGACTCAGGAAGCGGTGTCAATTCAGTATTAGCTATGACTTTAATTTTACCATACGCCATCGCCGAAGAAAAGGAGAATCAGAATCAAGAAGAGGATAAAAGCAAAGTTACCCCAAGCAACCTCTTGAGTTCTTATCATCCGCAGGCCCTCCTTTCTGTTTGCGGTATCAGACACAGCTTTGGTTGTTTTTTACCAAACCCCATCCCCGAAGAAAAGAAGAATTAAAATCAGGAAAAGAATAAACGCGAAGTTGCCAAACCATTCCTGAGTTCGTACTTCAGCCACTCCAAACCCTCCTTTACTCTAGTTTTGCTCCCAAAGGGTACCTAAATTCAGTTAAAAGTTTTTCAAATCTGTCCAGGGGTCCATACTATTTAAATTAAAAATTGTCCGGCCCGTTGCAGGGCCGGAACTGTTTCTGCGTTTTTAAAACAATTCGGCTCTTTTACCATACTCCGTCTCCGAAGAAGAGAAGGATCAGAATCAGGAAAAGGATAAACGCAAAGTTAGCAAACCATTCCTGAGTTTTAACGTCTGCCATTTTATACCCCCCTTTACTACTGATTTTCAACTAACCTTCATTAAATACTATGTATATTTACTGCTATTGGTGCTTGTTCCTAAAATTATACCCTTTACCACCAACCGCCGACAAAAAAGAAAATAATGATTATGAAGAAAAAGAACCCGAAGCCGAAAATAAATTGCTGCTGCTTAGCTTCCGCCATATGAAAACCCTCCTTTTCCGTTCCACTTGAATCTCTGTGCAGTCAAATTTTCGGTCTTATTAAATACTACGCAAAGGGCCTTTTAAGGGTTACAGTTGGCTCGCTCAGTGGTTGATCAACTCCTGTGTTATTTTTTTTTCAGCTTTTTTAAATGACAGGCAGTACAGATGCCCGTAGTAAATTTCTTTGTACTCCGGTCCTACTATTTCACGGGGAAGCAGGTGCAAAGGCGCTCCGGTTTTAGCCTGGTCTACTATGGTAATCCGGGCCCCCGGTTTCGCAACCCGTAGCATTTCTCTTATAGCGCCGCCTTTATCATTAAATAGTCTTAATCCCAAAACATTGAATACCACGTCAAAAACATTGTCTACAAAGGGTAGTTTTTCTGCTGCCGCCATGGCCAGTTCAACGTCAATGCCCTTTCTTTGCATGGACTTCTTGCATCGCCTCAGCATTTCCCAGGAAATATCAATGCCAAAACATTGTGCTGTTCTTGGAAGGTAAAGCAAATTTGCGCCCGT
This sequence comes from Thermincola sp. GK-1, assembly GCF_059412445.1. Classification (NCBI taxonomy): domain Bacteria; kingdom Bacillati; phylum Bacillota; class Clostridia; order Eubacteriales; family Thermincolaceae; genus Thermincola; species Thermincola sp. GK-1. The sequence continues at coordinate 141,727 of NZ_JBSQAT010000006.1, forward strand.
CCCTATGGATACTTCCAGGACCTTATCTTTATCGCCTATTCCCAACTCTTTAATATACTCCATGCGCATCAAATGCTCGCCACCCTGTCGGGCAGTTTGCATCCGGTGCAAAAAGTCGTAAAAAGGGGCCACTAAGTTATAAAACTTCTGTTGTTTTCGGTTATTGCCCGGCATCTGGCTTTTATCGAGAAACAGGGGAATACCCTCCCGCACAGGGAACTTTGCCCCCGTTTTTTGGCCTACCAGCAGTTCTACCGGCCTACCCCCAGCGCCCTGTTCGACTATTAACTCCAACCTCTCACCTGTGTGGGGACTGCATAAAAACTGTACATTTTCCGGTTTCATGGAAATCTCCCTTCGTTTTTTTAAATTGCATAACAATAAATCTTTAAATCATTATACGAAGATCAATGCCATTAGGCCTATCTAAAATCAACCGGCCAAAACTTTTTTATTGAAACAACCGTTGCCCTGTGGATGCCGCTGTACTGCCGTCCGTAACTCATGGCCGGGTTTTAGGCAACTGACAAAAAAAAACAGGACATCAGCCCTGCCATTTGAAGTTAATTTCTTGTTTTAACAGGGACGGTCTCCAAATAACCAAGGCCACAGTAAAAGCTAAGCTTATCAAAGCCCCTAATCCCAATGCTGCCGGGGCCCCCCAGGCATGGGCCATGGAACCGCTCAAAAAACTACCCAGCGGGACAAGACCGCCAAAAACCAGAGTATATATGCTCATTACCCGGCCCCGCATATTTGGCGGAGATTGTACCTGCAGCAGCGAATTGCAGTTAGTCGTGAAGGTGATGACCCATAATCCTGTAATCCCCAGTAAAAGGTAGGCCAGGGCGTAACTTTTGGCCGGTACCAGCAATAGCTCAAAAATGCTTACCCCAGCCGCCGCTATAAAAAGGCTGCGCATTTTCGGCCCGTGCGCGCTCCTAATGGCCAAAATTACAGAACCTATAATAGCGCCGACACCGTTAGCGCCCATCAAAAAACCATAGGTTTTCGCCCCCGCATGAAATACGTTCTTCGCATATAAAGGTACCAGGACGTTGAAATTGAAGGCAAAAACATTTATAACGGCCAGCAGCGCCAGGGGTACGAAAATGCCCGGCGTCTTCCGGACATAATCCAAACCGGCTTTTATTCCCTGCCAAACCCCCTCCTGGCAGCGCCGGCTTGCCGGTTGGACAGGCTTTGGCAAACGAATCAGCCATATTCCCGTTATGACGGGAAGGAAACTTACCGCATTTATTAAAAAACATAAAGCAATGCCTAACTTGGCAATTACCAGTCCGGATACCGAAGGACCTACAACCCTCGCAGCATTAAAAATGGAAGAATTGAGCACAATAGCATTCATCAGGTCCGCTTCTCCGACCAATTCTATCATAAAAGCCTGCCTGGCCGGCATGTCAAAAGTATTCATTACCCCCAAAAGAACGGCGAGGATAAGCACATGCCATAATTTTACCGTGTGCATCCAGGTATCCACTGCCAGAATAAAAGCCAAAGTCATCAGCCCGGCCTGAGTAAAAATGAGCATTTTCTTTTTGGGAAACCGGTCTATCAGCGTACCGGCATACAGAGAAAACAACGTCATAGGCAGAAATTGAAATGTACTTACAACCCCCAACCAAAAAGCAGACCTGGTTAGCTCGAGAACCAACCAGGACTGGGCCACATTTTGCATCCAGGTGCCGATTAAGGAGATACACTGCCCTCCCCAAAATAAGCGGAAATTTCTATGTTTCAGCGCCGCTACTACCTGGGGAATCTGCAACCTTTTTTTTGACAACACCTTTTCCATTATTCATCTGTTCCCCCAATAAAACTGATGTAAAAGTCAATGCATATTCGGAACATTAGCCGGTCCCCGGACCAGGGAAGTGAAAACAGCCAACAAGGCAATGCCGCATGCAACAAGAAAGGCGAGCTGTATAGACCCGGTAAAGGCTTGAATTTTCAACGGCGCGCCGGCCATGCCGGCTGCTGCCAGCTTTTTCATAAGGTAATTCTGCCGGCCGGTAAATACGGCTCCTGATATGGCCACACCCAAAACCATGCCCACATTCCGCATGCCCGCCAGCAGACTGGAAGCTATACCCCTGCGGTATGGCGGTACCGCCCCCATTATGGCGCTGTTGTTGGGTGTCTGGAATATTCCCGAACCAAGCCCCACCGTAACCAGCGCCAACACCACCGTTAAATTGGAAGACTCGAAATTCAGGTTGCTCAACAACCACATACCCAGAGCCGTGATGGCCATTCCCAGGGAACTGATATAACGGGTATCCACCCTGTCGGATAAGGCCCCGCTGATAGGCGCAATCAACATGGTGGTTAAGGGCATGGGAATAAGCATCAACCCCGCTTTGGAAGGAGGCATACCCCGCAGTTGCTGCAGATAAAAGGGCATCAGCAAAACAACCGAAAACATGGCCACATAATTCAATAGCGCTGATAAATTGGACATGGAAAAAAGCCTGTTCTTAAAGAGGGAAAGGTCAACCATGGGATGGGCCAGCCGCTTTTCCAGGAACAGGAATGCAACAAACAATAATATCCCTACCGCCAGCGAAGTAATGATATAAGGATTGCTCCAACCTACTTTTTCGGCATAACTCAAAGGGAGCAGAATAGCAACCAGGGCAAGGAAAACCAAGGCCGCTCCTTTAATGTCAAAAGGCTGGGCCCCTTGCCCCCCGGAATCAGGGATAACCTGTTGGGCTAAAATGATAGACAAGATACCAACTGGAACGTTAATATAAAAAATGCTCGGCCAGCCAAACTTGGCAGTCAGGAACCCACCAAGTACAGGCCCTGTGGAAAGGGCAATGGATACTGAAACAGCAATCACTCCCATGTATTTCCCCCGTTCTTGGGGTGGAGCAACATCAGTAACTATAGCCGGCCCCATTGACATTAGCATGCCGGCCCCAATGGCCTGCAGAACGCGGAAAGCGATTAGAAAGCCGATGGACGGGGCCAGGCCGCAGAGCAATGAGCCGATGGTGAAAACAACAAAACCCCAGATATAAATGCGTTTATGTCCATAAAGGTCTCCCAACCGGCCAAAAGTAAGCAGGAGACTGCTGATGATAAGTAAATAGGCCATAACAACCCATTCCACAGAGGAAAATGAAACCTGGAAATAGGAACGGATGCTCGGCAGAGCTATATTGACTACGCTGGAATCCAACGGTCCCATAAAGGTGCCCACTGCTACCGCTATGAGGACTTGAAACCGGCGACTTGGAGTTAACTGCTCATGTAAAGTCGGTAATGGTTTTATAATTTGGTCAGCCTTCATGTTCTTCCTCCCTGTCAGTTAAATTAGTAAAGATTTTTTCCAATAAGTTTTTCAATTGTTGAATTTCCCCGGTGTCAAACCCCTGTAACGCCTCATCAAGCGCTTTTGTTGCCGCAGGCACTAACACACCTTTGAGTCCATACCCCTTTTCGGTAAGAAATACAGAAAAGGCTCGCCTGTCATCAGGATTCTCCTGCCTTTTAATAAGGCCTTTTTCCTCGAGTTTATCCAGGATTCTGGTAACATTGGGCTGGTCCTTAAAACTCTTTTCCGATAGCTCCTTTTGAGAAATTCCTTCCTTTTCCCATAGCCAGTTCAAGATTCCCCACTGTTCAGGCGTAATTTCATATGGCTTGAGATGTCGGGCCAGATTATTTTTCATCTTTAAAGCAGTTTTATTGATAATAAATCCCAAAGAATCTTCCATTTTAAATTCCATAAGAACTCCTCTTATATCTTTGCCGATACAAATTCCCAAACCCAACAACAACATTAAATCATTGCCGAAACAATAATTGCTATGACAATTATTATAACAAAAATTTTACTCTAATAATACTGTTTTTTATACCTTATAGTTTGCAACGCCAAAATGCAGCCGGCCAGCCAAAATCCCCCGCCTGCCCAGCCGGCCAGGACATCGCTGGGGTAATGAGCGCCTAAATAAATCCGGCTAATTCCGATCAAAACAACTAACAGGGTCAGTCCAGCAACTACCAAAACCCTAAACCGGGAATGGCGAAGGTACAACCAGGTCAGAAAAGCCAAAAAACCATAAAAGGCAGCGCTGGTCATGGTATGGCCGCTGGGGAAACTGTAGCCGCTAACCTCCACCAACGGAGTAAGTTCCGGCCTGGGCCTTTGAAAAATCATCTTCAGAGCTTCATTGAGTAGCCACCCGCCCAAAAGTGATATAACCACCATAGCAGAATCCCAATAATGTTTTTTCTGTCTGATCAAAATAAATACAACCAGCAAAGCAATTATCGCCAAAACTCCTGCTGAGCCAAAATTGGTAATTAATTTCATAGTTTCAGTGAGGGCCGGGCTGCTCAAACCGGTGATAAAGTTCGTCACTACAGTGTCGAAGAGTCTTAACTCGTTAAATATCAGGTCTTCAGCCAGTTTAGCAAAGATTAAAAGAGACATGGCCGCCAGGATGCTTCCGGAAACAAGATATGTTCCAAATTCCCCTAGCGGGCTCAATTTCTTTTCAATCAGTAATTCTATTTTCTTTGTCCAGACAGCCAAAATACCGCCGGCCGGTACACCTTGATGCCTAACTTTGTAAAGCAGATAAATAAGCAGAACTACTGCAGCCACAACCAGTGTCCCCACACCAAGGTACTTGTTCAGGAATTGTTCCGCTGCCCGGCCCAACAGCATAATAATAAGTCCCTCTAAAAAAAACCGGGCGCCGCGGCCCAACAAGGAAGCCAATAAAAATGTATTCTTATTTACCTTAAACACTCCAGAAGCAATGGTAAAGACTTTAAAGGGTATGGGGGTAAAAGCCGAAATAGCCACTGCCCAGCCGCCGTATTTTCCAAACATCTCCTCAACCTTATGTATTCTGGCCCCGGAAACAAACCTATCCAGAACAGGCCGCCCCGCCCGCCAACCGATGAAATAGCCGAATACGGCTCCCGCCACCGAAGCCACAGTGGTGATCAAAGCCAGGAGCAAAGCTGAAGATGGATTTTTTATCGCCAGCGGTATTAAGAGCACATCCGGAGGTACAGGAAAAAAAGATGATTCCGCAAATGAAACCAAAAACAAACCCAAAGCACCGTATTGTAGAAAATAAGACGTGATATTCATTTACATTTCACCAACTCGTTAACCTACTTGCTCATAAGTCTTACACCAAGGAGCAGGAGCAGGGCGCCCATACCACGCACCCAATTCAGGCTATGTTTGGCCACGCCGAACCAGCCAAAGTGGTCTATCGCCATAGCCAACAGCAACTGCCCGGCAATAACTCCGGCTGAAGCGCTGCTTACCCCGATACGTGGAACCAATTTTATCATACCAAAAACAAACATAGCTCCGAACATACCACCAATAAGCAGGTAGGGGGCAACCCTGGTTACGCCTTTTAAGCCTCCTTCACCCGAAAACAGATAAAAAACAACCAAAGTAGTTGTCCCAACGGTAAAGCTAACCAGGGCAGCCGCCACACCGCCAATGTATTTGCCCAATTCAGAATTAACGGCTGATTGAATGGAGGTCAAAGCTCCTATAACAACTGCCAGGCCCACTGCGAAAAAGTTGCTCATATTTTCACCCCGTAAGACACGGAATTCGTAACACCGACTTAATTTTACCATATTTCCGCTTGGGACTACAAACCAAAAAACAGCTAACAGAACAGCGGGTCACCGGGCCCGGCCAGGAACCGGATAAACCTCTTACCTGTTATATTAAAGGGTTTCTTCGTCTTAAACACTAACTGGTAATTAATCTTAATGGATTTGCCCTCAATGGTCAGCGGGTGAATCAACCCGGCCCGAATAGCTGTCCGGCAGGCAATGCGGCTGCTGATGGACAAACCAAGTCCGGCCTCAACGGTGGATTTAATGGCATTGATACTGCTCATTTCCGCTTTTACGTTAAATTCGTCCAGCTTCAGCCCCCAGGAAGCCAGCGCTTCCTCAAAAATACGCCGGATGCCGGAACCTTTCTCCCGCATAATTAACGGCGCCTTTTTCAATTCATGTAGCGTGATCGTGGTACGGTTTATCCAGGGCTCACGGGGAGGAGCAATGACCAGCAATTCATCGTTGGAAACCGTCCGGGTAACGAAATCGTCTGTAAAATTGGACATGGGTTCTTCCAGAATAGCTATGTCTATTTGATCGTTTTTTAACATGTTCAGTATAGTGTCCGTATTATTTACCACCTGCTGAATTTCAGCTGAAGGATATTTTTCCTTAAAAGTCCAGATAGTACAGGGTAAAGCATAATTACCCACATTAGAACTGGCCCCGATGACCAGCTTCTGGTTTTCCGTTCTTAACAGAGCATCAACTTCTTTTTCCAACGCTTCGTGCAGTTTCAGAATTTCCTTGGCATAACTATAAACGATTTTTCCCGCTTCCGTCAGGGTAACGCCGCTGCTGCTCCGTTCAAAAAGCTGGGTGCCGTAAAAGTCTTCAATAGAGTTAATCTGGGCGCTGACTGCCGGCTGGCTTAAGTGCAGGAGCTTGGCCGCTTTGGAAAAACTCTTGACCCGGGCAACCTCGCAAAGCAATTCGAACTGGCTCAGGTTCATAATAAAACCCCTTTATAATTAAATATTACTTTTATTATAGACTAAGAGACAAAGATATACAATCAGTTACCGCTGATGAACACCCCATCACTGCAAAACCGTGGTTTTAATCACCACGGTTCTGACAAATATTCAAAAAACCCCTCTCGCTGCGCTCGGGGGTGCAAAGGTTGGTTTGCCCGGCAAACCTCACATCAAGAGGGCATATTATTCTGGAGCGGAAACTAAAATCGTCCTCCGGCCCGCAATCCACGCAGTGGGAGCGGCTGCCGGAGGAGATTTCGCCCGTTGAGCGGAAGAATAATATGCCCTCCTATTTTCCTACCTACTTATTTACTGGCTGTTTTTTTGGCTAAATGACAGGCTTTACAGGAATCAGTAAATCCAACGAAGCCCTCTTTGGTATGCCCCACCGTTCTATGGCAGGTTAAACAATCAAACTTATACTCCTTGTGCTGGGCATGGAATGCTGCGATTCTTTGTCCCGGCACAGTATTTTTGTACTTATCACCTGTAAAGTCATGGCACTTAGCGCACCTGCGGTCAGGAACATCGGCAACTACTTTGTCCATGTTTACTTCCTCAGTTAAGTGGATGTACACTTCGCGCAGACCGTTAACCTTAACTTTTGCTTTAGCAATGATTCCTTCGTCAGTATGACATCCGTAACAGTGCTCTCCACTATGGATCCCGGTCTGCCAGCCGGCATAAGTTTCATTCATCTCATGACAGCTATTGCAAAACCCCGTCTGTGAAGTATACTCAACTGCTCCTATGCTTACTGCCGCTATAACAACGGCCGCAATTATAATGATAAGCCGGAGCTTTTTCGGGTTATCCACACGCTATCCCCCCTCTGCCACAAATTGGTCTTTATCTCAACATCAACACAAATGCAAAATTTTTCGCCGATTACTGTTTCTTACCGGTCTTGGTATGATCGCCATGGCAGTACAAACAATCCATCTTTCCTTGTTCGTTGTCCAGCAAGCTCTTTTCACTCTGGTGACAGGACATACAATGTGAAAACTCATCAGGAACCTTGTATGTGGCCACAATAGCGCCTTTTTCGAGGGCTTCGTTTAATAATTCCGCTGCCCGCGCCGCAGTATCGCCGGACAGTTTGGCGCAGCGGTCTTTTTTCGCCTTCTCGTTAATCCTGGCGCCGGCCGCAGCGGCCCATTTGCTGACAGAAACATGGCAAAGAGGAGAATCAGATACGGTAGTAACCTGATTTTTGAAATGGCAGTATGCCTCATGTTTATTGGACGGAAATGGGAACTTGGTATACCAGCCGATTAATTCGTTTCCGATTTCAGCGTGTTTGGCAGATGCCAGGTTGATAACAGCCAGAGAACCATTGAGCGCACCGCATAGAGTTCCCCAACCGTATGCGCCAGCCGCTCCGTACTGGAACATATCCAGCGGAATGGTATCCCAGGGAGTCCCGTTATCTTCAGCCAAAGTGGTGAGCAGTGCGGAAGCTGCGGCATACATGCAGCCATATTTGAAATAGTTTTCGTAACCCCTTTTCCTTACCTTATCAACATCGATCTTCTTGTACTTCCAGGGCAGCGCCGGGGCCGGACCGTTGGTGTTTGTCTTGGTTTCGGCAGCATCAGTTTTGCCGGTAGCGGCAGTTTTCGCCGGCTCCGATGTGCTGCAGCCGGTAATACCGGTGGCAATAAGCCCTGTAGCCAACGCACCGGCTGTAAGTAAAAACTTCCTCCTTGTGACAACTTTCTCGTTCTCATGCACTTGTTCTTTTTCTTTCTGCTCCAACATAATTATCCCCCTTATCATTATTTTTAGAGTAAAATTTAGTATAAGCGGAAAATCTTTACGAAACCCATAATAATATTTATTAATTCTCGCTTTAATTATAACACTGTTTATTGGACAGATGCTATAGTATTACTTTATACCCCCATCAGAGTTGCTGATAAATATTTTCGTCATATTTCGACAAAAAAGAGGATATTTGTACCCAAAAAGCTAATTTATAAAAAGCTACCCTTTCCTCAATTTTTTGGAGGTGGCTTACTTGAAACGGTTTTCACAATCAAAATTAGCTTTGGCAACCGGTTTGGCGATTTTAGTTTTCGGCATAAAGTTATATTTTGTCCAGCCCAAGCTTGTTTATCTGTGGTTGATTGGAATAGCCCTGGGCTTTGTATTGTACCGCTCCGGAATATGCTTCGCCGCCGCGTACCAAAACCTTTTCCTTTTTCGCAATTACAGTTTGGCCAGGGCTGTAATTCTCATGATCATTATTTCCCTGGCCGGTATCAGTCTGCTGCAGGCTCACGCTCATTTCCACGGTCAGGTCATTCCCGGCCGGTTCCATTCCTTCGGATTGCATACAGTCGTCGGCGGTTTTCTTTTTGGCCTGGGTATGGTCCTGGCCGGTGGCTGTGCCGCCGGCAGTTTGCAGAGAATTGGCGAAGGTTTTATAATTTTTATTCCCGTGCTTATAGCCGTAATGGTTGGTTCTACCTTCGGCGCATACCATTTCTCCTGGTGGAAAAGAAATTTTATTACCCATGAGCCAGTGTTTTTGCCTGATGTTTTTGGCTGGATAAACAGCATACTGGCGGCAATAATAATTCTAACTTCCATTTATTTTATAACCTTAATATTGGAGAAGAAGTTTTTCACGGCAAAGGAGTGGCAAAAATGGCGCAAAAAAAGTTAGACCTGCTGGGCGAAGTCTGTCCTTTCCCCCTGTTTAAGACCCAGGCCGAATTGGAACAAATGAATTCAGGCGACGTACTGCTAATAGAAGTTGATTTCAACCAAAGCGTCCGCAACATAATAAAATGGTGCGAAGACCAGGGACATAATTATGAGCTTGACGAAACCGGCCAAGGAATTTGGTTGGTTACTATTACCAAGAAATAACAAAAACCCACTTGTTAGGTAGTGAGCTACTATGAAAAGTAAACAATTCGATTTAAAATGGCTGCTCGGGAGCTTCTGGCCTGATTGGGTCGGCGGCATACTGCTGGCTTTATTAAATATCCTGCTTACAGCTATTTACAAACCCTGGGGGGTTACCAGCACCATCACCGACTGGGGAATGCGCATATGGGCTCTCCTGGGAGGGCATCCCGAAAAATGGGTTGATTATTTAAAAGAAGCCGATTATAATTTCCTGTCCAAACATCCGTTTTTTAGTGAAGAAACAATTCTTAATCTGGGCGTAATCACCGGGGTCCTTTTTGCTTCTGCCCTGGCTGCCCAGTTTCGTATTAAGCTGCCCCGAGGATATCGCCAGCTTGTATTGGGTTTAACCGGCGGAATTTTGATGGGCTACGGCGCCAGACTGGCAGCCGGCTGCAACATCGGAGCAGTAGTTGGCGGTATCGCCTCACAATCGCTGCACGGATGGATTGCTGGAATATTTTTATTCTTCGGCGCCCTGGCCGGAAGCATGGTCCTAAAATATTTCTTTATGCGAACCAGATAACCGGCAGGAAGGGGGACTGCCCGAATCCATCAACATCCGGATAAACCTCTTGCCGGCGCTGTTCAAAACCGAATCATCACGATAAATCAAAACATAATGAAATTTAATGGCCTCTCCTTCTATCCTCAGGGGATGCAGCCGGCGGGTATGGATTTCTTTCCCCACAGCTATCCTGGTACATATGGCTAAACCTACTCCCGCTTCCACTGCCATCTTGAGTGCGTTCATACTGTCCACTTCTTTTTTCACCACTAACTGATTTAAAGCAATCCCTTTAGAATTCAGTGTATTTTCGAAGACCCTCCTTATTCCGGAACCCTCACAGGGAACAATCAGCGCGGCCTTGCTCAATTCTTCCCAACTGATTGAATTTTTTCCGATCCACGGCAGTTCATAAGGAGCTATAACCAATAGTTCATCATCAGAAACAGGGTAAATAACATATTTGTCCATGTCTTCAATTACCGCATCCTCTTCCACAACAGCCAGGTGAATTTTACCCTTTTTTAATAAGGACAATACTGTTTGGGAATGATGGACCTGCATGTCTACCCGGGTTAACGGGTACTTTTCCTGAAAATTCCATAAAATGCAGGGCAGCACATAATTGCTCACCGTATGGCTTGCACCGATAATTATTCTATTATTCTCAGCTTCCTGGTAGCTGTCTATCTTCTTTTCCAGGGCATTATGCATTTTTATGATTTCCCTGGCATGGCGGACTACTTCCTCTCCTATTTCAGTCAAAACAACCTCGCCGGTATCCCGTTCAAATATCTGAACGCCATAGTAGTTCTCTACGGCAGCTATTTGATTCCTCAGGAAAAACTCTCCCAGGTTAAGAAGCTTAGCGGCTTTGGAAAAACTTTTTACCCTTACCACTTCACATAGCAGTTCCAATTGGGAAAGGTACATAAGAAATGACCTCTTTCGCAAACAAATTAACAATTTCCCTCTGTTTATTATAGCACCTGCACCGACTACCCGGTCATAGTATTACATTATAGCGCCATCATGGATGGTAATATTGCTCATTACCGGGAAACTGAAAGGCTGCAAGGTGCAAAACCTTACAGCCTTAGTTTGTTATGCCGAAGGCATGATGCGATTATAATCCAGCAGGGCATGGAGTTCCTGCCACATTTCGTCAAAACCGGGGTAGCCCACAAATCGCGGTCTGCCCAGTTGGTTGGTAATAATTTTTTTAATAGTACCGGGACGCTTGCTCATCACGGCTATCTTACTGCCAAGAATAATTGCTTCCTGAATATTATGGGTAATAAAAATTATGGTGGGACGGAATTTTTCCCAGATACCGATTAATTCTGTCTGCAAGACAGTCCTGGTTTGCGCATCCAGGCTGGCAAAGGGCTCATCCATCAACAATACTTTTGGTTTTAGAGCCAACGCCCGGGCAATGGCGACCCGCTGCTTCATGCCCCCTGACAACTGGTGCGGATAGTTATCTTTAAATTCACTGAGCCCTACAAGTTCCAGAAATTCTGCCGCCCGTTCCCTTCGTTCCGTAGGAGAACCCAGTTTGTTTACCCTTAATGGGTATTCCACGTTTTCCAGCACCGTTTTCCACGGGAGCAATTGGTCGAAGCCCTGAAATACCATGGTCCGTTCCGGCCCCGGTTTATCCACGGGCCGACCGCCAACCAGAATTTCCCCTTCTGTCACCTGCTCGAAACCGGCAATACAGCGTAAAAGCGTTGATTTACCACAACCTGAGGGACCTAAAATGCAGAATAACTCCCCCTCATCAATTTCAAAACTTACTTTATCCAGGGCTACTATCTGTTGCTGCCTGTTGGTATATACTTTTGTCACGTTTTTTATTTCCAAATGATTTACTGCCATATCTCAACCTCACACCGTCATTCCCCATCGTTTGATGGTTTTCTTTTCAATATAGCCGAATAACAAATCTTCAACAAGTATACCGATTATTACTATTACCACTAACGCAGCAAATACGCCTGAAATATCCATCAGATACCTCTGCTGATATATGTACCAGCCCAGGCCGCCGCTGACACCGGCCGTACCGAAAACCATTTCCGCCGCTATCAAAGCCCGCCATGCTCTAGACCACCCAATTTTAACCCCTGTCAAAAGGTAGGGAAAGGCAGCCGGTACCATAATGCCCAGCACCAATCTGGGCCCCCGCAGGCCGATATTTTCTCCCACTTCTTTATAAATGGGGGGTACTGTTTTAAAACCGGTAACTGTATTTAATATCATAGGCCATAATGTAGAATGGACAATAATAAATATTATAGCCTTTTGCCCCGTTCCAAACCATAGAATGGCCAAGGGGAGAAGGGCGATACCGGGCAAAGGGTCCATTACCGCCACTTCCGTATTAATAAAGTCATCAAAGGTCCTGGACATTATCGCCACAGTAGATAAAATTATAGTCAGGAACACGGAGATGACCAGACCTATGATAATTAAATACAAGGAAAAACTTGCGTTATCAATTAATTCCCCACCGAAAATCCCGCTTTTAAAGGCCTGCCAGATGCTGCCCAGGGTAGGGAACATCATCCGGGGAAATAAGCCCGTAAGAGCCGTTGCTTCCCACAATCCTAACAAAATGATGATAAATAATATCCTTCTCCGAAAAATTTCCCTCATGCTATTACTACCTCTTATTATTTTTGTTGCTGTCCCGATATTGAGCCTTTTCTACAGGAGATAAGCCGCCAGACTTTTTGCCGATGGCTGCTGTAACATTCTCCCAGCAAACTTCATCCAAACTTTTGGGCACCTTACTGATATATCCCGCTTTTTTCATAAACTCGGCAAATCCCAATAACCCGTACGGAGTGGAAGTATAGTTGGTGCCCGGCCAGGTAAGATATTTTTCCACTTTCTCCGCCGGCATCTTGTAGCTAGGGGCCAGGATCTTGGCTGCTTCCTCGGGACTGTTATTAATGAAGGTAATTGCCTCATCCATGGCCATGACAAAAGCCGCATAAGCCGTAGGATGGTTGTCATGAAAATCCCTGGTTGCCGAACCCACCAAAAAACCAAACTCGCCGCCAAAGGCATCTTCCCCGTTTAAAACAAGTTCCACTCCCGGTGTATCTAACTCCTCATACAAGTACGGCGGAGCAGAAAAATGGGCGGCAATAGCCCTTTTGCTTACCACGGCAGTAGCTGCATCAGGGTGCTGCATAGACACCAGGTTTTTGTCCATGGCTTTGGGGTTGCCCAGTTCCTTCTCCGCGGCCATGGCCAACAGCATATGTTGAATACTGCCGGAATAGGGGGTCGCTATCTTATCTCCTATCTTAAAGTCCTTTAATGACTTTAAATCCTCGCGGTAGGTCACCAGACCCAGGGGCGCAGTCCCGAGGGCTGTACATATCTTCCAGTCAGCGCCTTTATCCCATGCTATCCAGAAGGGCGTCTGCCCCGTAAACCCAATATCCAGGTCGCCGGAAACCATAGCCTCTCTGATCATTTCCCCACCCATCTGTTTCCATTCCACCTGAGCCCCCGGCAGGTACTTTTCAATCAGTTTCTTTTCCTTCACAATTTGCACCGGCGCATAGCCAAGGCCATATTGTATAGCAATGCGAATTTTTTCGCCCGAATAGCCGGCTGCCTGATTTTGGCTCCTTTTGGAGGTCGTACATCCCGCAACAAAGAGTACGGACAATATCAAGAGCAGCGCTATCAAAAATCCGGTTATTTTTTTCAATTTCTATCGCCTCCCTGTAAAATCTTAACTCAACTTTTTAGTCTTCAACAGTCAAAGTTGGATGATGCTCAAACCGAGGCATATGCAGGCTATCCCAAGATAGTGAAACCTGGTAAGTTTTTCTCCGAAAAAGATTTTCCCGCCCAGGCTGACCAAAAGGTAGTTCAGCCCCGTAAAGGCGAAAGCTATCGAAAGCTCCAGTTCCCTGAGGGCCAGGATGTAAAAAACCGGGGTAATCAGCACCAATAAAACAGCCGGCACAGTAAACCTGTTGAAAAGCGTCCTGGCAACGGCTGCCATGTTGCCCTGCCATTGAATTTTGTCGGCGCCTTTTTTCAGCAAAAGCTGCCCGGCTGTAGTAGCCAGGACCATAAAAGCAATATAGACATAGCCCATTTAAGACCCTTCTCCCTTAAACCCGCCTAATGAAGTAAAAATAACACCGGCAATGATAAGTAAACTGCCCAGAAGTTTATACAAAGTAATTGTTTCCCCGAAAACAAAATACGAAGCTACCAGAATTAATACAAAAGAAAGGCTCATCATCGGGTAAGCGAAAGATACAGGCAGTCTTTTCAGGATGAAAAGCCACACCAGGCCCCTGAGCAAGAGAGCTGCGTAGCCCAAAACCACAAATACATTAAACAGGGACTCATAAGACGAACCCATTTTTGACATAATCTGCCCAAATACCATGAGGAACAAAGGCAGCAATATTAAATAATAACCCTGCTTATTTTGACGGGACATGGTCCTTACTCCCATATATTGTGAATTAGAAGGTCTCTGTTATTTTTATCATAAAAGGCTAACTCCGCATCAAACCTTTTTATGAACCGGTAATACTCCTCCGGGTTATCAGTATAAAAATCAAAACAGCCCACCCTGGAAGTAGCGTTTTCTATTTTGGCGATTTGTTTTCCCTCTTTTACAAATATCCGGCCATGATAGCCGGCAAAATCCTGTGGAACTGAAATCTTCTCAACCACCCCGGGCTGTGCAAACATAAAGAAAATTGAACCTAACCTGGCTTTCTCCCTGACCTGCCCTGGTTCGAATAAATTTTTCCCCTCGGTGACCAGGGTGAAATATAAATCAAGAATATCAACTCCTGTTACCTGGGGAATAGTTTCCGATTCAAACCCACCTCCTATCCGGTAACCAAATTCAATTATTTTACTTCCCTCAGTGCCAACTACCATTTGAATATATAAAGGCCCGTCTTTAATCCCAAAAGCATTAACCAGGTTCTGCACAATGCCGTCAATTTCTTTTTGCCGTCCACGGGCTCTTCTGGATGGATAACGCTGTTGCTTACAGACACCCAAAGCAATGCTGTCGTCAAAATGCAGCCGGTCGGTAATTAGCAAATTAAAAGCCTGTCCATCTTTAACCCAGCAATTTACCGTAATCTCATCACCGGGATAAAACTCCTCCACAATCACCGTTTTGGTCAGGCTGAACTGCCGGGCAAGAGCGAACTTCTCTTTTAGCTCTGCCCGGTCTTCTCTTCCTTCGAGAACAAATATCCCCCGCTGGCCCTGACTGTCTACAGGTTTCATCACCAGCGGGTATCGCAAACCGTCCGGCGAAAATTCGGAAAACCTTGCAAACACTTTAAAACTTGGTGTGGGAATCCCGTGTTCAGCCATTTTTGCTTTCATATAAAGTTTATTGGTTACGCTTTTCCCCTGTTCTTCCGTGATGGGAAAAGGTAACCCAAGTCGTTCCGAAACAGCCGCCGCAGTATATACCGGTTGGTCTGTGCCGATGGTCATAATGTAGTCAATGTTTTCTTCCAGGGCATACCTATAGTTGTCCTCAACGGAAAAAGTACTTATTTGCCTGGCGGTATGGCTGTATTTTTTCCCGGGCGGGTCAGGGTAATAGTCAGAAAGATATACCTGATACCCTTGCTCCCTGGCTTTCAGGATCAGGGGAATTTGCAACAACCCTCCACCCAGTACCAGAACTTTTTTGCCCAAATAGTTTTCCTCCTTAAAATAATGCGACATTACAAGTTTATCACTTTTTCCACTATATAGGCCGGTTTATCCTTTCTTATCAGTTTCATAATCAACCGGTTGTTAATGGTCAATTGTCCGGCAAGTTTAAACATCTTATACGCGGAATAATTGCTGGCTCCGTATTTTCGCGGCCGGTGTTCCACATCGGCGTTGACCACATTGGCAGTTACCCGAAATATAAGCGCCGGTATATAGGGGTATGGAAAATCTATTTCCAGCATCCCGTCAACAACCTGCCTCTTAATTAAACGGAAAGAAGACAGGTAAAGTCCTTTTGGCTTGTTTATGGCAATTTCCGCTAATTTCCTGTTTAAGTCGCTGGCCAGACGTTTCAGCCAACCATGCTTTTTCTCCGTCAGCTTTGCTATAACTGCATCTGCTCTGGTTTCCTCCATTTTATTAATAAGTTTTAAAATATCGTCGGGATTGTGTTGAAGGTCGTCATCCATGGTAATGACATACTCCCCGCGACAGTAATGCAGACCGCAAACAATAGCATTATGCTGTCCGAAGTTCCCGGCAAGTTTAACCGCTTTTATCCGGGAGTCCCGGGCCGCCAATTCCAAAATTTTAGCCCACGAATTATCGAGGCTGTAATCATCTACAAGGATGATTTCATAAGACTTCCTCAATTTATCCTCGAAAAATGTTCCCAACAACTGCAGCAATTCCGGCAAAGTTTTTTTTGCATTGTATACAGGAATGACCACAGAGTATGTGACTTCCATAACAAAACCTGCTCCTGCCTAAAAATTCCCGTTGTTTTAGCCCGGTCCTCAGCCAATATCCACTGTATTTCAACAAAAAATCACGTAATTCCTTTTAAGTTTAAAAATAATTATTTTGTTTTCCTGATTTGTGAGTAATTCCTATTACTAATATACTAAGAAATTAAATATTTAGGAAAGTTTTGTCTGGTAGCTTGAAATCACTGTCGTTATCCATTTTATATAAAATAGATCCCATTCTAACCAAGGAATATTCCTGTAATTTATTGAAAATTACAACTTTAATTAACTGGCAGGAAATTTTTCCTGCAGTTACTAATAATATTTATAATTGTCGAATGCTAAAAGTTGCCAACCCGGAGGTGGTAAACGGGAAAAGGGAAAAACTACCTGTTTTAAAAATCAATTAAAAAACGGAGGGATGAAAGATGAAAAAACGCTACAGCGCCATTTTCCTGGCATTAACTCTGGTATTGTGTCTGACTTTGGCAGCGCCTGCCTTTGCAGAAACGAAAACCATGGTACTGAAAATCGGCGACCCAAAATTTACTGTGGGCAATGCTGCTCAGGAAGTTGACCCGGGCAGGGGTACAAAACCCGTTATTGTTAAAGGGAGAACGCTTGTACCAATTAGAGCAATTGTCGAAACCATGGGCGGCACAGTTGAATGGGCAGCCGCCGAACAAAAGGTTACTGTCAAGGTACTGGACAAGACCGTTGAACTATGGATTGGCAAAACGGCTACCATTGTCAACGGAGCCAGCAAAAACACTGATGTTGCGCCGCAAATTATAAACGGTCGGACAATGCTTCCTGCCAGGTTTGTAGCGGAAAACTTAGGCGCTACTGTCGGTTGGGACCCGGCTACCCAGTCTATTCCAATAACCTTTGACAGGCCTACTGATTTTGCCCTGATCGCCAAAGCCGCTGACAAAGCCCTGAATGCGGAAACCTTTGCGGCAACCATTAACCCGGAAACCCTTTACGACGCCATCAAAAAAGGAGATAAGAGCTACTTCCTGCTCAGCATCCAGAGCCGTGAAGATTACGCCAAAGGACACGTACCCGGCGCCATTAACATTCCTTTTAAGGAAATAGCCAAAAAGGAAAATCTGGCTAAACTACCCAAAGATAAGAAGATTGTGGTTATCTGCTACACCGGCCATACGGCCAGCTATACCGCTATGTTTTTAAATCAGCTCGGCTACAACGCCACCGTTCTCAAGTACGGTACCGAAGGCTGGAATGACAAGACTGCCGGGATGGGTACCGTTGCACTTTACCCCGGTTCCAAGGGTTACGAGGTAGAAACAACTCCTGTTGCTGCAACAACCAATGAACTGCCGGCAACAAAAACAAGTACATCTTCCGTAGATGACATAATCATCAACGCCACTGATGCATTCCTTAATTCCGGCAAAGCTGCAACCATTAGTCCGGAAGCCCTTTACGACGCCATCAAGAAAGGCGACAAGAGCTACTTCCTGCTCAGCATCCAGAGCGCTGAAGATTACGCCAAGGGGCACGTGCCCGGCGCTATCAATATTCCTTTCAAAGCAATCGCCAAGGAAGAAAACCTGAAAAAACTGCCCAAAGATAAGAAGATTGTAGTTATTTGCTATACCGGTCATACGGCCAGCTACACCGCCATGCTGCTCAACCAGCTTGGTTATGATGCTACCGTTCTCAAATACGGTACTGCCGGCTGGAACGATAAGACCGCAGGTTTAGGTACTGTGAAGCCTTACCCCGGTTCCAAAGGATATGAAGTAAACACCAGCAATGACTTTGCAGTAATTGCCGCCGCTGCCGATAAGTTCTTAAATGCTGCCAACTTTGTGGCAACCGTTAACCCGGAGGACGTTAAGGCTAATCCTAACAAGTACTTCCTTTTAAGTATCCAGAGCGCTGAAGACTATGCCAAGGGACACGTGCCCGGCGCTATTAACATTCCTTTTAAGCAGATAGCCAAAAAGGAAAACCTGGCTAAACTGCCGAAAAACAAAAAAATTGTCGTTATCTGCTACACCGGCCACACGGCCAGCTATACCGCTATGTTCCTGAACCAGTTGGGTTACGACGCCACTGTACTCAAGTTCGGTACCATGGGCTGGAATGATAAGACTGCCGGTATGGGCGCCGTTAAGCCTTACGCCGGTTCCAAGGGTTACGAAGTGGAGACTAAGGCCGTTGCGGCAACTGTTTACGAACTTCCCAAGGTAATTACCGGTTATGAAGCACAAGAGGATATCATCATCGCAGCGACCAACGCTTTCCTCAACTCCGGTAAACCTGCCACTATTAACCCGGAAGACGTGAAAGCTGATCCCAGCAAATATTTCCTGCTCAGCATCCAGAGCCCCGAAGATTATGCCAAGGGACATGTTCCCGGTGCCATTAACATTGGCTTCAAAGCTATTGCAAAAGAAGAAAACCTGAAGAAGCTGCCCAAAGATAAGAAGATTGTCGTTATCTGCTACACCGGCCACACGGCCAGCTATACCGCCATGCTGCTCAACCAGCTCGGCTATGACGCCACCGTTCTCAAGTTCGGTACTATGGGCTGGAATGACAAGACAGCCGGTATGGGCGCCGTTAAACCTTATGCCGGTTCCAAAGGTTATGAAGTAAAGCAGGGCGTTAATCCCTAGTCAGAAACGTTAATCCCTAGTCAAAAACTCTGTTAAGTTGAAATTGCTGAAACCCGGCCAAATCGTCATCCGAGACTCACGGCCGGGTTTTCAGCATTAGGCCGGAAACAGTGATTTCACGCCCTCACTTTTGTTAAAACAGGCTTGCCGCCCTCCGCCAAGTTGAAACTTATTGTTTTACCTCCATAGCGGCTACCTGCAACTACGAAACAACGGTTGCCTCACCGGTACAGCATCTACCTGACAACGGAAGGGTGGGTAGGGTTCGCAGGCTACCGTTAAGGAGCGACTGCGCCCGCAAAACCGCAGCCGGACAGGCTGGGGGTTCCCGCATGTTTGAAGATGGCGAAGGCCCACTGGACGATGAAAAATACTGTTTCAAAGCTATACCTCTGCACTGTTCTACGAGGTAGCAAAAAGCCGCTGTATAGTAAAGTAATAAGTTGCGACTTGGTGGAGGGTGGATAGACAGTGTTAACGACAGTAAAGGCTTGAAATCGCTGTTTCCGGCACGGACGCCGGAAACCCGGCCATTGAGTCAGAACGACGATTTGGCCGGGTTCAGCGATTTCAACTGAACGGAGTTTACACTGTCTCCGCCCGTAACCTCGGAGCAACGGTTACTTCACTATACAGCGGCATTTATAACTACTGACTTTTGAAAATAATATGAGCCATCAAGTTCGGGAACACTGCCTGCCTGGCCAGGGTTTGCAGCTTAAAGCTCCTTAGTAGCGGAGAACCCCGCCCTTCCGTGGTTAAAGGAAGGTGTAGCCTCGGAGCAACGGTTGTTTTACCAAGAGCGGCATCATCTGTACGGCGGAGGCGTCAGGATTTCAAAAAAGCTGTTCTGCCATACGGTTTTATACTGCTTTTCCCGGATAAACCTTTCCATTGTTTTACGGTTCTCCACGTGATAAACGGTCTGCACCAAAGGTGATTTCGATTTGGGCCAGTCAAAATCTTCCGTATTCCCTTTCGCCCTAACAATAACAGGTAAATAGGGTCTTTCCTTTTCCGCCTTTTCCAATGCTTCCCTGAACTTATCTGGCCCGTACAGCATGGGCCATGCGCTGTACAGATACGGTTTCGTTTTGGTTAAAAAATAAACCAGGGAAATTTGTTCATAAGCCAGTAAATAATCGCCCTCTTTTACGTAATGCGGCAGCTCATCCAGCAGTTCCTGGACTACTTGGGCCCTCTCCCGGGTAGTAAAAACCCCTTTCAGCCTTTCGTGCTGCACCGGGTAAGCCATTTTAAACCTATCGCTGGCATCCCGGTAAGTATAATAATAGGCAGACTGTAGGGTGAAGAAAACAAAGAGCAGGGTGGCCACCGCTTTGAGCAGGTTTAATTCGCTTTTATTTACCCTTAACCCTAATGGGCCGGTGCTAATTTTTATTTCTTTTATTCCTGCACAAAAAGCAAAGACCAGTGGAATCGCTAAATACATGCCGTATATGGAATTTCTCAGAGCCACGTTGGAACCCAGGGGAGCCAAAATCAAAATCAACAGCGCTACCAGGGCTACCGGCCGCAATTCCTGCTGTCCCGCCCCGGTCAAATTCCCTCGCCACAAAAGCAAAACCAGGCCAAGATACAAACTCCCCAGCGTAATAATAAGCATGTTCACCCAATCCAGGCAAAAATCATAAAAGTAATAGAGTGTAGCGGCAGCGGCAGCAAGTATAACCGCAAATTGGAGCAACCTGCTGCCAAGTTTGGCCGTTACAGTCAGTACCAACGCCACAGCAGTAAGGCCCAGGATGATCCAGCCCATTACATAGGCCATTGTTTTATGATGGCGCAGGAATATATTTATGAGTTTATCGCTGTTATGGTGTCCCGTAGGGTCCTTCAGCATGGTAAAGGTCCCCTTAAAAGCAGCAATGTAACCGTCAAGATGTCCCAATAAATAAATGGCCAAAAGCGTCAGCAAAACAGCGGCAATGTACCCCGACAGGAAAAAAAGCGCCTGCTTTACCTGAGAGGAAATGGGGTCGCGCCTGATATAGCCATAGAAAAAAATAGCTATAACCAGAAAGAACCCTAGTATGTTGGGCAGCCGGATAAATATATTCAGGCCCAGCACAAAAGCGGCCACAAAAATCTTTAAATTTTCCCTGCTTTTTAATCCGTCTATGAAGAAATAGGCGGCCAAAACATAAAAGAAAGCCGTTAAACTGTTGTAATTAAACAGGTAACCGGACCTGTTAATGAAGATAAGGGCCAAGAAAAGCCCCCAATACAGGTATCGCCGCTCAATATAGGGCTGTAATATCTTGAAGGAACAATAAAGGGTGGCATAAACAAGCAGCACGGCAGCAATCCGGTAACCCAAAAGTCCTAGGGTATCACCGAAAAAATAGCCCCAGATGCCTCCCAGTATGTCTGTTAACCATATCCTGAAACTGGCCTCCACACTTGACGGATCGCTGAATATCAACTGATAATTGGTGATAACATAACCTGTATCGGTAAAGTCAAGCCCCTGCCAGATAAACAGAAGAGGATAAAAAACCAAGAGAGAAATTATGAAGAAATTATTGACAGCAGACCGGTCGGGGTTTAGAGGAAGCTTTCTAAACATCAAAAAAACTCCTTACCACCTGAATTACATAATCCACTTGACTGCTCTCCATTTTGTAATATAAAGGCAGCCGTACCAATCGTTCACTTTCTCTGGTAGTGTAAATATCGGCACCGCTGAAAAGACCAAATTTTACCCCAGCCACAGAGCTGTGTAAGGGAACATAATGAAAAGCGCCTTGTACACCATGCTCTCTCAGGTACTGCAGGAATTCTGTGCGTTCCTGCAGGTCCCGGACCTTGATATAAAAGATACTGGCGTTATGTCTGCAATCGTCCGGAATATGGGGCAGTTCAATGACACCTCTGTCCCTTAAAGGCTTTAAGCCGATATAATAACGTTCCCAGCTTTTCAGGCGGTCTCTGTTAATGGCCTCAGCTTCTTCCAACTGCGCATATAGGAAAGCAGCATTTAACTCACTGGGCAGGTAGGAGGACCCTACATCTATCCAGGAATACTTGTCCACTTCTCCGCGCAAAAAACTGGACCGGTTTGTCCCTTTTTCCCTGATATATTCAGCCCGGTCAACAAAGCGCCGGTCATTGATTAGAAGGGCTCCCCCCTCGCCGCAGGTATAATTTTTGGTATCATGGAAACTATAGCACCCTAAATGGCCTATCGTGCCAAGAGCCTTTCCCTTATAAGTACTCATTACCGCCTGGGCCGCATCCTCGATGACAAGCAAATTGTGTTTCCCGGCAATTTTCATGATAGTATCCATATCACAGGCTACACCTGCATAATGCACGGGTACAATCGCCTTTGTCCGCTCTGTTACAGCCCTTTCAATCAGTTTTTCATCCATGTTCATCGTATCCGGACGTATATCTGTAAAAACAATCTTCGCCCCCCTTAACACAAAAGCATTGGCCGTGGAAACAAAGGTATAAGAGGGCATGATCACCTCGTCCCCTGGCTGGATGCCGGCCAGTATAGCGCTCATTTCCAGGGCATGGGTACACGATGTAGTCAGTAAAGCCTTCAGACAACCACAATTCTCTGTCAACCAGGCATGGCACTTGCGGGAAAATTCCCCGTCACCCGACAGTTTATTATTGGCTATGGCCTTTGCAATATAATAAGTTTCTTTGCCTGTAACAGCCGGTATGTTAAACGGTACTTTCATAACAAGCTCCTTCCGGTTTTTTGAAAAACAGTAAGGCTAAAATTTCGAACCAGTCGCCATTTTTGCCCGTACCAAATCCAACAAGTACTGGCCATACTCGCTGTTTTTCAGCGGTTCAGCCAACTGAAGCAGTTGTTCTTCATCTATATAGCCCAGGGAATAAGCAATTTCCTCTATACAGGCCACTTTAAATCCCTGGTGGCTTTCGATCATTTCGATAAACTGGGCAGCTTCAAAAAGAGATTTTTGGGTGCCTGTTTCAAACCAGGCAAAGCCACGGCCCAAAACTTCCACATATAACTCATTTCTTTCCAGGTATAAGCGGTTGAGGTCGGTAATCTCCAGCTCGCCCCGTGGTGAAGGCTTAACGGTTTTGGCTAATTCCACCACTTTATTGTCATAAAAATATAAACCTATTACCGCATAGTTTGATTTGGGCGCCCCCGGTTTTTCCTCCAAAGTAATGACCTTTCCCTTTTCGTCAAACTCAACCACCCCAAAGCGTCTGGGGTCCTTGACAGGGTAACCGAAAATGACAGCCCCCTTATCAATACTGGCTACCTTCTTTAATATGGAAGTAAATCCCTGGCCGTAAAAAATGTTGTCGCCCAACACTAAGGCCACCCTTTCCCCGCCGATAAATTCTTCCCCCAGAATAAAAGCCTGCACTATTCCATCGGGAGACGGCTGCACTTTGTAACTCAAAGACAGTCCAAGTTCCTGCCCATTCCCCAGTAACTGCTGAAACCTGGGAGTATCTTCCGGCGTGGAAATAATCAAAATATCTCTGATTCCGGCCAGCATAAGGACAGATAAAGGGTAATAAATCATCGGCTTATCATAAACCGGCAGCAGTTGTTTGGACATATAACGGGTCAATGGATACAAGCGAGTACCATTGCCACCCGCCAAAATAATCCCTTTCACCTGATCACCTCGTATAATTAAATTCGTCTTGGTTTTGTTCACGAATGCACATTCAATCCCGGCAAATCCTTGTCCCCTGCATTACCGGCAGCCCCTTCTATTAATTATAAGCTTAACTTTTGCATTTTGAAAGTCATTGTCGGTCCCTGTAATGGTGATACCATTGTTCCGAAACTTTGGCTTCCGTACATATTTCTCTGCCAGGCAGTCATAAGCGTAATTTATATCCTTATCAAAGTTTCTTTCAGTAAAAAAAAACAGCTTTTCCATATGTTAAAATAAAAGTGAAAAATATAACAAGCCAATGCGCATGGCTGGAACGAGAGTAACTTGTTAAAAAAAACTGGAGGTGGTCGTATGTCTGACAAAAACAAGTTTCTGGAAAACCTATCCCGAAGAAGTTTCCTCGTCAACGCCGGGAAATTTGCTGCCGGCGCAATGGTGGGCTTCAGCGGCCTGAGTCTGGCCGGCTGCGCGGCTTCTCCGAAAGAGTCCGCATCCGAACAGGCGTCTCAAAACGGTCCAGACGTAAAAATTCCCAAGCTGCCCTGGCCGTATAAAAAACTTGATCCTGAAGTGGTCAGAAAGAAAGCCCACGACAATTACTACCGTGATGATGCTCACTGCATGGAAACAACCTTCAGTACTATTGTGGAAGAATTGGCCAAAGAAGTCGGGTTTCCTTACACTGTTATCCCGGTCGAGATGGCTCATTACGGGGCAGGCGGCGTAATGAACTGGTCTACTTTGTGTGGAGCCTTAAACGGCTCATGCATGGCCATGAACCTGGTACTCGGCAAAAAAGGCGATGCCCTGGAAAAAGCCGTCAATGAATTGATGGGCTGGTATACCAAAGCAAAGTTTCCCTCCGATCAAAGCAATAAATTTGACGGACCGAAAGTTAAAGGGCCTCTGCCCCAAAGTATCGGCACCTCGCCATTATGTCATGTTTCAGTATCTATGTGGTGCAATGCTTCCGGTATGAAATCATTCAGCCCCGAACGGGCCGAGCGGTGTGCGCGGCTTAGTGGTGATACCGCTGCCAAGGCCGTGGAAATATTAAACCAATTCCTCGAAAAAGGGGAAATCACACCCGTTTATGCAGATCCCGCTTCCATCCAGGAATGCGGCGCCTGCCACGGCAAAGGCGGCTTGATCGAAGACTCCCGCGGCAAGATGGATTGTGTCCAATGCCACGAACCACATGAAAAGAAACCGGCAAAATAAGTTCCACGGCATTTAACAACAAAGCTACCCAATCATCCCCTTATTTCAAAAGTCCCTAAAACCAGGAAAGGAGGCGCCCCGGTGAAGAGCCTCCTTTCTTGGTTATACGTCTTTGGCAGGTCGTGTATTAACTCCGGCCGATTCTTTTTTACCGCCGGGCACAAATAACTTGTGGATAAGGAACGCGCCTCCTGCAAATACTGCCACCCAGATTATCAACCCGACTCCGTAGCTAACTCCCAGGGCGCTGTGTAAGGTCATCTTACCAAGGTTATACGGAGCAATAAAGAGCTTATCCATTACAGGGTAGACATGGGCATACAGCGCGGCGCCCAGTAAACCTCCCAATATTCCATAGAGGGCATCTTTTTTCCCTTCCCCAAGGGAAACCATTACTGTACCGGGGCAGCCGCCCAGCAAAGCAAAGCCCACGCCAAATATCAGGCTGCCGACAATCAGTCTCATCCACTGCATCGGCGCTATATATATTACACTGTCGGTCAGGAAAACACCGATAGAACCGACAGCAACTGCCACCATCATAAATTTCAGTACGCCGAAATCTTTCAGCAGAAGCATTTTAAGAATTTTATCATAGCGTGACGCACCTACTTTAAAGATAACAAATCCAAAACCTATACCTGTAATAAGTCCTAGTAACAAAACACTGAAGGGTGTGCCGGTTCTCACAAATTCCGTCATTATACATCCCTCCCTCTATAGAGAAGCTTGGCTGTAATTACACCTGAAACAAACATTCCGGCAGCAAAAACCAGAGAAGCCAGGGCTAACTGGCTGCCACCGCTCATAAAGAGCCCGCTGGTGCAGCCGCCTGCCAGCCGGGAACCAAACAATAAAAATACACCGCCAAGAAATGCATGCCAGTATCTTCTCCCGGGGCTACGGCTGATATGTTGCGCAAACATTTCGGGAACATCCTCTGCTTTCTTGCCTACAACGAAGAAACGTGCGATGAGACCGGCAACTATTAATCCCAAGACAAAGAAAGTCTGCCACTCTGCGACCGGAGCTGCTTCCCTATAGTAATGAACAGTATTCGCAACATATTCCGGGGAAATGAACTCCAGGATATGACCGGCTACACGTTCATAAGTCGTAGCCGTTCCAACCGGGTGGCCTGTGGCAAAAGCAAAAGTAATAACCAATCCCAGGGCGATTCCGGCTACAACCCAGTGCCATTCACGATGACTCTGATTTTGACTCATATTACCCCCTCCTTTTCAATTTGGTATATATTGTTATATACATTATACCGGTACGGGGTATTATTGTCAAGGGGTTTATTTCAGGAAGGGCTGTTCACAATCATTTTTACAGCCACATGGACCGGTCTGTTCTGCAATGGCATTATGGGTTGAGCGGAACGCATGCAAAATCAGGTTAATGGGTGTAGTCAATAATTTTAATCCGATCACCCAGTTTCTTCGCAATCGCTTCTTTTATTGTTTTAGCATGTGGACAGGCAAACCCAATCGGGTTGCCCCGGGTAATGCATGATGCCAGAACAACGGTATCTGCTCCGCGTTTAACCATTTCAACGGCCCTCGTCACAGCTTTTTTACCCGGACATCCGCCACAGGTATTGACTCCGATCAATTCAATATTTTCCTGCACATTTTCAAAAGCACATTTTTTATCTTTCATCACCAGAAAATCTGTGGTAGCCGGACACATGTCCTCAGTTTGCCTGCATCTGATCAAGCCAACTTTCATATCAACACCTCTTTATAAAAACAGATTAAACTTTTTCTCTCTCCCGACAGTGGTTACCCCTGCATGCCCGGGATATACCAATAACCTTCAATTTCAGGCTGCTGTTTCTATTTCATCGCCTTCATTTATCAGACAATCTGCCGGTCGCTGTCTGACAGGGGCGCTTATATATGTAGAAAGATTTAGGTCCGGGTCTTCCAGCATGACCGCATCCTGTGAATGAATAAGCCGCCTGGCGCCCGTTCTTTCCTGCAGCTCCTGGCTGGCTCCGATATGGTCTATATGCCCGTGGGTATTGATGATATATTTTGCCTGCAGCCTCTGTTCGTCCAGATAAGCCAGTATTTTCCCCGCGTCACCTCCGGGATCTATTACCAATGCCTTTCCGGTCTCTTCACAGATTACAACATAACAGTTTGCACCCAACGGCCCCACTGAAAATCTCTTAACCAGCATGCAAACTATCCCCTTTTCCGGCCGGCAACACTAATAATTCTGTCCATCTGTCCTGCAGAACGGATAATTTATGTCTCATACCGTACCGGGATTAATTCCCTGGCAATAATATAAATAAGCTTCTCTGCCATTTCATTTTCCAAACCAAGGCCAATGTTTTGTTTGATACTTTTTATTGAAAAAAATCGGTCAAACACTTCCTGGGCCCATTCTTCAGTCCTTGGCGCATTCGCAAAAACGGTACAGTGAAAATCGCTGTCGGTTTCTACTTCAAACTGATAAACATTTTCCCATCCGGATACTAAGTCTGCATATTTTGCTTCATTCCACTCCCAATCCCATACGGCAAAAGCAAACTTACCGTAAGGCCTGAGCAGCGCCTCCAGTTTGTCCCGCAAAGCCCGGCAGAATTTTTCTTTAGTTGCAGGAAGCCCGCCGGCCAGATTCATCAACTCCCGGTCGAAGTTTTGCTCAAGGTGTTTGCGGAATCGTTCCACAGCCAAATTTTCAAGCCTGTTTATTTCATTTACCAATTGGTTCAAACGTTCTTTTTCTTCCGCGGTGAGAAAACTGAGCATCCGAAGTTCCTCTCGTGTTAACCTCTGTTTGTTTAAGAACAATGCTATAACCCCCGTCAGCCCCGGCATAAATCAGCCACTCTTCCCATACCGGCAGCCGTTTGTTTTTAAGAAATTTCCTCACTATAAGTCAGATTTTATTCCCATGGCTTTGGAAACAAGCTCGGCAAAATGATAGAGCTTTATCGGCGAACCATTTTTCTCCGCTCCTCCTGCCAGACCGGAATAACAGGTCGGGCACGGAGTTGTCAGATAACCTGCTCCCGTTGCCTCCGCTTCCCTGATCCGGTAAACGGAAGCTGCTTCCTGAAGGTCATGGTTAGCCATTTTAAGTCCGCCACCAACCCCACAGCATCTGGAATATTGCCGGTTCCTCTCCATTTCGACCAGCTCCAGTTGCGGGATGGCCCGCAGTACTCTGCGGGGCGCTTCGTATATTCCGTTATGTCTGCCCAGCAAACACGGGTCGTGATATGTTATCTTGCCGGGTATGGGGACATTAAGGCTGATTTTCCCTTCAGCAAGCAAAATATCTATATATTCGGCCAGATGGTAGACCTTAAAATTCTGCCTGCCGATTTTGCTGTAGTCCTGTTTTATAGTTTTGTAACAACCGGCACAGGCCGTCACCAGTGTATCTATGCCAAGAGTGTTGAGTTTTTCGAGATTGGCCCGGGCCAGACTTTGAAACTCGGGATCCCCGATCCTCCTCAGTTTTCCATAGCAGCAGAATTCATCGGGCCCCAGAATACCGAACGGAATCCCCGCATAACTGAGGATATTGGCTGCATGCTGGGAAACCAGGTTGATTTTCTCATCAAAACTGGCTGTGCAGCCCAGGAACAGTAAGACCGGCGCCAGGTTATCCTGGATAAACTCAGGTCTTGCCAGCAGAGTTCCTTTCGCCAGTCCTTTCTCAATCCAGTCAGTCCTGGCCGATTGTTCCTTCTTATATGGATTGCCATACTGTTTTAAGGTCTCACAATATGTTCTGGAATCCGGTGCGGGACCTAACCGTGACACAAACATTGCTTCCCGGATGTTTTCCCATAACTCAACGGTATCAATCCTTACCGGGCAGACAAAGTGACACTGGTTGCAACAGGAACAGTCATACAAACGCCTGCTGAAATTATCAAAAATATCAGGATTTATTTCCGGCTTAAATAATTTCAGTCCCAAGAAGCCGGAATACTGACTCCGCAAAATATCCTTCAGATATTTTATTTTGGCCCTTGGGGTAACATCTTCCTTATTCTCCAGAGTATACACCGGACACCATTTCTGACATTCCCCGCATCTTGTGCAGGCATCCAGACTCATCAACTGTCTTGGGCTCAGTTGGTCAAGAGGCAGCTTTGGTATTTGCACTGTCACCATAGTATAAATCACTCCTCATTCTTTCCTCGGAAGCATTTAAAACAATTTCCAGCGGGCTGCTTATTATATGAAGCAGTTTGCTGTGCGGAAGGTAAGCAAACAACAGAGCATTCAGCGTTGAATGACAGACCCACAAGCCCGTTGCCACAGCCTTAATGCCCGGCATCCCGCGCAACAATCCGGCCAACTGATACCCGAAAAAAGAATACTGCAGTGCAGGCGTTGGGACCGTCAGGGCAATTCTGGCCGCCTCCAGCAGAAATCCTGTAAGGACCAGTACAAATAGGATTACCAGTGTTACTGAGTCATACAGGTCTGTATCCAACTGGCTGTCCCTGAGTATATACCGCCTAAAAAAAGCCACACCCAGACCTGTTAAGATGAACAGGCCGAATAAATCCCCTGCTGCTTTATAATAATTATGCCCCTGCCTGTAAAGCATGTAAAGACTTAAACCGGAACCCCGGGGAATTACCGTTTCCAGAGCAACTGCAATTGCTGATAACAACAGCAAACCCATAAATCCGTAAAAGATTGCCATATGGGCAAACCAGCGGCTAAAACTGTTTTCCGCCAACTGTTTCTGAAAAAGGACTTCCCGCAAGAATGCCCTCAACATGATCAGATAATCAGGCTTTTTATACAGTGATTTTCTTTGGGCTTTAAAGTAAAAAGATATTTTATACGCCATTCCTGATGCAAACAGCAGCAGGCCCAGAGACTGTACGATCCAAAAATATATCCAGGGTTTATAGTAAAGTTCATTCATCTCCATGCACCAACCTTCCCCTGATGGTTTTTTCCAGTCTAGCACGGTCAATTTCACGCCCAATAAACACCAGCCTGTTTTCCCTGTTTTCTCCCATGCTGTCTATTTCCCGGAAATTGGTCAGCCCATGCACCCAGTCAAATACCTGTAGACCTTTTTCGGTTCTCACAATTCCTTTGGCCCTGAATATTTCCCCATATTCTTTGCTGTCCAGACCAGCCAACAGAAATGCCAGCCCGGAACGATGCATGGCACCCGGAAAGATAAAAGACTCCGCCTGAAAATCCGGCGAAAAGTGTATATGCGTAACTTCACCTTTTGCTGTAATGCCGGGAAGCTCCGTCTGGCAGTAAACTGTCGGGATAATCAGCGCTGCCGGATTGACAGACAAAATCATTTCCTTGCAGCGGTTTATATCCTCTTTATCCACCAGGTCTGCCTTGTTAAGCAGGATAATATCCGAATTCAAAATCTGATCCTTAAAAAATTCTCCTATATCGTCCATATCACCAGGAAGTACTACATCAACGAAGAACACAGAATCAATGATCCCCACTACCGGCGCCAGTTCAATTTCAGCCCGGAAATCAGCATTCTTTAGGGCCAGAATAACAGAAGAGGGAGAAGCTATTCCCGAGGGCTCAATGAGCAGTTGCCCGGGAGCATATTTTTCCATTATCTCTCTAACCGCATCCACCATGCTTTTTCTGAGGGTACAACAGATACAGCCACTTGGCAGTTCCACCACACTGAAGTTGCCTCCTTCAGAAATAACATCTCCATCGATACCGAGTTCCCCCAATTCGTTTACCAGGACAACCGTATCAAAGGCCTGCTGCCGGAGCATTTTTTTCAGGAAAGTAGTTTTCCCTGCTCCCAAGAATCCGCATATCAGTTGTATTTTCATCTGCCCACCTGCACTTTCTACATTACTCAGAATCCGCACACTCCTGATTAAAAAACCTGATTTTCATGTGTACTTCCTGTTCCACGGCCGCACCGACCAATACCTGGACAGATTTTAAAATTGCGCTGGGCACAGGACAATCCACATGCTTCAGGTGTTCAGAACATACCTTATATATGTATGAATCAAGCATTTTGCCAAAGACGCTTTTTTCCAGTTCAGACTCTCAAATTTGCCGTTTAATTCCATGACAGGTTTACATGCGCTGTGAAATTTCAGGTTGAGCAGTTTTTGCTCATCAAGCTCTGCCATTATAAGTACTTTAAAACCGCATGCTCCCGCTTCTACCACTGTTTTGACGGCTTTCACCCTTCCCACCTCCCAAAGGGCAGGCAAGCACACAAAGCCCGCAAATATATTTCTGAAAAACCCTGGCCGTATAACTCAGATATTCCGAACAGGCCTTCACGTCAATAAATACTTCCGCTTTTTCTCCCCGTTTCCAGATGGCATTTCTTATAGCAGATGCCGGACAGGCATTCACACACCGGGAACAGTTTCCGCACTTACTTTCCACATAGGGCGACCGGCAGACTTGCAGGGGCGCATCCGTTAACACAGTAGCCCAACTCAACCGCGCCCCGAACATCGGATTAACCAGCAACCCGCTCTTGCCAATCCAACCCAGACCGGCACATGTGGCAGCAGTTTTATGGGGAAACAGAGGATAAAGCCTGGATACGAATGTCCCGTCGATTTTGGCCGAATCGGGAGGTATGGCCAAGGTCCGCCATCCCTGCGATTTGAGCAGGGCCGTAATATTTTTCTGGACCGATTCCAATGTTCTGTCAACTTCCTCATATTGATTAGAATAGGCGGTCATTGACCCGCATCTGTATATTCCACGCCCGACAGGATGTTTTACTGCCAGAGAAATAGCATTGGGCATATGTTGAAATTCGGATGCCAACCCAATACTCACATCCCCGAACCCAACAAGAGACGCTCCCCACTCAAGAATTTTTCTTTTTAATTTTTCTGAATCTATGGTTCTCATATGTCGCTCCCTTCGTTGCAGCGGAAAATTAAGCATAGTCCGGCACCCTCTTTCCAAAATTTTTGAATATTCTCCGTCAAAAACTACGGTATATCGGGTAAGGAGGGGCATACGCCCCTCCCGGACCCCGACTGGAAAATTTTAATAAACACCGTGGTCCCATTTCGGCTTCGGCAGGTATTCCCAGGGCTCGCCTTTATGAGTCTTTTCAACTATCTCAACACATTTTGCCGCATACTCAAATGCATAGGGTATTCCAGGTCCACCGGGAACAAAACCGGCTGCAATCATGCCGATAGCCGCTGCCTCAAAAGTTTCCTCAACAGTAGCGCCGGCCTTAGCTGCCGGATATGCATGAACAATACACCTGGGGGAACAATAAGCTACAGCACATGCCATGAAAATCAATTCTTTTACCTTGCGGCTGAGCGCTCCGTCTTTCCACAAACTGTTGTAAAAATCAGCAAAAGTCTTGCCTGCTTCAGGATTAATTTGATTTGCCACCTTAAACATCCTGGGTACAAAAAGCATTTGTTCTTCCATGTATTTGTTAGCTTCTTCCGGAGTCAATTTCTTTTCTTCACTCATAATTTTAAATTCGCTCCTTTCAAAAATTAGATTTTTTAGTTTTTTAATCCACCACTCGACGCCGTCCTTGGTAATTCCACTTCACCTCCTCCTTCTATTGAGCCTCCGCCTCATTCAGAAAGGCCTTCAGACATTGCTCCTTCAATCATGGCCAGGATCCTTCGTCTGAGACGGCAGAACTCAGCACCTGTTCGGTCCCGCGGCCGGGGCAGGTCAAGTTCAAGGATTTGTTTTATCCTCCCCGGTTTGGAGCCCATAACGACTATCCGTTCAGCCAGGAATACCGCTTCATCTATGTTATGGGTGACAAATATAACTGTTTTTTTCTCTCTGTGCCATAAATCAACCAGATCAGCCTGGAGCCTGTTGCGGTTTAAAGCGTCAAGGGAGGCAAAGGGCTCATCCATCAGGAGCAGTCTGGGATTATAAGCCAACACCCGGGCAATGGCTACCCGTTGCTTCATCCCGCCGGATAGTTGTTTCGGGTAATAATGCCTGTATTCAGCAAGACCGACTTTCTGCAAAGTATAATTAACGGTCCGGTCCCACAGGTTTTTGTCAATATTCCTGGCCCTGAGGGCAAATTTAATATTTTGTTCCACCGTATACCACGGAAAAAGGGTATCTTCCTGAAAAACAAATCCAATCTCACCTTTTTCCAGTGACGGAGGCGCTTTGTCCAGTAAAACCCTACCCTCTACAGGCTTATATAGCCCGGAAATAATTCTCAGCAGTGTGCTCTTTCCACATCCGCTGGGCCCGACTATGCAACAAAAACAACCCTCCTCCACTTCCAAATCCAGCTTTTCAAAGACCTTTATTTCTTTAAACCGGTGGGTAACACCGCTTAAAACTAACGCCATTGTATCAACCTCTCTTCCAGGAAGAGAACCATTCTGTTTATAGCCGTACCCACCAGCCCGATAGCTATTATGCCGCTGATAATTTCAGCTTCCCGGCCCCCGATGGAATATGAAGACCAGATATAATATCCGATACCCAGTTTACCCCCAACAAATTCTGCTGCTACAATGCACATCCAGCCAACACCAAAGCCGACACGGATCCCGTTAAATATCGACGGCAAAGCCCCGGGTAACATTATCCTTGTCAGGATCTGCCACCGGGATGCTCCCATTGTCATGGCCGCTTCCACGTAGATACCGCTGACCATATTAATCCCGTGAATTGTATCAAGCAAAACAGGGAAAAAAGCGCCGATAAAAACCACAAAAACCTGCACGCACTCAGTAGGACTGCCTGCTCTGGCAAAAATAACATATGCCAGCGGTATCCAGGCCAGCGGCGGAATAGGCCTTAACATTTCCAAAACCGAGTCAACATATTGCCTGACCCAGGTTACCGTTCCCATTAAAATACCCAGGGGAATCGCTACCGCGAAACTTAACAGACACGCCTTGATAACTATCTGCAAACTTGACCAGACTATCTCCACCAGTGTCTTGTTAAAAAGCGGGTCTCCATATACAAGTAAATATATAAATGTCTTTATTGTTTCCCATGGCGACGGCAGTTCCAGCAACCGAAGACTGACCAGTACTTGCCAGAGTCCCAGCACAGTAATAATTGACAGGACTCTTAGGAAAACCCAATTAATCTTTTTACGGAAACAGATACCTTTCAGTTGAACATTTGCAGTTTCTGCCGGCGGGCAAATAAACCAGTCCATGAAATATCATCCTTTTATTTGATTATTGGCCGCAATCCATTATTCTTCAGCGCTTTGTCCAATAAAGTAAATTGCACGGTGCCCAATCCGGGAACAGCAATGGTTTTGCCCTTCAGGTCCGCCACCGAATTGATGGCCGTATCGTTTCTGACAATCAGGCCGGACCCTTCATTATTAGCCCCGGCAACCACCTCGACGGGAATATTGTCATTGATCCTTTTCAGCGTGGCCGGAGCTCCCCCCAGGTATGCCATATCTATGTCTTTTGCCTTAAAAGCTTCCATAACAGCGACACCGTTAGGAAAAACCCTGGTTTCCAGGTTTCGTCCCGGCAGCAGACCGACTTTGGCATAGTAACCCTCTTTTTCGGCAACATACATGGCTAACTGATGCAGGTCATAATTCAAATAACCGACCCTCAGCCTGGTATTGTCCGCAACCGGCTCCGGTACCCAATCAGAATTCCTGTCCAGTCTGTCAGCCACATCCTTATAAACGGATTCCTGCAAAAACGCGGCAAAAAAACTGTCTCTGTCCTGATACCCAAGGTCACTCACCGACCTTTTGATAAGGCCGCCCTGTTCCAAACTGTTATAATAGTCCTGAAATTCTTCCTTGGCGGGATATTCAACATAAGTAATATTTGTCAGCGCCTTTTCTGCCACATCGGGACTCTTCCCGGTGAATTCACTGGCATATTTAATAACCTTATCCCTGTTAGCGGGATCATTAATAAACCTGGTAGCTTTTATATGTGCCCAAACAAAGGCTTCGACCGCTTGCTTATCCTGAAAATTACCACTTACAGCAACCACACAACACGGATGATTTTGCCAGACATCCGGTGACTTAAATAAGTATTTGCCCTGACCGGCTTTAGCGGCCACCGTACAAAACGGTTCCCAGGCCACAAAGCCGTCAATCTCCCCCGCTTTTAGCTGTTCCAACATGTTAGTGGGAGCTGTCTGCACCAGATATACAACATTGTCCTTTTTGTCAGCAGCCTGCTGAGAACCGTTATCTTTCTTTTTCGGACCTGAACACCCACTCAGAAGCATAATAACAAGCAAAAACGCAATTACAGAAAAAACCCTTACTTTCATTATGGCACTACCTCCCACCTGTGTTATTATTTGGTGGTGGAATCGGGACCGGTCCGACCCGTCACCGGACCGGCCCTTTTCCACTTTATGTTAACGCCAAGATTGTTTATCTCTTTTTGCGGGCCCACTTTTCAGCGCCGTATTTTTTGGTAGTTTCCACCATTGCCTTCATATTTTCCATGGGAGCTGTGGGCCAGATATCGCAACTGGGCCAGATAGCATCAGCACTGCCTTCGAGAGCCTTGATAACTGCTGCTTCCACATCTGCCGGGCTGCCAGTAACAAGAACATTATAAGCGTCCACATTGCCGAATAGGAGGGTGTCCCAGCCAATATCATCCCGGCTCATTAACAGATCGTTGCTCTGCTCGACAGAAATAGCCGGAGCACCTGTCCCCTTCATGATGGACATAATCGGGTTCGTCTTACCGCACATATGCAGCACAGCCGGGCACTTAATTTCGGCCAGCGCTTCAAAGACTCTCTTCAGGTGAGGAGCGATTACATTTTTAAATACTTTTGGACTCAGCACATCAGTCGGAGCGCCCATTTCCCTGACGGTAATATAATCCGCTCCAGCCGCATGGTACGCTTTAGCTATTTCAATGATTACAGTAGCCAACCGGTCCAAAGTGGCATTAACCAGGTCAGGCTTTTTAAAAGACAGCTTCAACAGGTCGTTAAGGTCCATCAGTTGCCCTGCCAGGGTAAAAGGCCCGAGCACATAAGTGCCTACAGCCACTTCGTTTCCTATATCTGCCTGGAGCAGTTTAATCGCCTCACATACTACCGGTACCCGGCCACGGGAAGAAATATTGTCAGGGATGGGGAAGGTTGTCATTTCATCTTGCGAATGGCAAACCTTCTCTTTGATAGTCGGATAAAGAAGATTGGAAACATCCTCATATGGATTCATCACACAGCCGATAGCCTCAGCCTCCACGCAGAGGTCATAAGGAACTACAGCACACTCGTAGCCAAAAAGCCGGTAGGAAGTAGCGGCTGTTTCAGCCAGCTTTTTGGCGTCACCATGAACAGTGGCAAATTTGTACCCCAGTTGGTCAAGTCCCGCAGTAGTAACATTGCCCATGCCGCTGAAGCAAGCCGGCCTGTCAGCTTCTTCGCCCTTTAAAATTTTTAAAACTCTCTCTTTAGAATTCATCGTTTTCCCCCCAATATTAGTCATGTACCGGGAGGGCCTGCTGGTCTCCCGACTTCAGCTTCTCAACAAAGTCTCCGAAAAACTTATACAGCGGGTGATTCTCATTTGACGGTAATTTCCCTGTTTCATAGAATCCCATAGTGGCTGCCATTACCGCACCGGAAACTACTGCCGGGAACATCTTGGGGGCTGCGACGATGGGGCCGTAGAAAATAAAGTCGGACCATAACAGCGCCGAGCAGCCCTGCCCCGAAGCATTCATAGCCGCAAAACCGTCTGTTCCAAACAGTTCACGGGCCTGTTTCCACATGTACGTACCATTTGAACTGGCTACACCGCAAGGCCACCCGGTAGCTTCTTTAACAATCCGGTTGGCTACTCCGGAAAAGGCTATGGCCGGCAGATTCATGACCGAGGTGTCTATGAGGATGGATTCAAAAGTCCCTTCCCCAATCATCTCCATCATTTTATTAAAACTTGTTAATCGGCCGTTCGGAGAAGGATCGGTAACATCATAAGCCTGAACAATCACATGCTTTATGCCCATTTCCTTCAATGCCTTGACCTGTCCGGGAATGTCCTTATCCCAGGGGGTAATACTGTTGTAAACCAAACGATCCTGCAAACCCTTCTTGGCAATGTATTCTGCTGCTTCCAGCCTGGGTTTTTCCATCCACATGTCAATTGCAAATGCCCGGTCACTGATACTGATAAACCAGTCCACATACCTGGCCATTTCTTCCGCCGAATTGGCCACCATAGCTGTAATTGCCGGAATACCTGTCTTGTCTTCCAGTTCTTCCTGCCTTTTTATATATTCCTCTGCTTTGGCTCTGTCCCACTTTCCTTCTTTCCTGCTTTCCAGTATTTTGTCCCCGTTATGGAACATAGAAGAAATCAGAAGTGGGGGATTTTCACCATACTGTCCGCCAACTTTAAAATGGCCGATCTGGCAAACCTTCTGTGGTTTCTCTAATTTAAACATTTTTTCACCCCATTTATCAGAATTGTTGTCATCTATAAATATTTCAGTATATAAAAGGGGAATTGAAGAGGACCTGCAATTCCCCTTTTATGTAAAATAAACCGTTAGTATTTCCACTCTCTTCCTGTTTGCAGATATGCATGAATGTTTTCAACCGGCGTTCCGGGCGGAATATCACATCCGGGTAAAAGAACATAACCTCCGTCAAGGCCTGCCTTCTGGATACATTCTTTGGCTGATGCAATAATTTCTTCCTTGGTGCCGTTATTTAACACAAACACGGGATGAGAGTTGCCCCCGATGCACATCTTGTCGCCAATTTTGGCGTGTGCCACAGCTAAGTCTACCTTCATGTCAATGGCAATACACTGAGCTCCCGTCTCCGGGAACAGTTCCAGGCTCTTGGTCGTGTCCCCACAGATGTGCAGGAACCGGGCGCATCCCAATTTTTGTACTTTGCCATGGAACTTCTGCAGCCCAGGAAGGGCAAATTTCTTGAACATCCTTGCAGATACAAGGTCACCGGACGCTGTTGCATCAGCAACAGCGGTTGCCTCTATAGCCCCTTCTTTAATCATAGGCTCATAGAAATAGTAGACAATTTCAGTGGCAAAATCGATAGTCCGGGCAACTATATCGCCTTTTTTGAACATATCCTTCATCATTCTTTCCACGCCGTACATCTGGGCAGCCAGGGAAAAGGGGCCCCAGGCCGTAGCCGATACCAGGTACTCATCGCCAATAGCCTCATGTACGTACCGGGCAGCTTCCCAGATGGTATTGACTACCGGATCACTGGCCAGAGTGGCGCGGACATCAGGATATTTTTCAATCAGCCTGTCCAGGTCTTCATCATTGTTGATCAGCGGTTCTTCCAGGTCAGGAGCGCCGACAGGACGGTATTTTATCCTCCCGCCAAAAGGCTGTAAATGCACGTTGTTATAACCCGAACCCACATACACCATGTCAGACTGGATTTCCTCATTGACCCTGATAATCATATCCGCCATCTCTCTGGGCTTCCCAATCAAGCCGTCAAACGTGTTACCGGTATGCTTCATGGTCCACACGCCACCACCGTAAATGATGGCGGGCACCCTCTCCGGTTTCTTGTTTTCAAAGGCTGTCAGTACACACTCTTTAGGTTTCATTTTCGCACCTCCATTTAAAATGAGGCCCTTCACAACCTGTTTACTTATATCCGGGAATCCTGTCAAGAATATGCTGGATACTGGGGAATGGATCAACAGCATGTGGAAAAGCCATTGCTTCGGCAAAACGCTCCTGGAAGTCAGGTTCGACCGCTGTCTCTACAAACTGGACACTGGCCGCCACATCCCGGGCCTCAATCCGCTTGTTTTTGTCAAGCAGCGCTGCCTGAGCGCCGTCACCGGCGGCATTACCAACTGCATGAACCTTTTCCAGATCACAGTCAGGGAACATGCCAATAACCATGGAAGATTCTTTATCGATAAAACTTCCAAAGGCGCCGGCCAGAGTTACCCGATCCACCTTCTCAACACCCAAGTGGCGCATCAGCATCTTTGCTCCAACATACAGAGCAGCTTTAGCCAATTGTACAGCCCTGATATCACCCTGGGTCACCGTGATATCTTTGCCAATACTGCTGTCCTCTGCAAATACCAGGACATATTCCGGCTTGCCGTTTTCATCCTTGCGAATACGGTCTGTCTTGAGCTTGGTGTTAAAACGGCCGGTCTTGTTAATGATTCCTGCCTTGAAGACTTCTGCCACCATGTCGATGATACCGGACCCGCAGATACCCTTGGCATTACCCTTACTGCCGCGGCCATGCCACTTGTCGTCACCGATTACCTTGTATGTACACTCCAAGGTTTCCGGATCAATCTTGATTTTTTCAATTGCTCCGGGAGCGGCACGCATACCGAACTTGATCTGCGCACCCTCCAATGCCGGGCCGGTAGCACAGGAAGTTGACAGCAGTTTCTTTCTGTTACCAAGGTCAATTTCGCCATTGGTACCGATATCGATAATCAGGCGTATTTCATCATCCTGCTTATATGGTTCTTCAGCTATCAGTACCGCTACGTTGTCAGGTCCCACGAAACCTGCTTCCACCGGTAAGACATGAATGTTGGCAGCTTTGTTGATCTTGATTCCCAGGTCGCGGGCTTTAACATCGTATGGAGCGCTGATGGCCGGCGCAAACGGGGCCCTACCCATATATT
Organism: Thermincola sp. GK-1; assembly: GCF_059412445.1. Lineage (NCBI taxonomy): Bacteria > Bacillati > Bacillota > Clostridia > Eubacteriales > Thermincolaceae > Thermincola > Thermincola sp. GK-1. The sequence continues at coordinate 181,399 of NZ_JBSQAT010000006.1, forward strand.
TGGGTTCCAGGTTCAGCAGGCAGTGGTGCATCGCCGTGTTGAACACCAAGGTAATTTCCAGCACATCATTGGGCGTCAGGCCGACCTTTTCGGTCATCCGCTGAGCCAGGGTGTTTATCCCTTCAATTATGGCCTGATGTAGCTTCTCACGACCGTCTTCGTGCATCATGGCGTACGTAATCCGGGACAGTACATCCTCACCGTAACGAACCTGCGGGTTCATCATCCCATCCTTGACAAGCATTTCGCCCGTGCTCAGATCGCACAAGTAGGCTGCCACAGTGGTTGTTCCGACGTCTATGCCAATACCGTACCATTTTTGTACAAATCCAGGCCTAACGTCAATTATTTCCCGGTCATACAAAACACTTGCCGTTACCTTCCAGTCGCCGTCTCTGAGGATGTTGGGCAGTTCCCTCAGCACAAAGTAATCTATGCTCAGATTTTCCAGGCCAAACTGTTCCTTCAAAGCGTCCTGCAGCCGGCGCAGGTCATCCCTGTGGTCTTCCAGAGTGGCCGGCGGCATTTCGACATAATAGCTTTTCACTGCCGGATCGAGCTTAAAGGTCCTTTCCTTGCCGGTATCCAATACAACCTGGTCTGCTTTGCGGCTTTCTTCCGGGACAAATACCAGCACATCCCCCTTTATCTCAGCAGCACAGGCCAGGCGATAATTGTTGGCAATTTCGTCTTCTTTGAGCAATTTCTTCTCTTCCTCGGTTAACGGCGAAAGATGATCCATCTGTGAATCTATGCCGAATTTCTCAAAAAATCCGGTTTCAATTTTTACTTTACACTTGCCGCATACCTTATGCGCTCCACAAGGTGCCTCGATATCAACCCCCAGCTCATGGGATGCTGTCAAAAGGGTTTTCCCTTCCGCAACCTTTCCCCGGCGGCCGGAGGGCTGAAATATCACATTATACTCCATTTGGTATACCTCCTCCAGGGCTGTTGATATATTCTTTATTGCATATCTTTCAAGGCCTTAACCATGTTCAGCGCCTCTTTCAAGGCGTTATTGGCATCCTTGGCAAAACCGTCGGCCCCCCACTTACCGGCCAGGTCTTCAGAAACCGGAGCTCCACCGATCATAATCTTGCATTTGGGGTTCTTCTCTTTTACTTTTTTGATGATTTCCGGCATCCCAACCATAGTAGTGGTCATCATCGCCGACAAGCAAAGTAAATCCGAGTCGGTCTTTAACTGTTCTTCTACGAATTTCTCCAGGGGAACGTCACGCCCCAGGTCATGCACCTCAAAGCCAGCCACGTCAAACATCATCTTCACAATATTCTTACCGATGTCGTGCACATCACCCTGTACAACACCCATAACAACTGTTCCTTTTACACCCATATCCTTCTTCTGAATATGAGGTTTGAGAATCTCAAGGCCGGCATACAGAGCATCGGCACACATCAATATCTCAGGTACGAAATATTCCTGCTCTTCATAGAGTCTGCCAACCTCATTCATACCTTCCACAAGACCCTCAAATACAGCCCTGTAAGCGTCAATACCCTCACCAACAACAGCCTGGGCTGCCTCCCTTACCGCATCTTCATCATAATCAATAACTCCCTGCTTCAATGCTTCAAACAACTCTTTTTCTCTTTCTGCACTTGCCATAAATGAAAACCTCCTTCGAAGAATTTTGAATTCTAAACAATTGCCTACCAAATGATATGAAATCTTACTCTGACCCGGAAAACCGTTTCACCTCCCTTTTACCTGCCAATTTGTTTATAGCGGCCGCAATTAACAATTAGCATTATTTGGTTCATAAATATTTCACTGATGCTAAATACGGGGATAACAAAAACCCTTTAGCCCGGTTTTTTGTTTTTATCATACCTCTTTTAACTCCCCTTTTTAATTAAACTTCCTTGAACAGTCATTTTGTGCACCCAAACGGTTTTCTTCCGCCTCTTACTGGTTTTATTGGTTCATTATAATTTTACTTATACTACATAATCAGGCTGTAAAAAACGCCCCTAAACCCTTTATTTTCATGGTTTTTAGGGACTTTCTTCCATGACTGCATATCTTCTGCAGATCCTGCAAACCTGTCGAAATCACATTGGGAAAAGATATTTTTGGACATACTGACAGTGTCGCCCAACGGTTTTATAGTTGTCCCCAACGGTCGAAATCGAACCGCAAATGGTTTATTTGGTTAATCAAAGTTGTGCCTATGCTGAAAAAAATTGCGGTAAACTTTTATTTATTTCTTTCCAAAAGTTATATCTTGTGTTAAAATGTTTTTTAAAAAATATAATTCGTAAATAATAACATATCGGTAAAATCATGATTAAGGGGTTTTGTCATGTCTTTAGGCAGTAAAATCAGAGAATTCCGAAGAGAGAGGGGATTAACCGTTACCCAGTTGGCGGAAAAACTGGGCGTGTCTCCTTCCTATCTGAGCGCAGTCGAGCGTGATATCAAAAAACCGTCGGTTATAATGGTAAAAAAAATCAGTTCGCTTTTAAATATTTCTGTCTCCTATCTGATGACTAATTCGGAAAATAATACAGTCACCGGTGAAAAACTCAAAAATATCCGGAAAAGCCGCGGTTTAAGCACTGAAGACCTGGCGGAGCTGAGCCAGATACCGGTTGAGGATATTCAGAACATAGAAAGAAACCTGATCAGGCCTACCCTGGAACAACTGGAAAAACTCTCATCAGCCCTCAATGTAACTTTACGTTACTTTGTTGAGAGAAACCCCTATTCAATACAACTGGGCGATAAAATCAGGGATCTCCGAGAAAAACGCGCCATGTCCCAGGCGGATCTGGCCGGTTCCGCAGACCTCTCACCCAGTTTAATCAGCCAGATTGAAAATAATATTACCATGCCATCCCTGGAAACGCTGGAACGGATTGCTGAAGTGCTGGATGTGGAAACCTCGTACTTTCTTCTCGATACAAACTCTACTTCCCAGTTTTTATCAAGCCTGAGCCCGGAAATTGTTTCCCTTCTTGGCGACCCCAAGGTTGAGGCAATTCTTCTGGCAGTCAGGGATCTTACTCCTGGCGAACTGAAGTTCTTACTGTATTTTGTGGAATTCTTTAAAATGAACCGCAAATTTTTATCCTGAGTTATTAGCCGAAAACATCAAAATATAAAATTAGGGGGGAACCGATAAATGGCACAGGAAAAAGAAAGCCCTCTTCTGGAAGCACTTAAAAAAGCAGTAATTGATTTTGATACGGAAAACATAGAAGCCTTGTGCCATGAGTATCTGGACCTTGGCCTGGATGCCAACAAGGCTGTTTTCGAAGGACTTATCCCCGGCATGCTGGAAGTTGGCCGATTATACGAAGAACAGGTCTACTTTATCCCGGAAATGCTAATGTGTGCCGAAACCCTGTACAAAGGACTGGAAATATTTCAGCCCCACATGACCTCAAGTGTACAGAATGCGTGCGGCAAAATACTTATCGGGGTAGTTGAAGGAGATGTCCATGATATTGGGAAAAACCTAGTCAAGCTGATGTTCGAGATATCCGGTTATGAAGTGACCGACCTGGGCAGAGATGTTCCGGTAGAGGTATTCCTGAAAACAGCTCTGAAAAACGATTTTGACCTGGTATGCATGTCTTCTATGATGTCTACTACAATGTACGAAATGAAAGGACTGATTCAAAAGCTCAAAGAAAAGAAACCTGATCTAAAAGTCATGATTGGCGGTTCACCGGTCACAAAGCTGCATGCTATAAAATGGCGCGCTGACGGATACGCCCCCGACGCCCACAAGGCCCTGTCAGTGGTTCAACAGATGCTTAATACAGCTAAATTAATCGATGAACAGAGAAAACAGAAAACTTAAATTTACTACCATTTCAGGTTTGAAGGAGGAGAAACATAATCGTGACCAAAGTGCGCATTAGCGCTGGCGCCTGTGGCTATACTACCGTCGTAAAGGTACAGGCCCTTGACAAAAAAAAAGTGCATATAAACATAATTACCGCCTGCCGTATGCTTCAGTCACTCAATGAAGAATTAGGCGTAATAGATTGGACCAAAGGGGTTTTTAACCGGTTTTGCGATTCTATAATATATAAAACAGCCCACCAAAAGCTGAAACACACGGACTGTCCTGTTCCAATGGCCATAATTAAAGCTATTCAGGTAGAAATAAACGGTGCGACCCCCAAAAATGTAACAATGACCTTTGAAAGTACCGAGACAGGTGTAAAAAAAAGAATAGCCGAATCATGACCACCCGCTCAGCGGGTGGTTTGCTCTAGCCCTATAAGGGCATGTTACAGGCTGAGCCTAAAGGCTCAC
>NZ_JBSQAT010000007.1:0-166022 GCF_059412445.1 Thermincola sp. GK-1
GCCGACCTGATAACCAATATTCAGAAAGGGACCAAGGTGGCCGTAGAATCCATGCAGGTGGGCACCAGAGAAGTGGAAGAAGGTGTGACCCTGGCCCAGGAAGCCGGGCGTTCCCTGGAGGAAATAGTAAACGGTGTGCAGGTGGCCGGGGAGCATGTGCAAAAAATTATGGGCCTGATCAATGATATTTTGCAGAGCAGCCAGGAAGTTTCCAAGGCCGTTAACAACGTGGCCGCCATAACGGAAGAAAACACGGCCGCTACCGAGGAAATGTCGGCTTCTGCCCAGCAGGTCAATTCCTCCATGCAGAGTGTGGCTTCCATATCCGAAGAGAATGCCGCGGCAGCGGAAGAGGTATCAGCATCCACAGAAGAACTCACTGCCTCTATAGAAGAGATCTCTGCTTCATCGGAACAATTGGCGAAAATGGCCCAGGACTTACAGGCTATAGTTGCCAAATTTCGCGTTTAGGGGGTGGAGCAATTGAGCCAAATTTCAGAAGAAGAAAAGCAATATGTCGTTTTCCGGCTGGGTTCCGAAGTTTTCGGCATAGACATCAACAAGGTCAAGGAGATTATAGTTTACCAGGAACCTACCCATATGCCAGGGAGTTCAGAATTTATAGAGGGAATAATTAACCTGAGAGGACATGTGATTCCCATCTTCAGCCTGCGGAAAAAATTCAATTTCCCGGAAGCCGGGGATATGGGAAAAACGCGGATAATTGTGGTAGAAGCCGGCAACAGTACCGTGGGGATAGTGGTGGACGGCGTTTCCGAGGTAGTCATGATTTCCGGCAGTGTAATTGAAAAACCATCCTCTCTTCTCACTTCTACCGTAGACGAAAATTACATCACCGGGGTGGCCAAAATGGAATCGGGATTGGTCATAATCCTTGATTTAGAAAAGGTTATTGGCCGGGATATGGCTGAAGCTGTATAAATGCTCATACAGTCTGACAGGGGGTTAGCCAAAACATCAATGCGTAAACCATCAAAATCGCGCTCCCAATAACGGGAGTTTTTCTTTTACCCCAACTTGGCCTAACCGCCGAAATGCAGCGCCGCTGTATGCTGCGCGGCATAAATAATACATGAAAACGAGGCAGCCGTTCCATATTTTTACTATACACTCCAATAATAATAAAAGCATTAATAACTAACAATATAAACAATAAAAAAGACACATGTTAGGAGTGGTCAAGTTGTTCAAAATTAAAGACAGATTCTTGTTGGGTGTTGTAGCCGGTTTAGCTGGAAATACTATAAAAATGGCCATTGATGAAATCTCCATCAAAAAAAAGATATCCCAGCGCTCCTTCCGCGAGACTGCGGCCGGTGTCTGGGTATCAAACCGGAAGGAAGCCCTTAATATAAAAGGACAAATCCTCGGAGGGTTACTTGATTTCGGCATGGGTATGTTGGGTGGTATTGCCTCAGTATCTTTACTGTCCAAAACCGGGCGGGACCATATCATAACCAAAGGAATTACCTCAGGTATAGCCATGGGCTCGTTAATTACTTTTGTTTTGGGCACTTTACCCATAAACCAAATAAGACCGAAAGATGCAGCCAGTAATCTTTCATACATGGTCAGCCATGCTGCATACGGATTGGTTACAACAACGGTTGCCGCCAAACTCGGCCATCCCTCTTTATTTGATACAAAACCGCAAAATAATTATCTTGCACCGACAGAACTTACCTCTGAACAAAAAAAAATTTATAACACACCGGAACCAAAATATCATAAAACACAAAAACTTGAGCGGGCTTAATCGATCATCCATCAGTCCGCAATCCGCGTAAGCGGGAGCGGTTATGCAGTAAGAGACTTTGACCGGAGCGGAGGAATCATTTATCCCTGTCCGTACATTTATATTCTCCTGTACAGAGCGCCTATCGAATAACAGCCGCGGAAATCAGCCAGGCGGAAAAATCCCCTGTTTAAAAATAACCGGTCTAATGCCGTTAAAGTCATACCGTTAGAAGTGCGGGCGGTACGCATTTCCTTTACCTCGACAAAAACTAAACCGTCCCTTTTAAGTATATCCTGAAAAATTGATACCAGCCGTGAATTTGTGGCATTATCCAGCAGGTTCATAACAAAGGTGCAAACCACCGCATCAAAAGTACCCGGCCAGGTTTCTATAACCGCCGGCGAAATCACGCTTATAATCTGGTTTTCGCCCGGTTTAAACCGGGCGAATTTCTCAATGACCGGCGTTTTTTCCACCGCTATTACCGAAAAGCCCAATCCCTGTAAATACCTGGTATTGCGAAATGTTCCGGCGCCAAAGTCAAGTATGCGGGAGCATCCCATTTTTGCCATTAAGGGCGCCACTTTAACAATATTATTAGCCACCTGCGGCATCTCTCTTATCTTCCCTGTATACTTTGATTGCTTTTCCTACACAAGTCTTGTTCTCCACTTATTATTCTCCACTGGAAATAATAAAATACCCGCCTGTTGCGCTTTGTTTCAACAGGCGGGCCGTTACCAGGAAATATCCAAAATATATGGTTTTTCGGTGTCAGCAATATTTAAATCGGAACCAAAAATAAACCGTGCCGACTTTTCCTTCGGGTCCATAGGTTCCAGGAAAACTACCTCATCTATATATTCTCCGGGCATTAACTCAAGGGTCGGTTGTGAAAAAATTCCATACCGGTTGGGGATTTCTCTGAAAACCCTGTTACCCTGACGTCCAATCGGTTTTGATAAAACAAAATAGGCTTTATGGCGGGAGTAGTTTGCAACGGTTATAAATAACCTGGTTTCTTTGGTCGCAAACTCCACCCGGTTAATATTTACCACTTCACCATCCATATTCACCGCTTTATTCGGATAAACCGTCAACACAGTGGGGGCCAGAACAGACCATGGATCCTCTACCGGTTCAATCTTATCGGCCACAATAATCGGCGTGCTGCCTTTACTACCTTTGATGCCGTTTTTGATTTGCACACTGCCCACAACTTTGATATACTCGGAATACTGTAGCATGAAATGAGGTTTGCGGTATTCTACAATCAAGTTTTTAAAGGGTACATTATCACCTTCTACAGTAATGGTAAAAATAGTGGTGGTATCGGTCAGTTGTAGAATCTTCTCAATTTTACCCACCAGGTTAACAGGTACTCCTTTGAATTTGGCAGGGTCGGAGTACAATGTCCTGAGGTTTTCATTGGTAAAACCGTATTGAGCAGTTTGCAGAAAATCGCCCGTTGCTTTTCTGGAATCACTGTAGGCCTGATAACTCACAAGAAAAATGATAATAACCAGAGTTACCAGCGTTACAGTGGTTAAAAACTTTCGTTCACTGGCCATTAACCCTCGCAAAGGAGCAGGCAGCTTTTGGACCCATCTCCGGTAACGACCTCCGGACAACTGACCGGTACCTTTCAAATAGGGTTGCTCCTTTACAAATACATAGTATAAAGCCTCTCGCAGTTCAGTTACAGACTGAAACCTTTGTTCCGGTTCCTTGGCGAGGCATTTCATGACAACATCGGCAACCATGGACGGGACTTGCGGATTTTTTTCCTTAATGGGAGCCGGTTCCTGATACAATACTTTATTCACTAATTCCCCGATATGCCCACCGGTAAAAGGATATTCCCCCGTCAATAGCAGGTACATCAGCACTCCCAGGCCAAAAATGTCCGTCTTTTCATCAACCTTTTTACCGGTTATTTGTTCAGGAGCCATCACAGAAGGAGTTCCTATGCCGGCCAGGGTCTGGGTTAACGAAGAATCCTCTGTTAAACGCGCAATACCAAAATCTGATACTTTTACCTTCATATCCCCGGTGAGCAAAATATTGGCCGGTTTTAAGTCCCGGTGCACAACGTGGTTAGTATGGGCATGCTCCAGAGCTGCACAGACGGGCTCAATAATGTTGTAGGTTTCTTGCCAGCCGGGCTTTTTATCATGCAGGTATTCTTCCAGGGTTATCCCGTCAATGTATTCCATGATCAGGTAATAATCCCCGTTATCTTCATAGTAGTCATAAACAGCTACTATGTTTTCATGGTTTAGCTTAGCATTAATCTGGGCTTCCCGGAAAAACCTGCGGACGGCTTCGGGGTCCTTTTGTTTACTATGCATTTTTTTAATGGCAACTTCCCTGTCCAGTTTTATATCAAACCCACGAAAAACAGTCCCAAAATTCCCTCGGCCGATTTCCTCATAAATTTCATATCTGTGTACATTTTGCCCCAGTTGTTCCGTAAGGAATCCCGGAGCAAAATACTCTGTCTGATCCCTATGCTCCGCCGGAACAAGGATTTCGGCAAAATGTGCGATGTCTTCCCTGGAGTAACTGGCCCCTTCCCTGGTATGAATGTAATCGACCAGTTCATCCAGCTTCAACACTTTTACCCTGCCCACATAACCGGGTCTGGTAAACTCCATTGTACTGAGGTCTGCTTCTTCATGCACAAAAACAACTATGGGGTATACCTTGACACTCACCTTATCTCCGTATTCATTTAAGTAACGAACCGTTGTATAGGACTTGACAATCTTGGCGTAATGGTTTACCTGGTTGGCGGGGTTTCCTATTTTGACTTTTTTGTTTTTTCCGGACCTTTTTCGTTCCTGTGTCCAGTTTCCCATTAATCCGCCGGATATTTTACCGTGCATATTCTTGCTCTCAATGACAAAAACACCATTAGGGCCAATAACGACATGGTCAATGTCGATAGTGGCCCCATGGTAAAATATCCTGGGAGAATTTAAGACTACGTAATCCTCAGGAAGGCTCTTTTCCAAAAGTGAGGATACCTTTTCTTCTCCTGGTTGCCCGTATATTCCCGAAATTTTGGAAACATTTTTCAGAACCCTTGCCATCACTATCCCCACCATTATAATGCGCAAATAACACTTTTGTATTAATTTTACCAACAATTTTGGCTTTTTGCCACTAATATTAATTTATACCCTTATAGTAAATAGCAGCGGGCTCCAGTATATACCAATATACCAATTTTATATTTACTATATTATATATTCTAATATGCATATTACTAATGTTCAATCTGATTGTTTTTCCTTTTTTACTTGATTTGTCTAGTATTTTAAGGTCTTACTTGACATCGGCCCAATTTTCCGTTAGACTATTTATTGTGCAAATCATCATATGCGCCCGTAGCTCAGTGGATAGAGCACAGGTCTCCGGAACCTGGTGCGTAGGTTCGATTCCTACCGGGCGCACCATTTAAATCATAACATGACACAGGTCCAAAGTCTGATAAAAGGTCGGATAAATTGGCGAAACACGACAAAATGTCGTGTTTCTTTTCATGTTATTTGTATTATTATAAACCAGCTTTCCGGCTAATATTGTATTTTACTTTCCTTACCGGGATTTATTGTATTTTCCTTCTGCTCCTTTATTTTTTCCGCCTCTGGAATTTGGTCGTCATTGTGAATTGCTTCCAGCCCGATTTCTTCCAAAATCTGATTTATCAAATCTTTACTCATTTTATCCCCCCTTAAAATTTACCGACAAATTATAAATATGCTTATTCAGGTCAAAAAATTCATCTTTTCCCAAAACAATTTTCCAAAGGGTACATTTCATATTTAGCCGACATATTATATTCAGAAATAATCAGCAACTGTCAGGGAGGTATTATATAAATGATTATATCCATTGGCCGTCTTGTATTCAAGCCAGGTATGGAAGCCAAGGGCCTGGAAACCGTATTCGAAAACTCTGCACTGGGCGCTGAACAAAAAGGTTGTCTCGAAGCCACAGTCCTGCAAAACCTGGATAATCCCGCAGAAGTTTTATTAATATCGAAATGGCAGGACCAGGTCAGCTATTCCAATGCCATCACAAACTTAAAAAGAGACCCCAAAGCCAGAAGACTTTTCCTCAAGGTACTGCCCCAGTTGGAAAAACAGCCTACTTACGCCTCATACAAATTTTGCCGACATAAATTTTGCTTCCGGTAACAGTTTTTTTAACGACAGTTCACCATTAAAAAAGGATGGCCAAAAACAGCGTAAAAGGCCATTCTTTTTGCGGATGAGAGTTATCCTTCATTTTCAACCTTATTCTTTAGTTTAAAACGGCATACTGACTGTATCGGGCAATTGCCACAGTCGGGTTTCTTGTTGGAACAAAACCTATTTCCTATACCCACAATAAGGGCATGGTATTCATTATAATAACGTACATCCGGTGGAATATGTTTCATAAAAAATTGCTGCATCTCATCATAACTAACGGATTCCTCAAAAAACCCCAACCGGTGAAATATTCGCCTGGTATACGCATCCACCACAAAAACAGGTTGCTCGGCAGCATATAAGATTATACTGTCGGCTGTTTCAGGGCCAATTCCATACAAGCTAAGAAGTTCCCTACGCAACTCCTCCTTATCTTTCTGCAGAAATTTATCCAGATCGCCATGGTAGTTGTCCATTATATGATTAACAAAAGCCCTAAGTTTCTTAGCCTTCATCCGCCAGTACAAAGTAGGCACAATATGTTTTTCAATTTCCTCGATAGGCGCCTTATACATCGCCTCCAGTGTAAGAATACCCGCAGCCCGCAGATTTTCTATTGCTTTGCTCACATTCCGCCAAGCCACGCTTTGGGTTAGTATTGCGCCCACTATAATTTCAAACCTGGTTTCTCCCGGCCACCAATTCCTGGGTCCAAAGTAGGCAAACATAAGGTCGTATATATGCTGCAGTTTCTCTAAAGTTTTCGTTGCTTTGGTTTTCAGTTGCCATCCCCTCTTTGCCGTTAATTAAACTTCATATTTCTCCCAACGTTTTTTATCGTGGTCAGCATCTTTATGAATATATTTATTGCAGCGGATGATGCGCTTCCTCTCCCGGTCGTCGAAAGGGCATTCTCCTTTTTTTAACAGTTTGCATTTGGGACAGGCCCGTTTAGGACCTTCCGTAGGTGATTCCATCATTTCACGAATTTTTTGCCTGCAGGCGGAACAAACCCACTTTTCCGGCACAATTGCCGGTGTCAGGCGTAATTTCCCACATACTCTGCATTTTTGTCTCTTCATATTCTCTCTCCATCCGACCTTGAAATATTTCTTTTTTCAACATCATTTCGCAATATCCTGCAACAACAATCCAAAACATGAAAAAAGCTGACTTCTGTCAGCATAATAACCAATCATTTGTGCAATAATACAGCCGTTAAAGTTTTTCACCGGTGCTAAAGTATTTCACTCTGTTTAAACATATGCCTTGGTTTAAAATGTTCGCACTGACATTCAAATTCCGACAGTCTGTCGCTGCCGATAATGTTCAGTCGGCATTCGCCGTCTTTAGCATGCACGCATTCGGCAAAACAAGGTGTCGTCAAAAAAAATCACCTCCTTTGATATTATCTCCGGAAAGGTGATTTAATATTTGAAATTAAAGTGGCGGCTCGTATATGTGACTGATAATGCCCAAACAAAACAGGAATATTAAAGCTATTTCCACGTGAATAACCGGAATACCCCTAAAAAGGGGACTTTTGGCAATCAGCCTGGACGGTTCGGTAAACCAGTTGGAAATGTTAAACCCGTAATTTATTATGGCCGTTAAGGCAAAAACACCAAGCCATAAAAAAAGAATTTTAAACCTGGGGTAGTTCTTGCTGTATTCGTTGGCCGGTATCCTGTTTACCATTTCAAGCAAGAGAAATTTACTAAAACCTTTCAACAAACCCGCCCCTAATCCGAAAACCGCTACCAAACCCGCGTTAATATCACCGCCGGGAGCCAGTTTGACAACTAAAAACAGGGCCGTTAGCCCCAACAGCACACCGGTAAACATCTCCCGGTAAACAAAAACTATACCCCGCCAAATAAGTCTGCGCAATTTTTATTCTCACTCCTGTTAACACATGGTATGCCTTTACCAAGCAACTTAATTAGTACTATAGGCTTTTATCTCATTGATAAAAGTAGTCGTCAGTTGATTTAAAAACTTGTGAGTATTCCAGGCCAGATAGAGATCCCGCACCGAATTCCAGCCGGGAAGCTTTATCTCCTTAAGTAGTCCCAGTTTTAACGCCTCATCTGCCGCCCATCTGGAAACCATACTTATACCCAGACCCGATTCTACAGCCGTAATTACCGCTCTGGTGCTGCCCAGTTCCATGGCCACATCCATCTGCGCAGGCTGGATACCTATACTTTGCAACCGTTCCAGCATAACCTTTCTGGTCCCTGAACCATGCTCACGTAAAATATATTTTTCTTTCTGCAGGTCCGCAACGGTTACCTGTTTTTTCTGTCCTATCGGACTGGCAGACGAGGTGATTAACACCAGTTCGTCATCAAGCAGCTTTTCAAACTTTACCACGTCATTTTTGATCCTGGCACCGGTAACACCCAGGTCCGCCGTCCGCTCTCTGAGGGACTCAATGACCTGACCTGTATCGCTGATGACGAGTTCAATCTCGATTTGGGGATATTTTTCCTTAAAACGGCCAATGAATTTGGGCAGGATATATTCACCCGGGATGGTGCTGGCAGCAATCCTCAAGTGGCCCCGCCGCAAACCTTTCAGCTCGTCAAGGGATTCTACAATTCTTTCATAAGAAGCAAGAATTCTTTCGGCCTCTACCAGGAAAATCTCGCCAGCCTCAGTCAAAACCACCTGCTTGTCATTTCTCTCCATTAACTGCACATCCAGCCGTTCTTCCAGCGCTTTAATCTGGGCGCTGACAGCCGGCTGGGTCATATACAGGAGCTTGGCAGCTTTGGTGAAACTCTTCTGCTGGGCCACGTAAACGAAGGATTTAAGCTGGCGTAAATTAAACATAAGTATATCTCCCATCACCATGTTTTACAAAATACTTCAATATTTTTTTTAGTAATCCTGCACAATTATAAATTTTATTTATTTATCTCAACATAAATTGCTATTACAACTACCCATAAAAAAGCAGCCCGTTCATAGGCTGCTTTCCACTATATTTTCAGCAGAATTCATAATTCATATTTGTACTGTTTTACTTTTTTAAGGCGGCTAAAATATCAGCCAATACTTTGTCAATGGGCTGGTCGCCGTTAATATTTATTAACAGCCCCTTCTCTTTGTAGTAGTCAATCAGCGGCTGGGTCTGTTCTTCGTAAACATCCAGCCTGTTATTAACTGTTTCTTCGTTATCATCGCTCCTCTGATACAGTTCACCGCCGCAGTTGTTGCATACACCCTCTTTTTCCGGTGGGTTAAATAAGACGTGGTAGCTGGCTCCACAGCTCTTGCAAACCCTCCGGCCGGTCAGGCGGGCCAGAAGTTTTTCCCTGGGCACCTCTATATTGATTACCCCATCAAGTTTGATGCCCATTTCATCCAATGTCTTGGACAGAGCTTCTGCCTGTGCGATGGTTCTGGGAAAACCGTCCAATAAAAATCCTTTTTCGCAATCGGGTTGTGAAAGCCGGTCTTTAACCATTCCCACAACAACTTCATCGGGAACGAGTTGGCCTTTATCCATATATTCTTTAGCCTTTTTCCCCATTTCCGTTCCTTCTTTGATCGCAGCTCTGAACATGTCGCCTGTTGAAATGTGAGTAATGTTCAACTCTTTAACCAATACTTCTGCCTGAGTACCTTTTCCGGCCCCCGGCGGGCCCATAATCATCAGCTTCAATGCTACCCCTCCCACAAAATGTTGTAAATCGTTGATACCAGCCTTTTCCCAGTATCCTATTAAAATGAATTATATCATATTTGTCCCAGAAAAAAAACTGTCAAATATGAAAATTCAAAAATTATAACAAAGCCCCTTTAAAGCCGGATTACATGAAACACAGTTATCTACATCAGAGTTTCACCCACTGCCCATTTACTTTTTCAAACTGGTCCTTGCCAACCCCACAAACAGGACATACCCAGTCGTCGGAAATATCCGCAAAAGATGTTCCTGGCTTTATCCCTGAATCGGGGTCGCCTGACGCGGGGTCATATATGTACCCACAAACCATGCAGCGATATTTATCATTTCCTGTGGCCCTGCCCTGAGCAGCATTACTGCCGGCTGCTTCAACTTTGCCGCCGAAGTCCTGTGGTTTCTTGCCGCTCTTGATTTCATGGTAGTTGGCATAAGTCATCGGAACACCGTCTTTTACTGTCTCGGCATTCACAACCTCCCCAATAAAGACCGTGTGTGTGGCAACGTCGATACTGTCAATGACTTCAGCCTCAAAGTAAGCGATAGTATTTTCCAGTTCGACGGGCACCCCCGTCTGACCCTGTTTGTACCGAATACCTTCCAATTTGTCAGCTTCCCTGCCGGAACGGAAACCAAAATTTCCTATGAAATTCATGGGAGCGTCAATGGGTAGTACGGAAACGGTAAATACCTTACTTGCCCTGATGTATTCATGAGTCAGATTGTTTTTATTAATACTTACTGCCATAGTCAACGGCTCGGTACTGATCTGAAATACGGTATTGGCCACCTGGCCGTTTAGTTTGTCGCCCTTTCTCGAACACACGATGTACATACCATAGCTCAGCTTGAAAAATGCTCTGGTATCCATCAATACACCTTCCTTCCGTAATTTTTTGATTATTTATTGATTATCCCGTTTTTACCGGGCTAATACCTATTTATTTCGCTGCTGTTTCCGGTCCCTGTGGTGAATCTTATGTTCTATTTCCTCATGGATATTATGCAGACTCCTGTCAACCTTTGATTTTAAATACATCAACCGGTCCCAACTCAAAAACACCGCCCAGTAAACAATTATAGCCAGGGTCAGGCCCGACACCAGGCTGCCAATCCAGAGAGGCCATGCATAATATACCAGTTTATAGAAAAGGCCGGGCTGAACATTGACCCACCCGATATGCAAAACGGTCATAAGCCGGACACCCAGTTTATACTGAAGAGGAATGATTACCGGGGCCGTAACAGGGTTTGTAACCCAGCAGACAATTATGGCTGCCGGGATATTTACCCGCAAAAAATAGGCCGCCGCCCCAGCCAGCAACATCTGCAAACCGATAGTGGGAGTAAAAGCGACAATTGTCCCTACCGCCAAACCTGCCGCCACGGAGTGCCTGGTCATTGTCCAGCATTCTTTTTTGAAAAGTTTTTCGCCTATGGCCCGGTGTAAAATGGTGCCCCGTAAATGGTGCCGGCGAGGCAGGTTTTTTATAATTTTTTCCTTTATATCACGAAATTTTAACATAAATTATCTTTCCCACTGCTAACACAGATTCCTTCCACACCGGAGGTTAATTGTCCTTTTTGGGTAGCCGGTAATCATATGCTGGTGGCAGCAGCTTCCGGAATACCAGCCAAAAGATGCTCGTCTTTGGTCAACCAGATAATTTGGTGCTCCTTAGCCAGTACTCTTAATATTTCGATAGTCTTAAGCAGCCGCTCACTGTCAAAGTTTACAAATGGGTCATCCAGGAAAATGGGAAAAGTTGCGCAATTTGTCAAGTACTCGCCAAGGGCAATTCTCAATGCCAGGTAGAGTTGGTCCCGGGTACCGGTACTCAGGTACTGGACATCACGGTAACAATTGTATTGCTCATCCAGATATTGAAAGACCAGTTTGTCCCCTTCCATCTCCAGTCGAACATCCCGGTACCTTTTCTTGGTAATCCATTGAAATATTTTTATTACCTTATCCTTTACCTGTGGAGCAAGCTTTGACCTGGCCTCTTCTGTGGCTTCCTGAATAAGCTTGACAGCAAGTTCTATGCTTTTGCCTTCCAACTCAAGCTGCTTTAATAAAGCCTCTTTTTCGGTCAAGGCCGATTTGAGGCTCCAGATATCGCGATCCAAGAGAATAAGGCGGCTGTAATTCTCCAAACCCGCGGCAATCTTTATTTCTTCCTCGCGGGCCCTTTCCAACAGGCCGGTCAATTCGGCCAACTCCTCTTTCAGCCGGAGATACTCCGCCTCAGTAATGATTTCTGTCCCCAATTGCTGTCGGAGCCCGTCAATTTCTTCCTCCAGAACGGCTATTTCTTTGTCAATGTTTTCAGCATGAGTTTCTTCTCTTAAAAAAGCCAGAGTATCACTGGCAAGTTTTACCTCTGCTTTCAGATCTTTGTACTTTTCGTAATCTCTTTTAAATTGTTCCGCTGACTCGACACCGGCCTGCTGCAAAATTTCCTTCAGTTGCCGCAAGTACTGGTTAAGCTCTCTTTGCAAATCATCCAACTGTTCTTCATAGGGTTCCGGGTCCAGGCTCCGGAGTTCTTCCTCCAGCAGTTGGATTTTCTGCTTTATTTGGATCTGTTCCTTTACTTTTGTTTCAAATTCTTCAAGTTCTTCGCGGTCAAGAATGCCTTCCAGCATTCGCTTATATGTCGTTAAACCTGACTTTGCTCTTTCTAATTCTGTTGCGGTTATTTTCGCCAGTTCCTTGGATACACCGTGCTTCACATCCAGGCCGCCGAAATAAATAATCAGAATACCACTGGCGACCATGATGCTGGCCACCACATAACCCCATATACTGCCTGTAAACACCCCTACAGCAGAAAACAGACAGAGCCCAAGCCCCAGCCAAAAAGTCCAGGAAAACCTGCTGCCCCGATATGCGGCCAGCTCATCCAACCTTTGTTCTTTCTCCGAAATTTCCTGCTGCAGGTTACTGATAGCGGCCTGCAACCTGCGGGCTTCCGCGAGATTTTTTTCATTGTAGCGGACAGAATAGTAGACGGCCATCGTTTTACTGTAGTCACCCATCTCCCGCTGGACTACCTGCCTCTTACCCTTCACTTTCTGGTACTCGTAATTGACTTGTTCTATCCTCTGTTCAACCTGGTTAATTTTGCGGTCCAGGTATTCCAGGTTTTGCAGGTTTTCCGGGTTAAATGCCCGGTCGCCCGCCTGAAAAAGAATCAGGCGGTTATTTAATTCGTTCAGTTCCTGTTCCTTTTCAGCAATTTTCCTCCTAATTTCCTGCAGATTTGTCAGCCTGGCCGTCAATTGCTCGTACCGCTCCCTGAAACCACAACGGTTTTCATAATCCTCTAGGAGGGGAGCTATTTCCGCAATCCGCCGCTCGAGGCCTTCCTTTTCGGCCTGTTTTCGCTTCAGCCGGTTCAATATCCCGTTATATTCGGCATGATATGCCGTTACCTCATCGAGTTCCTCTCTAAGGCGCTTAATTTCTTCCAGGCAGGCTTTTATAGGACCGGGATTAGGAGTTTGCCGGCCAAATCCCCGGTTTAACTCTTTCAGACGGTCGGCCAGTATGGCCAGGATTTCCTTGACTGATATGCCTGAACCACTTTCCGTTATTTTTTTGATGATGGCATCAGTTAATTCTGTCCGGTTAAGTTCAGCCACTTCTTCCTGCTTTATCAGCAGAGTGCTTTGAAACAGCTTGCCCGATGGCAAACCCAGCCTTTCCCGCAGCAGGTCCTCGACAGAAACGTCTGCCGGCAGTTCCCGACCGTCCTGTAGTTTGGTTACCTGCACCTGGTCACCTTTAAAATCACGTTCAATTTTGTAGTCAAAAGCATCACCAAAGTTAACTACCATACTCGCCCGGTAAGGCGCTGTCTCATCCCAGGGTCTGTAGCTTTCCCGCAGGGCTTTTACTTCTTCGCTGCGACCCTTGAAGCCGTAAAGGATGCCCAGTATGGCATTTACCAGGGTGGTTTTCCCCGCTTCATTAAGGCCTTTGACGATATGGAAGGACTCGCTGAAGCGGAATGCCTGGTTCACAAGTTTGCCAAAACCGGTAATATGGACTTCCTTTAGTCTCAATCGAGGCGCCTCCCTTCAATGGCCGTTAAGCCAACCCGAAGGGTTTCCAGCAGCAGAAGGCGTTCTTCTTCTGTCAGGTTTGGGCTGTTCAGGCGTTCGTTAATTTTTCTGACAAAAATTCCTTTAATAGTCTGGTCGTTGGGATGACAAGCGGGAACCAGAGTAGTATCCTCAACTACTTCCAGGTAAAAGAACTTCTCCGCAAACTGTTCCCTGATTTTAACCTGCAGTGGATACAGGTCCAGGTCAACAATACCTTTTATAATTACCTTTACACAGGCTTCCGGATCCGTCCACCTTTCTAACTGCCGGTAGAGGTCCGGCAGGGTTTTTCCCGTTGCGTTATATTGGTATACCTTATATGGCCGGGAAGGTATGGGGACAGGGGTTATCCCTGTGCCGACGGCAGAAAATTCCACCAAAAGGACATACCTCTCCCCAATATTATCAAA
Organism: Thermincola sp. GK-1; assembly: GCF_059412445.1. Lineage (NCBI taxonomy): Bacteria > Bacillati > Bacillota > Clostridia > Eubacteriales > Thermincolaceae > Thermincola > Thermincola sp. GK-1. The sequence goes on from NZ_JBSQAT010000007.1 coordinate 14,179, forward strand.
AGACAATGTGCTTGGCGATCCGGAGTAAAAGGCTTTTACTCTTCCCGCCGAACAGTCCTGAAAATTATGGTAATGCCCTAAAGCAATGTAATCCATGCCAGAATCGGCAATTTCTGTTGCCTCTATCGGGCCGTAATTATCCCGGACCAAGGGCAGGGTTTTTACGGTGCCATGCAGCATAGCTACATGGTAGCCGGGATTATCCCTTTTCCGCAGCCTCTGTAAGGGGGAACTACCGCTCACTGCGGTTTCATAAGGCACTCCGTATATTGTCAAGTTTTCTAATTCCACCACGTTTTCCCGGCCTGGAGCAAAGAGATAAACGTTCTCATTGTCCTCTCCGATACCGGCAAACATGCGGGTGATCTCTTCGTCATGATTCCCTGGGATGACAAATACTTTGATCCCCCTGTTCGTCAGGCGTTCAAAGGCAAGCCAAACCGTAGTGAGGGTATGCCTGTCCACCCGGCTGGAGTCAAAAAGGTCTCCGGCAACCAATACCCCTTGGACTTCTTCAGCTATGGCCACATCGGCAATTACATCAAGGACCCGGAGAAGCTCCCGGCGCCTTACTTTCCTGGCCTGTTCGCTGAACTTACCAAATAACCAGTCAATATGCAAATCCGAAGTATGCAGCAGTTTAACATTCATATTCAATGCTTCCTTTCACGGGATGCGAGTAATACCTCCGCTTTAACACAACCTTTTCAACAAATCCACCAAAATTTCCTGCTATTTTTTGTTATCTCTGCCAATGGAAACAGATAAGCGGCCTATAAAAGCCGCTTGGTCGTTCTTTCACCGTTATACGAGAAAAGATACTTTTTATTATCAAGAATCGTTTCCAGGTGTACAGTCCTTTTCCAGATCCGGTAAACACCGGGCAGGGTTTTTTCCAGATAGAAAATATCCAGATCCCGGCCGTCGTGGTAATGTTTCAGATACAGTTCCCCGTTTAAGTTATAGTCAGCATCCTCTACTTTGATAACGGGGTAACCGCAGTTGGTCAAAAGAGTAACCATCCCTTCCCTGACCTTTTCCCAGTCCGTTTCGGTGACCTGCCACCTGGTATAAACTTTTTTAAAGAGATAGAGGTCCAGGTCTTCGACCAGTTCCTTGGTCAGGTAATTTCTTATAAAAGAAATATCATTTTCCGTGGTACGGACCTCAAACATCTTTGCCCTTCCCTCGCCACCGGCGCGGCCGTACTTTTCCTTTTCCTCTTCTGTCGGGTTATCCCATCTCTTCTCGATATCTTCCCATATTTTGAGTCCCACCAGGTATGGATTTATACTCATCCGGGAAGGTTGCAGGATACCGGCATTCATTTTAGCAAACTCGATGGTCTCTTCTTCCGTTAAATCAATTTCACGCATAATCCTGGCATGCCAATAGCTTGCCCAGCCTTCGTTCATAATCTTTGTTTCCATCTGCGGCCAGAAATAGAGCATTTCTTCCCGGATAATGCAGAGAATGTCTCTCTGCCACTCCTCCAAATTTTTCGCATGGGCCGCCATAAAGGACAGTAGGTCTTTTTCCGGTTCCGGCGGAAATTTCTTGGGTAGGTTATTGGAATCTTCCTGTTTAGGCTTTTCTTCGCCTAAATACCATAGGTCATCATAAGGTGTTTCCTGCCTTTGTTGTTCGGGTTTGGCCGACAATTTCTGCCGGGGTTTATATAGGTCGGGTTCGATATGTTCCTGTATTGATAAAACGTCATCAATAAAACCTTCCACCTTATCCCGTCCGTATTTTTGTTCATACCCCATGATCCTGTCAGCGCTTACCGCCATACTTTCGATCATGTTCCGGTTGGTGTTTTTAAAGTGGAAATTGTTTTTAAAAAAGTCACAATGGGCAAAGACATGCGCTATAACCAACTTGTTTTGAATAAGGGAATTTCCGTCCAGTAGAAAGGCATAACAGGGGTTGGAATTGATCACCAGTTCGTAAATCCTGCTCAGGTTATAATCATACTGAGTTTTCATTTTGTGAAAGGCTTTCCCAAAACTCCAGTGACTGAACCTGGTGGGCATGCCATAGGCGCCAAAGGTATAGATAATATCGGCAGGACATATTTCAAACCGCATATCATAGAAATCCAGGCCAAACTTTCTTGCCTGTTCGGCGATTTTTTCTATTGCTTCTTCCATAATTTTGATTTCTTCGGTTTTCATGCTGCCCCCTTTAATCATACCAAAATAAATTCCTTAAACCTGAAATACATCCCGTTTGGGATTAAAAAACGCCCTTAAAGCAGGGTAGACTCCCGATTTATCTTTGATCAGAACACTTGTAAATCTGGGATTTTTGATCTGCTGGTAAACCTTCATCAAACTGCTGGAATTATAATAAAGCCCTTCAATTTCACCATAACCGAAAATATTACACACATCCAATAACCGGTTAACCAGTCGGAGGCATTTCTCGTTGTCTGACGGTAGATTGTCTCCGTCAGAAAAATGAAAAGGATAAATGTTATAATCAGATACCGGATACCGCTCTTCAATAATTTTCAGAGCCAGTTCATAAACAGAGGAACACCTGGTACCGCCGCTTTCTCCTTTGGTAAAAAATTCTTGTTCCGTTACTTCCTTGGCTGTAGTGTGGTGGGCCAAAAAAACTATTTGCACATTTTTATATTTGGTCCTGAGGAATCTGACCATCCAGAAGAAAAAACTGCGGGCAATATACTTTTCAAAGGGGCCCATGGAGCCGCTGGTATCCATCATGGCAATAACCACGGCGCTGGACTGGTGCTTGATTTCTGTCTCCCAAGTCTTAAACCTGAGGTCATCAGGAATAATCTTCAATTCTGAGCTACCTTCCCTGGCATTGCGCCTGATACTTTCCAACAGGGTTCTCCTTTTGTCAATATTGCTCATGATTCCTTTTTTGCGGACATCTTTAAATTCTATAGACTCCGTCACCATTTCCGGCTGTTTCTTTTCCTGTAAATTAGGTAAGCCCAAATCTTCGAAAATCAGTTCCGCCAGTTCGTCTACCGTGATCTCCGCCTCATAATAATCAACCCCCGGTTCGTCACCGGCGCCCCCGCTTTTTCCGCTGCCCCTGGCACTGTCGCTGCCTAAAACGTTGCCGGGTTTTGTTTTTCCTTTCCCTTGTCCAACGTGTTCCTGTTTATTCAGGTTAAACCGGAAACGGTATTCTTCCAGGGACCTGATAGGCACTTTCACTATCTTTTTGCCGTCAGACATGATGATACTTTCCTCGCTCACTATATCGGCAAGGTTCTTTTTTATGGCCTCTTTGACTTTTTTCATGTGCCGCTGCTGGTCAACGTAACCTTTTCGGTGAAGGGACCAATCCTCTTTAGACACGATGAAGGAAAATTTCTCCATAGCCCTTCCTCCCGCGGCAGCAAAATTACCTGTTTAATAAGCTGCCTACATATTTCAGCAGTTCATTGGCGCATACCGGGCAGTATTTATACTCATCAATTAATTTGGCAATTACTTCGTTGATCTTTTTCAACTGATTTTCATCAGGCGTCTTTGTTGAAGTAGTTATCTTGACTACATCTTTCAGGTCAGCAAAGAGTTTTTTCTCGATTGCTTCTCTGAGACGCTCATGGGAACTGTAATCAAACTTTTTCCCCTGGCGGGCGTAACTGGATAATCTGATCAGGATTTCTTCTCGGAAACTCTTTTTGGCATTTTCTGAAACTCCGATTTGCTCCTCTATGGACCTCATCAGCTTCTCGTCAGGATCTAACTCTTCTTCCGTAATGGGGTCTTTCACCTTAACCCCGTTACAATAAGCTTCAATGTTGTCCAGGTAATTATTGAACAGAGTTTTGGCTGATTCATCAAAAGAATAGACAAAGGCCTTCTGAACCTCTTTTTTGCATATTTCATCATATTCTTTACGGGCGATGGAGATAAAATTAATCAGCCTTTCCTTCTCTTCTTTGGTAATTGACGGATGCTGGTCCAAACCATCCTTCAGCGCCCGCAAAATATCCAGAGCATTAATACAATATGTCTCCGTTTTAATGAGCGCTGTAGAAATTCTGTTGATTACATACCGGGGGTCGACACCTGTCATGCCTTCTTCGGGAAATTCATTCTGCAGTTCTGCCAAATCCTTTTGTTTAAACCCTTCCACATCCTCGCCGTCATAGATCTTCATTTTTTTCACCAGGTCCATGCCCTGTTTCTTAGACTCTTTCAAGCGGGACAAAACAGAAAAAATCCCGGCAATGCGCAAGGCATGTGGCGCAATATGAATACCCCGCATATCACTTTGATGAATTAATTTTTCGTAAATTTTTTCTTCTTCCGATACTTTTAAATTGTACGGAATAGGAATAACTATAATCCTTGACTGCAGAGCTTCGTTTTTCTTGTTGCTAACAAAGGCTTTGTACTCGGCTTCGTTAGTATGGGCAATAATTACCTCGTCGGCGGATATAAGAGCAAATCGCCCCGCCTTAAAATTCCCTTCCTGGGATAAACTTAACAGGTTCCAGAGAAATTTTTCGTCGCATTTCAACATCTCCTGAAATTCCATAATTCCACGATTGGCTATGTTTAATTCCCCGTCAAACCTGTAAGCTCTGGGGTCTGACTCGGATCCGTATTCAGTTATTGTTGAAAAATCCACACTTCCCGTTAAATCAGCTATATCCTGGGACTTTGGGTCAGAAGGGGTAAAAGTACCGATGCCTATCCTCTTCTCTTCGGAAAGGATTACCCGCTCAACAGGTACCTTTTCCACTTCCCCATTATATTGAGTTTCCACCATCATCCGGCAGGCCGGGCATAATTCCCCTTCAATATAAATACCATAGTCTCTTTCAAAAGCTTTTCGCATATCCCTCGGAATCAGGTGCAGAGGTTCTTCATGCATCGGGCAGCCCTTAATGCCATACAGCGCCCCCTGGGGAGTCCGGCTGTACTTTTCCAGCCCCCGTTTCAGCATGGTAACAATCGTCGATTTACCCCCACTGACAGGCCCCATTAACAGAAGAATTCTTTTACGGACGTCCAGTCTTCTTGCCGAAGGATGAAAGTACTCCTCTACAAGCCTTTCCAGGGTTTTATGCAAGCCAAAAAGTTCAGAGGAAAAAAACTTATATTCTTTATAGCCATCCTTCTCCTCCACTCCGGCATCCTTAATCATATTGTAAACCCTGTCATGAGCTAACCGGCAAATTTCGGGCCGTTCCTGTACCAGATTCAGGTAATCCTCAAAAGTCCCTTCCCAGTATAGGGCTTTTTCTTGTTCCTGGTACTGCCTCAAATCCCTGAGAATATCCATGCACGTCCCTCCACATTTTTACTGCCAACCTCAACTTTAACCCTAAATAATTATATGCATTTTTATTATCAAAGAAGACTTTGCGGGCAATCTTAAGTTTGCCGCTTGATTATTAATATGCGGAGGGTTGAGTTAAGTTCACCTGTTTTTGCCTGCCCGCCAATTTTTATTTTTTTTTTCGCCAAAGCAGAAAAATACCTCATCCCGCCAAAGGCCCTGCTTCATTAAAGTCCCCCTTACAAAATAAAAACGCCCTGGCTTTTCCGGACGTTTCGTTGTTTATTTCCCGCTATTTTTCTTTGAAATTTTAAATCTTATTCAACATTCAGGAATACCGAATCCTTATTAAAACTACCTTAAAAATATCTAAATCGGATTTGTATATAACAATCTTTTACAAATGTCCGGTAGGCCGTAAAGGGATGTCTAATGAAAAGGTAGTCCCGTGTCCAACAGCACTTGTCACTTTTAGATTCCCGCCTATTAAATGGGCCAGTTTTTGTACAATAGCCAGTCCTAGACCAGTCCCTCCTAATTCACGGCTTCTCCCCTTATCGACCCGGTAAAATCGTTCAAATATGCGTTCAAGGTGCTCGTTAGCGATACCGTTCCCAGTATCAGCAACTAGTATCCGTACTAAATCCGGGTGCTGTTCAACCCTAACCTCTATTCTTCCACTTTCCGGGGTATATTTGATTGCATTATCCAACAGATTCAGCAATATTTGCTGAAGAGCATCTGAATCTGTTGAAACAAATATATGTTTCGGAATGATCCATGATATTTCCTGGTGTTTTGCCTCAGTTAAAATCTTCATTTGCTCAAGCAAAGGAACTAAGGTTTCATATAAATCGATAGTATTTAAATGGTTCTTAATTTTGTCACCGTCTGCTCTCGCCAAAAACAGCAACTGCTCGACCATGCGAATAAGCCGGTCTACTTCCTCTTCAATACCTCCCAACACTTCTTTATAGTAGTTAGTGCTGCGTTCCTTTTGTAATGCTAAGGATATTTCCCCTTTCATCACAGTTAAAGGAGTTCTAAGCTCGTGCGAGGCATCTTCGGTAAATTGTTTGTACCCTTCGACGGCAATTTCCAACCTATTTAGCATACGGTTAAGAGACCTGGCCAGCCTAGCCACTTCGTCCTCTCCCGGAATATCCAATCGCTTGTGCAACTCCTGTTCAGAAATTCGTTCGGCTGTGGCTGCTATGCTGGCTATCGGTGCTAAAGCTCTTCCGGTTATCAAACGGCTGGCCAAAAGGGTAATTGTAAAAAATAAGGGAGCCAAAATCACCACAGTTGCTATCAACATTTGCAACATATTTTCTATGGGTTCAAGTGATTGGCCTGTCTGTACAAAACCAGCGACTTTGTTGGCACTTATAATTGGCAAAGTGTACACCCTGATAGGCTCATCGTCATTAATTCTAGTCAGTTCCTGGAACCCACCTTTAAGAGATACATTACCAATACCATTAATTTTTACTGGTAAGTCCTCCAGAGGACCCCAGTGTCCTTGCACCCGCCCTTTATTATCGACTATGCGCACGAATTGGCGTTGTTTTTCCAACTCACTGGAAGGAAAGGCTTCTTTATAGATGATCTCGCTCTTATTAACACTTACGTCCATAGAAATCTGCTTGGCCATTTCAGTCAAAGAACTGTCCACCTGATGATAAAGCCAAGTTTGCAGGACAAAATAGACCAGAACCAGACTGACCAAAAAGGTTCCGGACAAAAAAACAGCATTAAAAAGCGACAGGCGGGAACGCAAAGTGACCGGCATTTTAATTTTCACTTATTATTACCACCCTGAATTTTATAACCTGAACCACGTACTGTATGAATTAATTTTTCAGAAAAGGCTTCATCAACTTTCTTACGTATTTGACGGATATAAACATCTACAATATTGGACTGGTTAAAAAAATTATAATCCCAAATATGCTCAGCAATAATTGTCCTGCTGAGAACCTGCCCGGCATTACGCATAAGCAACTCCAGCAGAGCGAACTCACGGTTGGTTAGCTCAATCTCCTGCCCGTTGCGAAATGTCCTGCGCGAAACGAGATCTAATTTTAAATCAGCAACAGACAAGATGTTCCCTTTACCTTCAGTACGCCGTCTTGCTAATGCCCGTATTCTGGCAAGCAACTCCTTAAATGCAAATGGTTTAACAAGGTAATCGTCCGCACCGGCATCCAATCCCTCTACCCTGTCATCAACAGCATCCTTGGCTGTCAACATTAACACAGGAGTATCAATACCTCGTTCTCTGACAGTTTTACAAAGCGTAATCCCATCCATTTTGGGCATTAGAATATCCATAATAATTAAGTCATAACTGAAGCTGTTTATCCAATTAAGCCCTTCTTCACCGTCATAGGCAACATCTACGGCGTAGGTTTCTTCCTCCAGCCCTCGCTTTATAAATGAAGCTATGCGTTTTTCATCCTCCACAACCAATATCCGCATCGAGATCTCCCCTTCTAACGACTGATTAAGCTATTAAATAGTGGTAACCATTAATATTTTCTAGGAAAATAGTTGTTATCCTTTAAGTCAATTTTTAACTTTGTCGTAAAGCTTTTACTACTTGTTTTTGAGAAACAGCCTGTACCGCAAATACCGCAACAATCACCGCAAAACTACCAGCCGCCAGTATTAATGTAAGATAACTCCACGGGATAAACAAAAACTGAGGTGGTGGGTCGAAAACTCCTGTAAGTACTTTTACCAATACCTTCGCGATTATGAAACCAAGAGTATAACCGGTTAACCCTCCGCCTACAAGAATTAGAAGCCCCTCGCTCCATAAAAAAGAGCCCAATTGTTTCCTGTTAGCACCGAGCGCCGTAAGAATTGAGAAAGTGCGTTTCCGTTCCACCAGACCTAATGCCAAAACTAACCCGGTCGCTCCTAAGATCAGTAAAAGCGCATAGATTAGTTCAAGACGAGTTAGCCCACGAAGATCAACTGCGGTAAGGCTTGAACTTATGATATTTTGAGTTGAACCAATGTCAGTCACCCTGATCCCGGGAAGTGAATTGACCACGGACCGAACTTGAGGTAAAAGACTTCTCGGATCAGTCTGAGTGCGAATTAAAATTGTTTCTGCTGCCGATGACCCAGTTTGCTGGGCAATATAACTTGCGTTTGCCACCAAAAAGGAATCTTTGGGAGCTGTGGGAAACTCCCTGACAACACCTATAAAATGAAAGGGAACTGCATGGTATTGATGATCTCTGGCATTTTGTAACCGGAGAATAAGCTTATCGCCCGGCTTGAGCTGAAAATCAGTAACTGTCTCTTCAGATACTAATACACCGTCCGGGCGGTTAGCTAATGCAGATAGCATTGCTTTAGCATTACCTCCCGTAAAATAAGCATCAGAAATATTGGTGGCATCGCTGATGTGAAGTGGATCAATGCCAAAAATATCCTGGAGATCGTTACCCACATATGCAAATCGATGCTGCATTGGTTGAATTGCAATGATACTAGGAATTAGTTTCAGGTTTGACAATTTGCTGCTTGGAGGTTCGGAAGTAGATCCTGTAACTGTTATATCAGCCCCATTGGTAAGTTCCGCATCAACATGTGACTGAGCGTTATAAGTTGTATTGAAAATTGCTGTAGAAACGGCAAAAGAAAAGGCCAGCGCAACAATCACTATGCCGTTTGTTATCAAGAATCTTTGCTTGCTAAGTGATGAGGCCAGTACAGTGGAAAGCCCGTGGGCAATAGGCCGGATAGTTTTGGCCAAAGCTTTTTTTCCACGTTCGATTCCGGAAGACCAAAGACGAATGAATAGCAATGCACCACCTATCCACAAGCAAAAAGGTGCAATGAAAGCCTGGTAATCTACGCTGGTCTGAGCTACCCCTTCCGGAGCCAAAACAAGTTGATAACTGGAACTTCTAGTTCTCCAGAATGTTACCATAGCCAGAATCAGTAAGATGACATCAATAAACGTACGCTGCCATAAAGGTTTTCGTTTTTTACCTATAACAGCCCGTGCAGCGGCCACGGTTGAACAACTTATTTCGTTCCAGGCCGGATAAAGTACAGCCAGGACAGTAAGCAAAATACCGGCCAAGGTCGCTAACAAAATCCAGATAATCATTGATGAATCCATTTGCAAATCGAAGGCGGCAATGTATTTAGCGTTAACATATGTCAGAATGAATCCTAATAATGTTCCCATCACGGCAACCAAAATGGCTTCAACTCCGGCAAGGGCAAAAATTTGCATTCTTGATGCCCCTCTGGTCCGCAAAAGTGCTTGCTCTCTACGTCGGCGGTGTTTGCCGGAAGCCGTAACAGCAAGAGTCAGAATAACAGCTAAAATGGTACCCGGTAATCCCAGGAACAAGAACAAAACTCTCGCGTACAAGGCGTCTTCACGCACCCCATCCAAACGGGATGCTAAGTTGTCACCAATAATACCGTTGCCTGCGATTCGCGCTTCAACGTTGTTAGCCAGCCTCTGAGCCGACAAATAAGCGCTTGTGGGGTCCCCTGGTAAATGGTCATGTGCAATTTTAACATGTAATTGACTGCGGACTGAGTCCGGTCGAACCTGCATCTGGGGATCAAATAGCTTATGCCATAGCTGGTCAGGAACCAATAACACATTGTCAGGCGGCGCCTGCGGGGCTACGCCTGCCGGCGTGCCGATGGCCTGAAAAAGAGAGTCTGCATTTGGCAGGTCAATAATACCATCAATAGTAAGCTCAACCGGAGCCAGCCCTACCCGTTCAACAGACACTTTATCCCCTACAGTTACATGTAAATTGGCTGCAGTTTGCTGGGCGGCCAATACTCCAGTATTTTTTCCCAGGAGATGCCGGATTTGTGCAGGGAATCGTTTCCGGTATTCCGGGCTGATACCAAGAACTTTACCTGGGCCGGTTGTCTGGATGGAGGCACCTGTCTGGGCAACAAAGCCAGCAGCGTCGGCATAGCCTACCTCCTCAATGGACGTAATTTTGGTCGCTTTTCCAATTTCTGTTTTCACCGCTGTTTTATTCGAACCCGGAAGCAACAAGATCTGCCAGTCTACGGGAATGTTTGCTATTGCCCTACTGGTCATAGACCTTGCACTTGACGAGATAAATGCCCCCATTGAAGCAAGGAGAGAAACTGTAATGGCAACCCCGAGGGCTGCACCCAGATGGCGCCCACCTCGTTTGAAAATCGAACCTTTCAACCATAAAAGCACCTTCAACAATGCTGACGCACCTCCAGTCTCCCATGTTCCATATACCATACAGTTTTCATGCGCCTTGCTACTGTCATGTCATGAGTTGCTATTACAAGAGCTGTATCTGTACCTTCAATGGAAGCAAGAAGAAGGTCAAGCAAATGCTGTCCGGTTGTTTGGTCCAACTGGCCCGTTGGTTCATCGGCAAGAATAACTTTTGGCTGGCGTACTATTGCCCGCGCCGCAGCGACCCTTTGGGCCTGCCCCCCTGATAATTCTTCAGGTAGTTTGTTCGCCAGATTTTCGAGAGATAATTTTTTTAGTGCATTGAAAGCTGCTTCATCAGCCTCCTCCTCCCCAACATGACTAAGCAGAAGTGGTATTTTCACATTATCTATGCAGTTTAACGGTTCCAAAAGACTTTCAGTTTGAAAAATAAATCCTATTTTCTCGGGCCGAAGGGCATGCCGCGGCCCCAGAGCCGGCCACGTAATTGTACCAGACGTTGGGAGCTCAATTCCTCCCATGACCTGTAACAGGGTCGATTTACCGCTTCCCGACGGCCCAACAACAGCAATCCGGTCTCCTGGATGTAATTGGCAGGATACGGCATTCAGCGCAACTACCGAATTGTTGCCTTTTTTGTAAATACAGCTTATATCTTTTGCGCTGATAAATATTTCCCCCTGAATACCAGTCACTTCAAGATTACTGGAAGCCTGTGCCAACGTTTGTCTAGCCATCGACAACCCTCCCATCTCTTAAGTGCACGATTCTGTTGGCATAGGACGCCAGAGTCTCGCTATGGGTTACGACAAGAATCGCACACCGTTCATTTCGCACACTATCAAGGAGGTTTATTATATGTTTTTCGGTTTCGCTGTCCACTTCTCCTGTTGGCTCATCAGCAAGCAGTATTGACGGGTTGGTAGACAACGCCACTGCCATGCCGGCTCTTGCGGCTTCCCCGCCGGAGAGTTCCTCAGGATAGGCCGAGCGACGGTGGCTGATTCCAGTCCGGTTAAGAAGGTCGTTCATCCTCTTCCTGTCGCCCCTGTGAGTTAAACTCATTTGTAGCAGAATATTTTCCTCTACGGTCAGATGCTCAAACAAATTTCCGGACTGCAGGAGAATCCCAATTTCTGCAGATCGGATGGCAGCCCGTTCCTCCTCCGGTCGGCGCGTTATGCGCTGCCCCATTACTTCCACATAACCACCATCGGGTTCGTCAAGCCCGGCCAGACAGGATAGTAAAGTAGATTTCCCACTTCCGGAAGGGCCCATCACAGCAACAATCTCACCGGCATTTACCTCAAGACTCACACCTCGCAATGCCAGCGTTTCTTCTTCGTTTGAATGATAAAAGCGATAAAGGTCAACAGCGTTTAATAAACCCATTATTTCTCCCACCTGAAACTTTCCGACATTCTTTTCCACTGGTCAACATTGTCAGCTCCAATTGGTGCCCAAAGTTCCAGCCTGGCTAACTTGCCATTTTTGTAATAGAAATAGCTGCTATTATCAAGCCGGACCTGTTTTCCGGTTACAGAGTTTGGTTCGGAGTTTGAAGTATATTTTACGAGAACAGCGGGGCCACCAGGTAGATTAACTCTTTGAATAGTGCTTACCTGTACTGCTCTCTCAGTATTCTTAATGGCAGTTACCTGTTTGGCTTCAATTGTTGCAATGGAAAGCGGTTTTGAAGATTCTTCAGTAGTAACTTTGACTCCGTCCAGTTTATCGGTGAAAACTACATTACCAGCTTGCTCCGTACGTGCCCAGCCTTCGGGAACTTCCAGGGAATACCCCCCCTGTGCTGAACTAAACCTGATAAACACCTGCGAATCAGGAATGTCACCCACAGGGTTCTTTTCCGGTGCTACCGGCTGCTCAGTAGTTGCCTGCGTCTGTTGAGTTTGAGTTTGCGACGGTTTATTGGTAGTAATGGAAGTTTGGGCCACTGGGTTGGATACGCCAGACCTGTTATTGGTATGCGCAGTTGTCTGCTTTCCACAACCCACAATAGCCAGACCTAATACTAAAAGGCTGACCAACTTGAATTTGTTCAACATTCGACATCCTCCTTTTAATGAAATTTCGTCAATTACAATCGACTTTTGTAATTCGGCTCTTTACAATATCTTACTTTTAGTAAATTAAAATAAAATGAGTTATAAATGAAGATTTTTTAATAAAACACCTTTTTCAAACCGAAACCTGTTAATCAAAGATGAAATCTTAATTTTCTTTTCATTGTCAGTTAATCATTATTGGATAATAATTTAATTTGTCGAAAATTGTGAGACCGGAGAATGGATATTGGAATCTGGTTAAAAATAAAATAGTCTACAAAATACTAATTGGGAAAGGACATGAAAGTTGAATTGGTCGGAACATTCTTTAAAAATCGGTATTGAACAATACAAATTACTCGCCATATATCTGACTATGGTGTTGGAAAGCGCCTGTATCTCTATACCGAGTGAGGTGATAATGCCTTATTCCGGGTATCTGGTGGCAGCCGGCAAACTTAGCATGTTAAGCGTAACGTTGGTGGCGGCCTTGGCAAATTTGTCCGGAAGCTGTATAGAATACGCGATTGGTAAGTTTGTGGACCGCCCTTTATAGAAAAATACGGAAAAATACTTTTTGCTATCAAAAAACCACATGTCCAAAGCAGACTTGTGGTTTGACAAGAAGGGTGAAATAACAGTAAATTTTTGTTACTTATTTATCGTATATGTGTCAATGCAGGTTTCATCCTGTTTAACAGATTTTAATGTAAGTTTATTTTTACTTACTTCGGCTATGATGTAATTGGGCTCGTCAGTTGGGTTGTAAAAAAATGTATCCCAACTTTTCCTGGACGAATCTTTATAGTACTTTGAACCGCTTCGACCGGTTATGTAATATATTGTACCTTTAGAAGGGCTTTTAGCCGGTTGACCCCCATACATTGGGTAAGTCCTTGCCACTACATGGTCGTGGCCATTGAAAACCACATCTACATGATATCTGTCAAATATTGGCCCATAAGCTGCCTTTAGATAATTGTTTGCTCTTTTACCTTTGCTGTAGAAAGGAGGTTTATGAAAAAATACAAGTTTCCATGTTTTTTTTGTGTTTTTAAGGTCATTAGCCAACCATGCTTTTTGGGCATTTAAAGCTTTAATTTCTTTTTCTTCGATGTTGTCAAGCATTACAAAATGTGCATCCCCGTAATCAAAAGAGTACGTCAGGCCCTTGGCGCCATCAGGTCCGTTTTGGGGGAGCTTAAACTGCGCGGACCAGAATGCTCTGTTGGTTTCATGATTACCTCTTACAACCATAGCCGGGATAGAATCAATTACTCCTTTGGCGCCTTCAAACCACGCATTCCAATGGGCACTGCTTGTTCCGCGATCTACCAAGTCGCCCACAACTACAAAAAATTTGGCGTCAGGATTAAATTTGTAAGCGCTCCGCACTGTATTCTTCCATGAGGTGTAGTTGCCATCACTCTGGCTGTCCCCAAAAATTAAAAATTTAAAACTCTTTGTAACCAAAGGTTCCGTTTTGAACGAATGAAAACTGCTCCAATTTTTGCCGTCACCGACCCTATATAAATATGTGTTCCCGGGTTCAAGACCGTTCACTGTTGCGTAATCAATGTTAATTCTTCCGGAGTCTGATAAAAGTTGATATACTGTGGCATTGATAGTTCTTGCCTTATATAGGAATGCCGCCCCATCTGACAATTTTGCGTATTGGAGAACACCCTTCTTTACTGAAGCCCCGGTTTTCCATGAAATGGTCTGAGTTTTACCGGGGTCCAGTATCCATGTAAGGGCTATATGGTCCGGAACAAAAGAACTTGTGGCTTGATTAACCGGTTTGTTAGCCGCGGATAATGATGAGCAGGCCGTAAATACCAGAAAAGCCACCAAAATACATAATCTAATAAAGTTAGAAAAAAAGGCTTTTCCCATAAGTCCGTCCTCCTTGACATCCTCCCTGGACTTTGGTCCAGGGGTCTGGAATGTCTACTAGACTTAAATTCCTGCATATCTCAATTATACCATGTGCATTATTCTTGGTTAATGAGACGCTTCATCCCCGGAATGAATTCCGGGGCTTTCGCTCAGATTTTCCAGTAATTCATCATTGGTAGGGAACCATCTTTCGAGCAGCTGTTGTCGGCTGATCCATACAATTTTGGGTTGATCGCCCGGATGTTTACTGCCCCGAACCTTTCGGGTCGGACCATAAATCCACTTAATTACCTTTTGTAGCAAATACACTCCACGTTTGAGCCCCTTAATAGATATGTCTTGCACCGAAAAACCCAAACCTTTAACCCCTCGATTGATCATAGTTAGACCAAAGAAAACCTCAATGTTTTTATATTCGGGGTTCTCGACTATATACCGTGCTAATTCAGGCAATGATTCCTTGGCTAAACGCAATGCCCGCACGGCAGCTTTTTGGATGTCGTTTTCATTGCCCCGCAAGCGCCCGCTTTCAAAATGAATTTCGCCCACTTTATCCCCGGCTTTTGCCAATAACCGTCCGTCACTTGTGTATAGATTCGGGCCTTTATAAATAGTCTTGGACAAGCGCAAAAAATTTGTTGAATTAATTCGTTCCACGTGATATATCCTGGCAAAAAAACGTTCCCATTTCTCCCATAGAGCAAAGACTAACCTTCGCCACCAGGGCCAGTCCGGAAATTCCAACTTTACCAATGGCAGTTTTTGTTCTTCAACAATTTTCCGGCAAATAGTTTTTAGAGCCCGAACGGTATTCTCCGGAGCACCTTTTTCTCCTCCAGCATCATGTAAAACCAGTATTGACCCCTCTTTCGTCTTCCGTAGAATGCTTGACGCAATTTGTTCGGGATTGCGCCTGACCTTCCAGTCATGGCCTTCCACATTCCATAAAACCGCCCGTTTTTTCCGCACTTTTATCCATAACCACGTTACAAGATTAAAAGTTCCCCAAGGTGGACGAACCCATTGGACAGCCGTACCTGTTAAGTTCTCGATGATACTAACACATTCTTCCCAATCGCGCCACGTTTGCATGGGAGACATAAACCAGGCGTACCTGTGGCTATTGGAATGTGCCCCAATCTGATGGCCTCGTTGTTTGATTTCTTTAACTAAATTAGAATACCTGATAGCATTTTCTCCAGTTACAAAAAATGTTGCCTTAACTTTATATTCGTCTAATATATCAAGTATCTGAGGTGTTGTTTCAGAATTAGGGCCGTCGTCAAATGTTATAGCCACACCGGGAGTATACTGGCGCTTCCAGCTTCCGATACCCAACCGGTGTAAAAACATATCAGGAATTACAGTATATGTAGCGCCTATAAATACAATAATAACCAGTAAATAGTAACCCCAATTCATGTAACAACCCCCGCTAACTTTGGTTCGTTAACTTATCCGGACTATGTTCCATAATTAATTTTTCAATATTACCAAAGGCATAAAAAACTGCCACAGAAATAAGGATAAAGGCGCTTACATAGAAGGGTGCCCTGTACCCAAGCGTATCCCATACTTTGCCGCCAATATATGTTCCAACAGCCGTTCCCAAACCTTCAATGGTCATAAAGATGGCCCACATTGTTCCCCTTTTCTCTGCTGAAACTGCCCTAGCCATTAATCCATTCCATGCAGGAAGAATAAAAGAATACGAGATACCCAGAATAGCCCCAACTATTAAAGCCCTTACAACCAATCTCTGCAACGGCAGGAGAATCAAACAAACTGATGCCAACAGAAACCCACCAACAAGCGGTCCTTTAACACCGAGCCTGTCAGCCAATTTTCCCGCAGGAACTAGGAAAAGCACGGTAAAGATTCCTCCGCCGATAAGAAGGTAGTTGAATTGTTCGGGGCTTAGGCCGAATACTTTTTTTGCATATATCACAATAACGGGCATCAATATTCCTACTGACATGGTTTGGACAAACATTCCGGGGTATAGGACTCTGTGTGAAATCAATTCGTGAAATAATTCTTTTAAAAAAACCGACTGTGATAACATCCCTTGATTGATTATCCGTGGCATTTTAATAGCAATTGTTAACAGCAAAGCCAAAGCTAGTAACCCTAGAAGTGTCAGAAAAGAAATTCTATAAGATTTTTCAATCACGAAATTAATAACTACCGGACCAATACCTGCCCCAACCAACCAGGCTATAAACACCTTGCTTAGCGCTTCACCTATTTGTCGGGCAGGCATCTTCGCGGCTATTCCGGAAATTACTACCGGCCATACAGGGGAAATCCCCAACCCGAATAACACCGCACCTAATATAAAGGAATAGGTGTTCCAGCGAAACGTTATAATTGAAATTCCAATACTGGAAACAACTATCCCGGTAATTAATAACCTTTTCCCGCCAAATCTGTCTGTAAGCCAACCTGCCGGGATGCGAAAAATATTATCAAACAGGTAATGTAGTGAAATAGCTGTACCGATTACTTCCATACTAAAACCTGCAACAAACCGTCCATATAACGGCAATATGCTGAAAACAAGCGCTCCGCGTACAAATTCCAATAACCCAAGCACTAATAGAGGAGCCATTTGATCACCCAATCACTGTTTTAATTTTCATTTCATTAACCAAATCCAACATATGTTCTACTGCCCGTTCGGCTGCGCGTCCAGGTATGGCATTCTGTGCCTTATTGCGCATTCTCTCCAATTCTTCAGGATGTTTTAATAAAAAATGAACGATATGCCCTAACTCTTCAAGGCTTTCAGCGGTTTTCCCAGCGCCAATTTTTCGCAGGAAAACAGCGTTCCCCTCTTCCTGGCCGGGAATTGGGCGATAAATCACCAGTGGTAAACGCTTGGTTAATGCTTCGGATACTGTCAATCCCCCTGCCTTTGTAATAATTAAATCTGCGGCTGACATTAACTCTTCCACATTACTTACAAAACCAAAACGGACAATTGGATTACGAGCTTTGTCAACAATTTCATCAATAGATTTATATAATTTATCGTCTTTGCCACAAACTACAATTGACTGCACAGGAAATTCTGATTCCGCAAAAAGTTTACATACATCTTTTAAACTATCTAAAACGCCATAGACTCCTCCCATTATTAACAGTGTCGGCTGGCCAGGGCACAGCCCTAACCGGGAGATTATCTCCGCTCTGTTCAAATAGCGTTCAAAACGAGGACTTACGGGTATCCCCGTAACTTTTATACGAGCCGGGTCAATTCCTCTCAATACCAAACCGTCAAAGACTTCTTTACAACCGACAATATACATATCCACTCCCGGATGAATCCATTGGCTATGCACAACATAATCAGTTATCACTGTCACGAGTGGAACATTCAACCTGTGTTTTAACTTTAATTGTGAAATGACTCCTGCCACTGTAGGATAGGTACATATAATAAGATCAGGTTGTAAAGAACAAATAAGTTTTTCAAAATCTTTTTGCCCCATTTGGTTTAGAAATCGTTGAATTAAAGAATCAGGTGAAACCTTAGCTGTACCGTAGTAAAATTTCCCCCAGAGTTTTGGAGAATACTTGATCATGCCGATATAAACATTTTTAATTACATTGTTAAATGTCTTACTAAGGAACTCTCCGCAATCCAAGTGAGTAACCATGGCATAAGGTTCTCTAATATGAATTGCTTCGATTACTGCCTCCGCCGCCCGTACGTGCCCTGCACCAAAAGTTGCAGAAAAAACAAGTACACGTAAGTTCTTCAAAACTTAAGCCCCCTTCAGTAAGTTTTTTTAATTTACATTTTTGGCCCTGCTCCATTCTTGCCTATACTTTTATTTTTGTATTCGTTTGAAGAACTTCTTTTGGCTTTTATAAAAGCAAAATAATAACCCAAGTAATCCCCCCTAATATGTTATAAGAAACTCCCAATAATTCATCTTTCCTATTCCGGCTACGAAAGGTGCATATGTTCGGATAACCGGAATAAATCTGGCCAAAACAATGGTTTTTCCTCCGTATTTTTTATAAGTATCACCTAATACGGCTGCAATACAAAAAGCACCATTACCCATCCGATATTTAGTGATCCTTGAGCAGAAAACGTTCCTGCTGCAAAAAGGAGCGAATCACCCGGAAGGAACGGTGTAACCACCAATCCTGTTTCAAAAAAGACAATCAGAAATAGGATTAAATAAGTCTATGGCCCCTTTTCCAAGATACTCTGTCTAAATTCATTTCTTTTTATAAACTGAACAAAACTGCTGACCCAATTCCCAGAACTGCCCCGGCTATAACATCTGTGGGATAATGTTGACCCAAATATATCCGTGAGACACCGATTAATACTGCGACTGTTAACAGCACTGGTGCAATGAAAGGATAGTGGATTGATATTACGGTGAATATAGAGAAACTTGCGGCAGTATGTCCCGAAGGAAACGAATAATCTTTCAGAATAAATCCTCGACGAAGTTTAACCCCGGGCAATACCAAATAAGGCCGGGGCCGGGAAACAAATCTTTTGAATAACTGTACCATAAAATGACCAACGGTCAACGAATAAACCGACTCTTTTCCTACACTATTCCCTTGACTGAATACGACTAAACTTATACAAAGCAGTATGGATATAGTGGTTCCTCCTAATATCGTAAAAAAAGACATCACGCCATCCAATACCGGGTTCTTTAGATAGTTGTTAATGTTTCGAAATATCCAATTATCCAGTCGAAGAATGTAGTTCATTTCCTTCACCTCATCATGCCAGCCAGTGTTTACCAAGGACTTCAAAAAACTCTTTTTAATAAGAGATACATTGTGCGACAAAAAAGTTCAGATTTTAAACTCATAATTTTATTGTAGTTGTAAATTGGGTTGAGTCAGATACTTTAGCAACTCCTTCAACTAAAGAAAGTAACTTATTCCGCGCATATTTTTAAAGGTTCATTGCTTTCTAAATATAGTAAATCCGGATAAGCATCCCTTGATAACGCCGGATTATATTTCCCAACTTTTGTTCATAACGTTCAACAACTATCCCCCGCAATACTACCTCATAACCCCAAAATCACAGGTACTGCCAGTGAGTAAAGCCACTTTTTTTGATATTCTTCAGTTTTTCAAACAGACCCATCTTATTCCTCCTCTTAACTTTGTCTTGATTATAACAAGTGAACCTTAAAAATATCTTAAAAAGACCTGTCTTCAAATTTTGATGAAATTCAAATATTTAGAGGGGTGTTTTAATGGGACTACTTTTAATTGAAGATGAAGAAGGTTTAGCCAAAGCAATTTCTTATATTCTTAAGGGAAAGGCTGTGTTTGTTAAAGCCGGTTGTAAAACGGCCCTATAAGACCGAATGAAAATTGACCCTGAGTTACCAAAGTACGGCCCAAGGCCGGAAAAGCCGTCCAAACTTGACCCATTCAAAGATTACCTGAAGGTCCAAATGGCTAAAGCAATTTTCAACTGCAACAGACTTTACCAAGAGCTGAAGTCATTAGGTTGTTCTGGTGGCAAAACCATCTTGGTACAAAAAAACCGGCCATATTTTGGCCGGTTTTGCTATGTCGCAACCTTTTCCCCTCCACTACGCGCGAAAGCCCTGAACATCCGGGCCGTCTCAAACGTTGTTTGGGGCTGAGCATCTCCTGAAATTCCATAATTCCACGGTTGGCTATGTTTAATTCCCCGTCAAACCTGTAAGCTCTGGGGTCCGACATTGTAAACCCTGGCATGAGCTAACCGGCAAATTTCGGGCCGTTCCTGTACCAGATTCAGGTAATCCGCAAAAGTCCCTTCCCAGTATAGGGCTTTTTCTTGTTCCTGGTACTGCCTCAAATCCCTGAGAATATCCATGCACGTCCCTCCACATTTTTACTGCCAACCTCAACTTTAACCCTGAATAATTATATGCATTTTTATTATCAAAGAAGACTTTGCGGGCAATCTTAAGTTTACCGCTTGATTGTTAATATGCGGAGAGTTGAGTTAAGTTCACCTGTTTTTGCCTGCCCGCAGTTTTTATTTTGTTTGCCTGATTAGAACCCCACCTTACAAAAAAACGTCTAAAATGAAGTCTCCTTTCGAAAAAAAGAAAACCAGCAGACATCTTCCGCTGGTTTAGGTTGGGGCTATTATGGTAAAACGAGAGGGATGATTTTACTCATCCCTCTCAACCGCTTCGGAGTTGACGGCAGACGGTAAACCCTGCATCTCTTTTGACCACACGGGCGCGTGGGGAACCTTTCCCACCTCATCAACTCCGTTATTATTATATCACGCCTGATGCGACTATCTACTTTAACCCAAGAAACCCTATAAAAACTTGAAACAAATACCTCCGATCTGTCATCACTTTTGTATTTCCCAACATAATCCGGATTTTCAACAATTTCCTGTAACCTGTCAAAATATAATTCAAAGTCAACCGGATGCTCTTCTTTAATGTGTTTAATAGCACTAGGAGATATTTTAACAAGCCGACTAGACAAAGAAAGTTCTATTAAATCAACTACCTTTTGTGGTAACTCTCCTATACTTTGATTTATTACAATACTTAACAATACTTTGCCATAAAAATGTAAGATCGAAAACCCGATCCTATCCCCCCACAAAAACCCAAAGGGAGATGCGATAACCTCTCCCTCATTGTTTACGGTTCTCTGTCTTCGGAATTTAATTCTTCTAAAAACTGTTTTTCATATTTGTGCCACCAAACTTGAGGTGGTACATGCCCCCACTCATAATTTGTATAATTTCAGCATCAACTTTCAGTTTGCGTAATCCTATCACGTTTGAAGTAAAAAATTGTCCTGTTACAGTTCTCGGTCCGGTTGTCAATTTAACTCACCCTTAAATCTTTAATATATACTCATTTTACCATACTAAGTCTACGAGTGCATCTTTAACCGGATAATCGATTGCTTGGCAGAAGGATGCTGCTGTTCGGCTGTATTTTGTCTAACCACCAAAGTCAGGTAACTTGGGCAATTTCTTGCCATTTATGCCGAGTAAAAACAATAAAATGGTTCCGTCCCTTACGGGGTTAAGGAAGTTCAAACTTTGAAATTTTAAATCTTATTCAACGTTCAGGATATACCTTTGAACATCGGCATCTGTTTTTATTAAATCAGGATCTGGGGTCCATAACCTATCGACAATTTTCTGGAAATTGTTAAGATTGGCTTTCTCAATTCGATAAACTACTCCTTGAGTATCTATAAATTCAAATGCGTCATCCGTGTCTAACACCAATTTACCGATGTCCCGTGAACAATATTTCACTCCGTCATACCATGATATTGTTTTAGAGTTACCAGGATGAATTCGTACATCAACTGCAATACTTACATTTCTGTCAACACTTAATATTACATATGCTGTCTCTTGATTAAATACCATCATTCTCACCTTCTTTCCTTTTAACTATGGCCGGCAAAGCCAACCTCTCGTTCGTGTCAGTGACAGTTGGCAGTTGACAGTTGGCAGTTGGCAGTTGACAGTTGAGATAAGGAAGATCAAACTTTGGCAAAGGCAAATATATCATTTTCGGCAACCCAAATTTCCGTCCCCTTACGGGGATAAATGATGTCGGTTACCAGAACAACCTCTCCCGAACCAGGGAGATTTTTTTCGATACCCCGGCACAGTGCCCGCTAGTCAACAAACTGGCTACCCACTGCCTGCTTTACGGCTGCCAGGCCAAGAAGGAGCATATTGACGATGAGGTGGTCAGGTTGGCCGCGCCGATGAAGCGGCTATTTAGGTTACCGGACAGCCGGTCCGCAGCAATGGTTGCGGCCGGTTTTCAATTTGTTTTAGAGTGCTAAAAAAACGTGATATTATGCAAAACGGTCAAAACTTTTACCAAAACAATCTGCAAAAATTGGCCATTCATGCGGCTGCTGGTGCTGATTTGTTCTGCAAAAACGATGCTAAATTAATTTGCACAACCACAATTAACTCTTCGTTTTGGTTATAGGTAACAATGTTTCAACCACATTATTAACCTGTTCTGGCGTCAAGGATGTTGACGTTGAATTAATTGTTTGCAATATTTCATGAGTATGAATTACCGGTATTTTGGGGGAATGGACTTTTAGGTTTGTATCCAACAACGATGGTTTTGATAAAGAAATCGCCGGCCTTTTTTTCGCTTATAAACTTATTTAATGCAATAGAGTGGACTATCCCCTGTTTTACAGGGTTATAAAAAGGCCGCTTGCGAAAATAGCCTTTATCATCTTTATATACCTGGGACCATTCCTTATTCTCGGCGTTACCGTATATCTGACCGTAATAATTTTTGGTTTCTACCGTGTAAATTCCACCGGGGCCAACAATAATATGGTCAATCTGAGCACCATTAACCTTAAGGTCATTAAAAATGTACCAATCATCAGGTAATTGATTAAGGATAGCGGTTACTTTACTTTCTCCAATTGCACCCTTCAAGAAAGCCAAACCCTTGGACAGAAACCCTCCCCCGACGGTAATTAAAACGACAGGAACCATCAGAACAGCAATTCCAGACAATACAAATCCAGAAAGAAGTCCGCCGATTACACCTATAACCCCTAAGATCAAATAATACTTTGCCTGCACATTTAGGCTTTTTTGCTGTGACACTATCTTAGCCATGACAAAATAACCTTCTTTATTACTTTTTCTTCATTTCATCTTTAAATTTTTTTATCAAGAACAGTTTTGAAAAATTCAAATGGATGATTCTTCGTACATATCACATCCGCAAAAGGACTAAGTTATGTATTTACGCTAACAGAATAAGTCAGAAACATTAAAGATGGGTAGATTTCTAACCTGTTACTGAACTTCTCTGGCTTAAGAAGGCTCTTATGCAACAACCATAAACCACTCCAATTAGGACGAGGATTTAAGGAAGATATAACATTATCAAACAAGATCTTAGCATGTTCCTTGGTCTGATACCTCAAACAATTCTTTGTAGCGCCTCCGCTATAAGAAGGCAGTATTAGAATAACTGACTTAACCAGGCTCTCACCTTTAGACACAAAATTTTGATGCTCCGACCGACTAATGCTATTAATTTGATTTATCGCTTGCCCCCAAAGGTATGAGGTCTTTTTTCTTGGACTTTGTCTTAAACCGGATTGCCAATGATGTTTTACCTCAATCAAATAAACAGTTGAATTAAACATAACCCAATAATCTACCCAGCCCTGACGTTCTTGACCTTTCATTTGTCTTTTAATGGGTTGTTCAAGAAACGCGGCGTCGGCTGCTTTTTCAACCGAAGGGAACAATACAGAATGGATCTGCTTTTCTTTATATATGAATGGTAACTCTTTAGTAGCGTTAAAATATTTTCCCGATGTCATGACGAAATTTCGGAATACATCACTTAAAAATCTTTTGGTATTCCTCATTCCTGGTCCATTCTGAAGTTCGCTATCAGTCAAAATATGACCCAACCCAGGTACAACTTCCCACATATTAGCACTCCCTTTTCCCATTTATAATTTGCTTCTCGAAACTGAGTTTTTTAAATTTAACTTAGGGGCTGCTGAACAGGCACCGAAGGTCTCTACATAGCCGGTTCATACAGCCAAAAATAGCATCTGTTATGGCTGCGACCATGTCCCGATATAAATTTTCCCGTCAGTGATGGTAGCCCCAATAGGGATCCATGTTACCAGCCATCCATTGTCAGTAAATTCGATATGCTCGGGCGAAAATGCATAAGGGTATTGATCAAAATAATCCTGGAGCATAAAAACTACCATTGCATCTCCTTCAGGGTATCTGTCAGCCATTTCCCCGGACACTTCTTCTAACCAATCCTTCACATCCTGGTCATAACCGTCTGTCACCGCATTAATGAAACCTGAAAAACCACCTGCACCCATCATCAGGCTTAAACATGGGACCTCGTCATAGTCTCCGACCCAATCCAGGGTGACTTCAGAAATCACAGCCGTATATCCGCCCATTGAACGTTTACCGTATTTTTCAAAGATATAATCCACAAACTCCTGGTCTGTCATCCGTGCCACACTACCGCCCGTGCTGCCGGTTGTTCCACTCAGTTCGTTGAGGGGAACGCTCAGTGTGCCGTCAAACATATTCTTAACTTCATTAATGGGAATTGCCAGGTTCAGATTCTGGCCCTGAGTAAAACCGGCGGAGTTAATGCCGATAACCTCACCCGCCATGTTAAACAGGGGACCGCCGCTGCTGCCGGGGGAGATGGGGGCTGTGATCTGGATATACTCCTGGTTCTCAACAACCCTGTTTAAGGAACTGATTATCCCGTCCGACACGGTGTTCTGCAGTCCCAGCGGATTGCCTATGGCCACCACTTTCTCACCGGCCATGCATTTGGACGAATCCCCTATTTTCAGTGCCGTAAGGCCGGTGGCATCTATTTTTAAAACAGCGATATCCCGTTGTTCATTGTAACTCGTTATATATTTAACGTTGAAAGTCCTTCCGTCCTCAAATCTCACAGTTGCGGAGGAAGCCCCATCAATAACGTGGTAATTCGTGGCGATGACGCCGTTTTCCCGGACCACAAAGCCGCTGCCAAACCCGAGAGGCCTTCCGCCGCTGTCAAATGTTGAAATCAGGACAACTGATGAAGAATTCTTTGCTATGTCACTGACCTGCAGGTTGCCCTGGACATTCGTTGTGGTGGTTCCGGGAGCCACACTGTCTATGTATATGCTCCATGTCTTGGCGTCCCATTTCACGGTGGCGCCGAGAGATTCGGAAACAAACCGGAGTGGGACCATGGTCCTGCCATTTATAATCTGTGACGGGATCGCCAGCGACACTTGCCTCCCATTCACATATGCCACAGTCTGGCCGATAGTCAGGCTTATTATGGTATCATCCTTGGTAGCCGTAACTGTCATGGTCTGGTCGTCCCAGTCTATGCTCGCCCCCAGTTGCTCAAAGATAGCCCGCATAGGTACGATTGTGGTACCTTTTTGGATAATTGGTGCCGGGTTGTAGGTCTGGGCCTGCCCGTTAATGTATACCGTTATGTTGGCTGCAAAAGCCGCACTGGCCGCAACCAATATAATCAGAACGGTCGCCAGAAACGCGATGTGGTATTTCCTCACTGCAACCACCCCCTGCAAACAACTTATATTTTCCAAACCAAACACGCCATTTAGTCTTGTGATTACAAAAAAATTAACAAGCAAATTTTTTTGATTTATTTCTCCAATATTCTTCACGATGGAAATTTTCCCCTGCAAAATATCGGAAATATTACTACTTCCCATCAATCACACTTTCCGGATCCAACTTAATCTTTTTTACCTGATTTTCCGGTATTTCAACGGAAGTGTCATCCTGTTGGGGGGCAAACCCCTTTTCTTTGTCCATTTCTTTCACCGGTTTTACCTTTGAAAGGACATCCGAAGCCGAAACGTCCCCTTTTCCCTCATCAAGGAGGTCAAACCAAGGTAATCCCCACTCCGTATAAGTTTTCGCCGAAATTGGCGTTGGTGGCGGCTCCAATCCAGTTATATCACGAAACATCATCCATCCAGCCAGGGCTGGTCCGGGCAAACTATGTAATCCTGTTCTTCATCCTTAAGTTCCTGGTCCCACTCTTTTCCCGATATTGCATTGATTTTGCCGACTGCAATTTTGACAGCATTCGGTCTCCAGTATGCCCCACGGAAATTAAGCCACAAAGCCTCCCTTTGGTACATCGGGATAAATACACCTCCGTGTTCCCGCCAAGTTGCCGGGACTTTATCTTTGTAGTCCTCAACCCTGAATATAGGAAACTGCCCCAACCCCGGCGGTAGCGGGTATGTATTACCATCATCCGAAATCCTTAGCGTACGCTGAAAATCAACGGAAAAATGTTTCCCGATCTGAAGCGAATTGTTTCTAACCCTTACTTTCAACATGATTTTCCCCCCAACATAAATGGAATAATTTTTCGGCATACAACTCAATCAAATCGCGTTTTACAATCTTATCCCTCCACTCTCCCGGAATACCCCCTTCACCGTAACAGGCGCCGGCCAACTGCCCATATATTGCCCCGGTCGTGTCGGCATCATCACCAAGGTTTACCGCCAACAGCGCCCCTTCGCGAAAAGACGTGCTGTGATAGAATGCCCACAATGCCGCTTCCAAAGATTCCGCGACATATCCGGTCCCCTTTATTTTCGGAGGGTTGCGCCTTTTGAAGGAACCACCGGCTATTTCACTTATCGCGGGGTGCAAAGGGTCCTCATCCCATATGCCCGGAACCAGGGCAAAATGGCCGGACAGGATTTCTTCTTTTGAACATCCGTTAAGTGCTCCGACCAATAAAGCCCCCATATAACGGCAACCATCCACTGCCGCTTTGGCACCATGAGTGGTCATGGAACTTTGCCCTGACTTTTTTACTGCTTCCCGGGGGCTATTGGCATAAAACATAGGTACCGGCGCCAAACGCATGATTGAACCATTTCCGGCACTCATGGGATCGGTTGAGCCACAATACGGCTTTCCGGACCTCTCAAATCTCAGCAAAGCCTTCCGTACCGTGTTCCCGATATCAAAACATCTTCCTGTGCTGCTCAGGTGCCCGTCACGGTACCACATTAAATACCGTTCCATCTGGTCAGTGGTGTCAAAACCCGCTTTGGATATCAGGCTCTCTGCCAGGCACAGGGCCATTGAAGTGTCGTCCGTCCACTCGCCCGGCTTCAGTCCAAACGGGCCGCCGCCAACCATATCACTGATTGGTGTGAATGTCCCCGGTGCCCTGAATTCCAGGGCAGTCCCGAGGGCGTCACCCACTGCCAGTCCCAGCAGGCACCCGCGATAACGTTCAGTCATGTCCATGTGCTTTTCCCTCCCCTGCGGTATCATCCACAAAAATAGACCTTTCCAGTGACTTGTCCCAAGGACTCCACCGGCTGCCCCGGTATTTTTCTTTTAGATCGCTGAATTTCCACATGTCGGCCTCGATTGCGTCAGCATAATGAACCAGACATGCTTCTATTGTCTTTGGCCGAATGAATTTATTATCTCAAGGCCAAGAACAATATGGCCCAACAGTCTTCCTTTATCAGCAACTTCGATAGAGTATTCAACTTCGTACTCCTCAATTTTCCCAATATCATGGAGCAATGCGCCGGTTATGGCCAGTTCTTTGTTTACGGCCGGATACAAGTTTGCGATATAGCCTGCTATTTTCGCTGTTCTAAGACTGTGTTCCAATAGTCCGCCTATGTACGCCTGGTGGATTGCTTTTGCCGCCGGAACAGTACTGTATTGATGAAAAAGTTCCTTATCATTGATCAGTTCTTCAAGCAGTTGTCTCAGGTAAGGATTAGTCATTGATGATGCCATACCTGCAACATCTTTTTGCATGTTCCCGACGTCCAGGGGGGTGAGGGGTATAAAGTCAGCAGAATCAACTGCTGCCTTATCTATAAGTTCCCATGAACTGATTTGAATTTCAGGGGTACCTGCGAATTCAACTACCTCGCCCTTGCAGCCGACGAACACTTTTTCCGGAAGTTCAAAGTCTTTATCATCTCCGTCCCATATCTTAGCTGCAATTTCTCCGGTCCTGTCACTTAATATCAGGCTTATATACCGACCCGGCTTATTTTTATAATTTAATACTTTTACGGATTTGACGAAAAACAGGTCGTCAACTTTGTCTCCAGATTTGAGGTCAGCAATATATCTGGTTTTCATCATTCCACCTCATTTCTATGAAAAAATCTCCCTTTCAGGAAGATTATCGCATGTAAAAGTGACAATAGTTTGTCATTTTGTTATTTATATTTTGCCAAAATCTTTTCCATTTTCTGGCGCATTATAATTGGTAAGTGTTTTTACGGACGTCCAGGTGTTCCCGCAGGCGTTCGACCTGGTCGCCGCGTAAAGCATAACCGTCGTATAAATCCCGAACTTTATCGGAAACATCGTTTTCGATCCTGGTTTCTATTCTTGTCACCTGCTCCTGCAGTGTTTTCACCTGTCCGACAAGATGTTTCAGGTCTTTAACATCATTATTCAGATTATCAAGCCTAGCCAGTATTTGTTTTAACAATTCTTCCATGCCAAACATACCTCCACGTTCTTTCCAGCCCTAAAGAGCGGGATATTTGTTAGTTTGTTTTTTTGGGGAGCTTGATTTGAATTTCCTGCATACTGATTTGTTCAACTCTGCACCAACGCCATCAGCCGGTTAAGGACCGCTGCAGCTTCCGCCCTGGCGATATTCGCCGCCAGGCATTTTTTCCTGCAATATCCTGCTCCCCACGGCCAAAAATTCTGCCCTGGTCATCTTCCGGTCAGGCAGGAACCTGCTGTCGGGGTACCCGCGCATGTACCCACGGGCCACCATGCTGCTTACCGGGGCATACGACCAGTGTCCGGGCTGCAGGTCGGTCAGGACACTAAAAAAACAAGAAAATAAGTGATATTTGGAAGGAGATTGATAACAAATGTCAAATATTAACAAGAGTCACATACGATATTACCGCACAGATAACCCAGTCCAGGGCTGAGAAATAGAAAAATAGGGATAGTGGATAAAAAACATGCAGGAGTATTTGGGCTGCCGTAGAAAAAAAACCTGAGAAAGGGAGATGTGCTGTGGAAAACATTTTAAAGCAAATCCTTGACGAACTGAAAACATTGAAAGAAGGCCAGAAGAAACTCGAGGAAGGCCAGAAGAAACTCGAAGAAGGCCAAAAAGAAATCAGGTCCGAGCTGCGCTATATTTGGGACGACATTAAAAAGATTGATGCCAGACTGACCAAACAGGAAGAAGAGACCTTTATTCTCAAACGCATGAAGTAAGCTGAAAAAGTCGAAAACAAAAGTTTGAAAAGTTTTTAAAAAGGCTAATTTTTGTGAAGGTGACGGTGAAATAAGGGTTGTTTCTGAAAATCCCAATGAATTTGGCTGGAGCCATGCCCTGTTTATTAAACAGGACGGGAAGTTAGCCGCAGCCCGTAGCTCAACATAGTCAAATTCACCCACGGTCCGGCGTATGATGTGGTACACCTGGACAAAGCACCGTGGCCGCTGGTCGTGCCTTATATCCAAAATAGAAAGAACTAGGGAGAGGTTTTCGCCTCTCCCTTTGTTTTTTGTAAGGGCATATAATTTCAACCTGAACCGGCGGACATTTTCCACTGGTTTTCTTTTTTTGTAGTGCGTCAAATTAGCACACCCTGAGAAGGTGGCAGGTTTTAAAGAGAATGCGCTGTTTGTCCAATCGTAGTGACGAACTTGTATTCCAGTTTCCGTCCCCTTACGGGGATAACGAAGATTAAACTACACAGTAGAAGTCGTAGAATCACCGACAGGGAAGAGGTTTCCGTCCCCTTACGGGGATAAGGAAGATTAAACGGGACTGCAACTGGACAAAAGAAAACGGCTGCTGGGTTTCCGTCCCCTTACGGGGATAAGGAAGATTAAACAGTCCGCGACGGCGGGCATAGGGACAATTAGTCCTGTTTCCGTCCCCTTACGGGGATAAGGAAGATTAAACAAGCAATACATTTAATCATCCTTGGGACAGTTTCTATGGTTTCCGTCCCCTTACGGGGATAAGGAAGATTAAACGAAGTAGGTTGGCAGGTAATAATAACTGTCGTAAAACCGTTTCCGTCCCCTTACGGGGATAAGGAAGATTAAACGGAAAAAGGTTGACGTTGGCGCCGCAATATCCGAATGGGTTTCCGTCCCCTTACGGGGATAAGGAAGATTAAACCGTAGTGCCCGAAGAAAACTACAGCCTGCGGGGAGGCTAGAGTTTCCGTCCCCTTACGGGGATAAGGAAGATTAAACCATTTTGCGTGTGGTCATACGGGCTTAGCTGCACACCAGTTTCCGTCCCCTTACGGGGATAAGGAAGATTAAACTCAACCATTCCGTGAGTTGCTAACCGGAAATGAAAAGTTTCCGTCCCCTTACGGGGATAAGGAAGATTAAACGCGCTTCTGCTATCTGGTGTTTCGTCTCGTGATAGTCCCGTAGTTTCCGTCCCCTTACGGGGATAAGGAAGATTAAACTTTACAGAAATGCTTTTAAAAGGCACGACGAAGAAGTTTCCGTCCCCTTACGGGGATAAGGAAGATTAAACTCTGCTGGATTCCCCATTGATTTAACGTTTCAAGTTTCCGTCCCCTTACGGGGATAAGGAAGATTAAACTGTTATCCCTTCCTGCCCTAGGAACATTTAGGGGCAGGTTTCCGTCCCCTTACGGGGATAAGGAAGATTAAACGTTGTAAGTGTAGAAAACTACAAATTCTTCGCCGCCACGTTTCCGTCCCCTTACGGGGATAAGGAAGATTAAACGACGTAAGCGAAGGGTTCGAAATCAAGGTGATCAGAGTTTCCGTCCCCTTACGGGGATAAGGAAGATTAAACCCTGCCTGCGAAATTGCGCATGGGAGTAAGGCCGAAAAACGGCTTTGCGGCTTATGCACCCATTGTATACAACTACACCGCAATTTTGCATAATAAACCCTCCTCATGCGGCTTAATTCAATGCGCGGCTCACGCTTAACATAAATTCCCAATATTCACCAAAATGAATAATTTTACACAATTATCACCTCATCCACCTCCGTCTTTTCCACACTTCCCCAAACCTGGACGTCGGCATTCCCGGCCAGTTTATAAACCCTCAGCAGGTCATCGGCAGTAATGTATTTAGCAATACCTCCCGTCAATTTTTTGTAATTCTTGGAGTCCAAAACACATTCGAAGGCCGACTTCTGGACCCGGAACCCAAACCTTTTCAGGTACTTGGCCAGCCTGTTCCTCCGTTTATTGTCAATTACGTCGTATATCACTACTACCAGGTACCTGCGCATTTCCTCAGGTTCAGTGTCATCAAACCTGAAGTAATCATCCAACAACCTGGTTTCCACCACATTGACCCCCTTAACGTAGGCGGACAGGACGATATATGGTAATATCATTATCTTCTATACAGTTTGCCAGAACTCCTGCCTGGTGTTGAACAGCCCGCCGGTAACTTACCCGGTAATCAAGATAGCTCAAATAATTAGCTTCACTGCGTATTTTTTGTTCAAAATGCTTAATAAACTTGCGGAGGGCATCATTTTTGAGCAAGACTGCTCCGCTTGCTTCATCTTTATAAAAATCTCCCGGGGCCAGGATACCCCCTTGTACAATACTCATCACCAATGAGTCCACAATTACCGGCCGCCATTCTTCCATAAGGTCGCTGGCCAGGGCCGGGTGCCCCTGGCGGTCACGGTGCATCAGCCCGGCATAGGGGTGCAGCCCCTTGTTCACCACCGCTGTATATGTTTCATACAGCAACAGGGTATACCCCAGGCTTAAGAGTGAATTGAAGGGATCCAGCGGCGGCATCCTGTTGCGCCCGGAAAAAGCAAACCTGCGGTCAACCATAAGTGATAAGGCTTTAAAATAATGTTTAGAAGCAGCACCTTCAAAGCCCATAACCTGGGCGATTGAACCGGCCCGGGCAATGTTTTCCTCCAGAAGCTGCATACGGGATATGCACTCATCAACAGCAGGACTGTTCACGTGCCTGTTGTACCGGCGGAGGATCACGGCCTGGTTATGTATTTTGGCAGCAACAATCATGCAGGTAAACTTGAAGCAAAACTCTTCATCATCGCCTGCCCTGAACTGTTTCCTTTGCCTGAGTATGTTCACATGCCTGGTAGACTCCAGTCGCCCGTAAAAAAATCCGGAACGGGAGAGAAAAGTAACAGGAATACCCTTTTCCAGCAACTCAACTGAACAGGCAGCCGTCATCTGGGCAGAACCCATCAGGACTACTCCTTCAAGTAATTCCAGGGGTATGCTGACCTCCATGCCGTCTTTTTGTTCTGCTGTAATCCGCCCATCTTTGATCCTTACTCTGGTATCAGGCTCACATACATACAGGAAACTCACAGGAACCTCTCCATTTCACCGTTAATTACATTATTCACAGTATCGAATATAGTGAAAATTTCCGGCTTACAACGGCCTTTAAAGATAAATTTGATCAGGTTTTCCAATTTGTCAACAATCTGCCCCCCTGTCAACCCGGACCGCTGTTTGATGTCTTCCTCCAAAACACCGTACAGGTTATGGGCAGCCAGGTTCCTGTCCCTGTTCAGGATTTCCATGGTATCTAAAAAGCCGGCAAAAGAGCGGGTCTGGCTGTCCGGGTTTTTCCGCAGGAAAAAATTGATCAGGCAGTTCTGCATCCTGATATTGACATGGCTACCGTCCCTGTACTCACCGTTGTGGCATTCATCGAGGTAAGCCAACAGCTCAGGGTTAAGCGCCTTGATTTTATCCCTCCTCACCAACCTTTCAGTAATCTTGCCGGCAGCATTTTTCTTACCGGCGCATTGCTGTTCTTCAATTATGGCTTCCACAGCAAAACCAAAGCAATATTTCAAAAATTTCGTCTGCAATTCCGTCACCAAAGGGTTTAGCCGCAGCAGGAAGTCTGTCAGTTGGCCTGACCTCTGCAATAACTTAACTACGTTGTAATATTCACATATTTCCAGGCACTCCCTGTCCATCTGCGGATAACCGGTCAAGGCCCTGGCTTCCTGGAATTGAGGGCCCTTGGCAGCCTTGTCCAGGTTTTTCAGAGCAATCGCAAACCTGAGCAGTCCCATTACCGTAGAATCTGTTCCCAACCCGTAACCACCTAATATCAACGCGGCGCCTTCGTAATTGTAGTTTTCCAACAGGGCTGTCACCTGCCCCCTGGCCAGGGCTCTTTTAAAACTCTGGATATCAGGTTGTACACAACGGTTCGGGGCATCCGGTTCGTTGTCCAGGTTATTGCCGAATTCCCACTCCACATCATAATCAGGGCCGCCCATTTTACTCAGGTTGGCCCTGGCTGCCGGGGTTATAACCTGTACAGGGACCAACCGCTTGGAAGATACAACGGTTTCCAGGCATAGCATGGACATCATTTGGGGTGTACCCGAGCTGACATTTAACAGGATAGTAGCCTCAGGGTGATCCTTGGATATTTCCTCCAGGTGTTGGCTGAAAACCCCGATAAAGGCGTCAAAATCGTGGGGGTTCTGGATACCCGAAAAGATGAGGTGTTTATCTATGGGCCAGGACAGTTCCCGGCTCAGCAAGTCTACAGCCCTTGTAAAACGCCTGTCCTTTTCCTCCCGTCTGCCCATTTCTCCAGAGAAGAAAATATAGACGGCATAGGGCCTGTAATGCCTGATGATGTGCAACATGGGCCCGTCGTAATTGTCCCGGATCGGGTCTGTTGACCCGACACAGGTAAACAGGACATATCTACTCAATATTGACCGCCCCCATTCCTAACGCTGTTTTAATACCGATTCCTGCCCACTGTCCAAAGGCAAAAAGGAGATTGGCCAGGCTGGCCATTGTTTCCGGCCCGTTGACGGCTAATTCCAGCTTTCCAATAAAAGAAGGAATTTTGACTCCTTCCAGGTGATACCTGGTGCTGCGCAAATCATACCGCCTGATGTAAGTAAACCGGGCCAAGTGTTCCAGGGCATCGGTGCTTCTCAGGGAAAACTCATCGGCAAAGGCATCAAACCTGTTCATCAGGCTTTGGTAAATAAGCGCCAGGTCCGGCAGAATGGCATACCTCCCGGCTGATTTAAAGGAACAGGGAGTGAGGAATGTGATTTTGATAGCCCTCCGGGGCTGCTCCTCCAGGTAGTACTTCCTGGTCAGCTCGCCATACGATACGGGAGGCTCTAACCTTTTTTCCCGGACCGTCAGCCTGATGTCCTTGTCTTTCAGTATAAATTCACCGGCCTTATCGTCCAGCAGCGGCCGGCCAACCTCCTGCCAGGCCTGCTCCGTCAGGAAACTGACTGTCCACATCCACAAACCGTTGCCTACCGCCCCGGACACAAACTGGCTGAAGGGCTTATACCCACTTTCGTGCAGGTATCCGGCATAACTGGGATTAACCCGCTCCATCAGCATCCCGTGAAACAGGGAAGCCATGTTGTAATGGCACTTCTCTTCCCGATCAGGCTCCAGCAGGATTTTTAACCTCCTCAGCATGGTGTAACCTCACTTAACCGGCAAAAGCCCATAAATACCTTATCTCCCCTGCCTGCTACCGCCAATTTCAGGGCCCGCGGGGAAAGGGGCCTGTCTTTTTCATGTTTGTGCTTGGAATACCTGAATTTTAATATTTCCCTGGCCAGGTCATTGGCCTGCCGGGGGCTGTCCGCCAGGGAAGATACAACGGTTTTGGAATGGTAGCCTACCCCGCCGCCAAGAAGCATAATGCCTCTGCTGTCTTGCAGGGCCCCGGCAGGCAGGTACTTTTTGCTTTGAGCCTCCACGCCGATTACTCCTTTTTCCCCAAATACGGCATCATACTGTTTTTGCAGCACCTCCACAATATCTGCAAAGGAACGGATGCCATAAGCGTTTTTGATTTTGAATTCGTCGATTGTCAAGGTAAACTCCACCTCCGTCCCCGGCCTCGCGCATTCCCGGTAAAGAGGCAACTTCTCAGCACTTTTCTTGAGTTTCCCATCAACAAGAGAAAAATCACATTTTCTAACCAGCATCAGGTTTTCCGGAGGAAAGGGCGTGGAATCACTGACAGATATGCCGGCCATGCCTCTGAATAGATGCGTTTCGCCATTTATTTGTCTGGTGTAATCCAGGTAATTCCGTTCAAGGATGGAATACAGTTCGTTAACTTTGTGCTTGTCATCTTTCTGTTTGTTTTTCCCGCTCCCCTGGTTGTACCTGTCTTTGTTTCTTGATTGCAGGATTTCCCCTAATTTCCGGCAGTACTGCCCCGTGCCCGCAGCATCCCCCTGCAGGAGGGCAGCCAACACCGCCGTGCGGAGGGCGCCCTTTATGCTGCTTCCGGGGATGTAAGGCAGCCCCTCGGCATTTCTGATAAAACCGTGGATGTCGTTGGTGTTAAACCTTTGCCCGTTTTTTTCCGCGTCAACGGTGGAATAGGCAGCCCGGCTGACCTGGCGGAACACTTCCGCTGCCCGGAACTTGAGCAAATGCTCCTTTTCCTGCAACCAGGCAAAATTGTTTACGCCGTTTTCTTTCTTGCCTTTTTCCCTGCCCGCTTTCTTATGTGGGCTGCTCTGCTCTGCTTGTTGGCGGATGTACTGCTGGTACAAATCAAGCAGCCCTTTTTCAGCCAGCCAGCCAATCCACTGCCGGCCGTCCAGTACATACACCTTTTTTTCATTCGGCACATAAGCGTAATCCAACCGGGAAATTACGGTACTTTCACCTCCCCCGATAAAAAGAGGTGTCAACACCTTCAATTTCACCCTGTATGTTTTCATACCCCCAAGGCTCATACCTTCACCCCCACGTACATGCCTTTACCGTAGCGGTAAACGGGGTGCCCCCCACAGTCAGATACATCCAGGACCCGCCCTCTGATTTTCTCAGGAAAACAGGAGCCGGCCCCAAACATAACCACAGGCTTTTTCTTGAGCCAGGTATCGGCGTAATCGGGTGAAGCCACATAGCCTGTTCGTTTGACCAAGTTATAATAAGAATTGGCCTGTTTGGCTATACCCAACTCCTCCTGCCCGGGGGACAGCACCGATAATAACATGTACAAGTTAGCGTCTTCAAGGAGCATTTTTTCCAGCATGATGTCACTGTCATACAACCCTGTCTCAAATGATTCCTCAGCCAGTTCAAACTTACCAAGCCCGCTGCTCCGTTTCCCGCCAATGCCGGTAAAGCCAAGGCTTTCCACCACAATATCAAACCTTTCCCGCCAGTACTCAGTAGAGCGGAGAATAAAATACAGCCCTGAATTTTCCTTAAACCTGTAAACCATGACCGGGTAGGGCACGGTATCCTGCTCTCTGGTTATATTGGCCCGGTAGAGCAGTTGCTCATAGCCCGGTTCCTCGATTTCTTCCAGCCACGGCAGGTCCCCGCCGTTATGCAGGAACTTTATGTAATCAGCAAACCTGCTCACGGGAATATACACCAGCTTTTTTAAGGCCTTCCTGTCCTTTAACCCTTCCACATCAGTGGTTCTCCGGACCGAGGGCGGCATTGCCGGTTTGGGCAGGTACAGTTCCAGGCCGCACCAAGGGAACATGTCTGACAGGAAAATTTGGTTCCCCTGCACAGCCGCAATGAGTTCATCAAATCCCTTTTGGCCGAAAACAGCAATCCATTCCTGGCACAGGGCACTGAACAACGTATCCGCCGTACAGGCCATTTTCCCCTGGGCCAATTCCGCCCCGGCATTACATGTCCCGAAACGGACAGGTGTCAGAAATTTTAGTTTATAGATAAAATATTTCATCATGCTACCACGCCGTTTCTACCGTCCGAGAATGCCTGTTCTGCCAGGGATTTGATATCCAGCGGCTCCTTGCCGGCAATCCGGGCGTAATCCTTATAATCCACCTTGATATCCAGCACTTCGATTCTCCCGTAGCCACGGCTGCCATGGCCCCCTATATAATCGTCCTCCAATAAGGTAAACCCGTAGCCTAAGTGCCGCATGTCCTCCACCAGTTCATCCGGGTTTTCCACATTATACACCAGCCGGAAGGAAAACTCCGCCCCGGCCGGCACCCGCTCCAGTTGCCGGGGATTGGCAACAGCGGTCAATCGGTTAATATTGTTTTCAAACTTGATTTCCGTCAAGTACAGGTCTGTATCCATTTTTTCCAGGCGCCTTGCGCTTTCCTCGGTCATAAAAATATCCTGAAACTGGAGCCGGGACAGCACTATTTTGTCTTCACCCCGGTCCGCTGTATTGCCTCCGGCCGCCCCAAACAGGCGTTTGAGCCGGTAATCTTCCTTTTTGATTTCTGTCAGTTGTCCTTCCCGGGCATAAACCCGGGCCAGTAGATAACGCATTTTCCCCTTAACGCTGCTGCCGGGGATATAGGGTCGCCGGGTCAGCGGGTCCCGGACCACCACCGTGTCAACGGCCCCAATGGCCGAAAAATCTTTGGACGCACCAATATGCAGGCCTGTTTTCAACCGAAGCCCACCGTAAAAAATCAGTTTGCCATACAATCCGTTAATACCAACCATCGGTTTATTCCCCTCCTTCATATTTGTGGTAAGCAACAAGGGCCTCCACATATCCGGCAAAATCAAGAAATTTCTTGGTGCTGCCTTCAATGGCATCAATCCCATCAAGTAATTTTGCTTTCTCAACAAATGTTTTTACCTTTGGTTCCCTGCCACATTGGTAAACCAGCTTTACTTTCAATGCCTGGATTTCCCTCTGAATATCTTCAGGCAACCGGCCCTCTGTTATTTCACCCTGAAAAGTCCTGATCTGTACCTTGTTTTTAATCGCATTGACTCCGGCCAAAAACTTGCGAATCTGGCTGGTAGTGACCATTTTACCGTTTTCTTTTTTCAGGTCTTTTATCACTTCTGCAGCTCTCTTTACGTAATCTTTACTCATGTTCTTCATCCTCCTTCCGGTTAAGATATATCAGCAGGTTAAGGGCCGTAATAACCTCCCGGCGGTCCTTCTCCTCCATGGCCCAACCATGGAGGGCTTGCTTCATCTCCCGGTAAACCCCGCCGAGCAGCTCCCTGTCCTCCCCCGCCGGTTCCATCCGGCCCAGGAAATAGGCCAACCGGGCCAATTCCAGCCGCTTTTCTTTTTTCCAACCGTCCTCCATCCCCCGGAATAGGGTGAGGAGTTTATACAGCCTGGACATACCACATTCCAACTTGCCGGGATTGTTATCACTGATGTTAAACCACCTGAGAAGCCCTGCCAGCTTTTCGTCACATACTCCTCTCCTGAAGTCATCCCAGAGGTAAACATGCCGGAAAACAGGTTTTGCCAGTTTGTTCCCTTGCTCATCCTCCAAATACTCCATCTCTTGCCCGAAAAGGGCAATCCGGTTTTTACCCGCAGCCTTGGCGGCCTGTTCCAGTTCCCCGGTTAATTCCGCCATCCGGTTAACCGGAAAAGAACTGTGAAAAATACCGACCCCGGCGGAAATGGTCATCTTCCCGTTGGTGAACTTGCGGAAGGCTTCATTGAGGTCCACCGCCAGCTCGATTACCTCGTCCCATGCGCCGACAATAAAAACATCGTCACCTCCGGCGTAAACAATAACCACATTCCGTTCCGCACCCTCTTTTTTGTTACAACCCTGTATTTTAAAAGGTGTAATAGGCTCCGTCCGGCCCTGGCAAAGCTTGTTTATTTCATG
This sequence comes from Thermincola sp. GK-1, assembly GCF_059412445.1. Classification (NCBI taxonomy): domain Bacteria; kingdom Bacillati; phylum Bacillota; class Clostridia; order Eubacteriales; family Thermincolaceae; genus Thermincola; species Thermincola sp. GK-1. The sequence continues at coordinate 52,841 of NZ_JBSQAT010000007.1, forward strand.
CTTAAAAAACATGGACAGGCTGTAGGAGAGGGTGGCGCTGCGGGAAAGTGAAACGTACCTGAACCTCTCTGCCCTACTCTGATCCCAGCCATCTTCCGTGGTACCGGCAGGCATAACAAACCCGTTCATAAAAGCAGCACCCAGGTTATCCACATCAGCCCGCAGAACCCCAACTCGCCTGATCCCATAACTCCTTTGCGCCAGGGTTGCAAAATCGACCAGGCCCTCCCCGTCACCGGCTACGTTGTATGTTCCGGCCCACAGATTGGTCATGTAGTTTTGTCCCGTAAGCAGGCTGTTTACGGAATAAACTCGCCGTGCTTGTCCTTGCTGTAATAACTTTTCGGCCGTACCAAGGTCGGTAAAGGAAAGACAAACCCGGCCGTCCCGGACCGAGGGCAAAAACAATATATCTTTAGCGCAAACGGCGTCATTAGGAGCAACTGTACCGGCAGTGCCCCGGTCATCAGCATCGCCGCCAACGTGATCTGTCCCACTCATACTGGTAAAATTGCTGCCGGATAAGTTGTCCTGCCTAACCACAATTACAGGCCGCTCCTCTATCCTGTCTCCAGCCCTTCTTGCTACCCTGGCCAGTTTGTCTCCTGCCTTGAACAAAGCCAAACAATTAGGACATATCATACTGTTTTCCCAGGGCTCTAACCGGAAGCGGGAAAAACCACAAACAGCACACTCCCTGCCATCTTCTAAACTGCCGTTAACAACGCTGCCGGGTTCTATCAGCTCTGCCAATTGCCTGGGCGAATACCGCTGCAGTTTATTCAGGGAGTTGCTTTTCGAGACCCGGTGGAATAACTCGCCGAGCATATTTCCCGTTTTCTGTTCCCGGTCCAGGCCATTGGCCAACTCACCGGCACTTGCTTCAACAAAAGACAGCGCCAGGTACAGGTCTGTGGAATACGTATCCATCAACCAGTCATTTACCCGCTCTTTAGCTGTCTCCAGCACTGCCCTGACCCGCTCCGTATTGGGCAGGACCAGGTAAAAATGCCCGCCGCCCGAATACAGCAGGTTGGCCCGGCATAACCCACAGGATTCTAAAATTTCATCTATTACATGTTCAAGAAAAATTTCTAAGTAGAAGGAACGCCCCCGCAGTGATTTCAGTGCCCCTTTGCTGGAAACAGTATAGATAAACTTCTGAATTCCCGATACATCTCCCGAAACCAGGAGCATAGCCTTTTCCTGCCTCAATTTTTCAGGCTGTGTAAAACAGGCCTCCCGGTAATTACCAACCCCCTTTTCAAGCAGGTAATAATAAAGGCAACCGGCAACCATGGCTGTGATTTTGCTGTGGTTATACAGTGAAATGTCAGCCGTTTCCGCACTGTTGGTGCTGGATGGGACATTAACCAGGCAAGCCTCCAACAATTTGAGTAATGATTCCAAGGAATCACTGGCCGCCTGCAGTTCCCGGAAACCTTTTTCAAAAGCCTGCAACAGGTAACTGTATTTTAGGGGTGAAATCTCAACACTGCTTGCCTTTTCCGGAAAATTTATCCGGCCGGACTCAGCCATCGTTTCCAGACGGAAAACAGTTTCCTCCGCAACCATTTCCGGCCTGAAAACATTAAAAACACTGTAAAGAGGCATGTCCCGGCGAAATAATCCATGGCCCCCGGCCGCATCCCGTCTTCTGCGGTCAGCTCCCGCCGCAATATTATCCGCTTCATAAACAATATAAGCCGGGCTGTTGTTGTTTAACTGCGCATTCCTGAGGGCTTCAGCATGGTGAAAACAGATACAGTCCTCCACGTCTTGCCATTCGTCTCCCGGAAAATGTTTTCGAAAAAAACCTGCACCTCGGTCCCCGTGACTGCCTTCTCCGGGGTCTGCCCGCTGCACCAATTTACCGATATCATGCAGCAGGGCCCCATATACCAGTTTTTGATAGTAGGCGTCCACCGTGCATCATCCTTTCTTCCCAGGGCAATAGTTTTACAGTATAGAAAAAACCTTCTATTCGAAGGTCTTCGACATGTTCCAGCTTTTTCCTTGCCAAAAATTGCGACACAATTCGACATTATAGAGTCCCCCACCCTTGCCCAAAACTTGCCTACCATATAAGAAATTCCAATAAGAAGTTACAAGGCATGTTTGCTTGCCGCTGGATTCCCATTCTTTACCTGACAAGTCGAAAATTTGACTGTTGGGCAAAATATTGTTGCTGCCCTGTTCCTGATAGTCTACAATTTAAAACAAAAGCGCGAAAGAGGTGGATGACTGTGCGTGTGTGCAGAATCTGTGCGGATCGTCTAACCAAAGAAGAGATTCCTCGAGGTACCTGTCAGGCCTGTGAAAATGCCGTGAGCAAACTAGTGACACAAAAACTTCTGAAGCTCGGTTCGTACCCCAGAAAGGCAAAAATAAAAGCATAAAAAAAAGTGCGTTTCCAGAACGCACTTTTTATCTGAATAATTCGGCCACATATTCTGGGAGTACAAACGCCCCTTTGTGAATATCCGCATTGTAATACTTTGTTTTTAAACGGTTTACAACGTCCAGCGGAATCTCCGCATTGAGCGGGTCGTATTGCTTCGAACCCATGGTAAAACTCCAAAACCCACTGATATACGTAGGTACAGTGGCCAAATAAGTTCTTGTAATGGGGAAGAGGTTTTTAACGCTTTTATGCACATTGCCTAGCAGTTCCCTGTTAAATAAAGGAGACTCTGACTGGCATACCATAATTCCGTCTGTCTTTAATGCTTCATAAACGTTTTTATAAAAGCTTTCATGAAATAAATTTGTAGCCGGACCAATAGGGTCAGAAGAATCAATTATAATAACGTCATATTTATCTTTATGCCTCTGCACATACTCAATACCGTCTTCCACAAAAATGCGGACCCTGGAATCCGTTAATGCGCAACTGATTTCCGGTAAATATTTCTGGCAGGCCAAAATTACCCGTTCATCAATCTCAATCAAATCTGCCTGTTCAACAGCCGGGTGCTTCAACACCTCCCGAATGGTACCGCCGTCTCCACCGCCAATAACCATCACTTTTTGCGGATTCGGGTGGGTCATCAGAGCCGGTAAAGCTATCATTTCATGATACATATACTCATCTTTTACCGTTGTCTGAATAATACCATCCAGAACCAACGCCCTGCCAAATTCGTAAGTCTCCACGATGGCAAGATGCTGGTATTTCGTTTGCTCGACATGCAGAGTCTCTTTAATTTTCCAATTTACACTGTAACCATCAGTGTGTTTCTCTGTAAGTATTAACTCCAAGCCTTTCCCCCCTCGACTGCCGCTAATCCTTTCCACATTTTTAAATAATACCATTTGGTTTATTATTCGTCAAGCAGGGAGTGTTTTTCCAGTTTTTGGTAAAGACCCGCCCTGGATATTCCAAGTATCTTGGCTGCTTTCACTTTGTTGCCGGCGGTTCTCTGTAAAGTCTGCATTAAAACCAATTTCTCCGTTTCATCTAAGATCTGTTTAAGGGTTAGATGACCGGCGCCATTGTCAAAAACTTTATTTAAATATACAGGAACCTTCTCGACCGCAATTACGGGACTTTCCAGGGAATTCACAGTCTTCTTTGCTATCTCCTTTAATTCATCGACGTTGCCAGGCCAGTCGTGATTAAATAAAAGTTCATAAGTTTCCGGGGGTATTTTCGGTTGTCCTCCTATTCCGGCCTGCTCAGCGTACCTTTTGACAAAGTACAAAAACAATGGCAGTATATCCTCTCGTCGGTCTCGTAGAGGAGGCAAGGAAAAACTCAAAACATTTAAACGGTGATATAGGTGTTCCAGAAACAAGTCTCTTTTAACAAGTTCTTCTAAATTTCTGCTGGTAGCAGCAATAATACGGACATCTACTTTCTTTTCTTTTCCGTCAGCCCCGCGAATTTTTTTAGTTTGCAAAAACTGTAACAGTTTATTCTGCACCTCGAGAGAAAGGTCAGCTATATCTTCCAGAAAAATTGTTCCTTTATCGGCTAGTTCCAATTTCCCCATCCGCTCGGAAGCTTGTTCACCGTCAACAAAAACGGACTTCGTAAAAAAAAGTTCGTTTTTATCCGCGTTTTTAGAAAGAAAAGAACATTTTACTTTCACAAAGGGGCCAAATTTACGGGTCCCTTCACTATGCAGAACCCTAGCCATAAATTCTTTGCCGCTGCCCCTTTCTCCCCTCAGTAGGACAGTGCAATTACTGCAGGCCATCTTTTTTATGTTTTCCTTTAAAATTTTGACCTGCTTACTTGTTCCAATTACATTTTTAAGTTTGTATTTGGCTCCTGTGACCTGGGCCAATTGCTCCTGATAATAGGCAATTTTGCTATTCAGGATCCTGACCTTGTATTGAAAAGCGTTAGATAGTTTTCTGCCATTGATAATCAATAATACCACCCGCCCGGAGCCCAAGGGGTAAATCATTATGTCTACAGGTTCCCCTGCTACGGGGGATGCATCAAGGTCAATCATACCCTTTTCAATACCATTACGCACGTACTTTTCAATTCCTTTTAACAATGGCCGGCAGTCCTGGCCACGTAATTCTTCTGGCACAAAACCCAGTAAACCGGCAAATGTCCTATTTATGTAAACTATTTTAAAATTGCGATCCACAACTGCCACAGCGTCCGTTATACTATCAAATACCTTTGTATTGACTGGAAAAGTTAGATGGTGGTCACAACCGGTATAGTCCACAGCTTCCCTGATAATAACCCAGGCTCCAATATAATCGTGGTCTTTTTCCACTTTAGTTATGGTCAGTTCCCATTCCACACCTTGATATAGAGTCTTTAACTTTTGGAGTTTATTATGTTTTTTGGAGAAATCAAATTTTATATTGGGAAAAACCTTTTGGATGGGAAACTGGATAACATCGGCGCCTTTATTAAACTTATCTTTAAAGGCCCGGTTCATAAAAACGATATTACCCATTCGATCCACAAATAAAATACTGTCGTTTAACTTATCCAACAGCCTCATATTATCCAATTTCAAAATATCAAAGCGTTTTTCAGGCGACAACATAAATTGGTCCCTCCGCTTTTTCTCCCCAATACCTGTTTTCCCCATAAAGAAGCCAAATCTTAACGTTTCATTATTATTTTAATTTTAACGGAAAACTTTATGAAAGAAATTACTTTTCCCTTAATCGGTCATTTTTGAATAGTCAACGGTTTTTTTGTGACTTTAAAGGATACTCAAATTTTTTCCGTAATAATGGGTAAACTAAAAAAGCTTAAAGCTAAATTGAAACGGAGGTATTGCATGGAAGGTAAAATATTAGCTGCACTGCTCTTGTTACTTGGTGGTAGTGTTACAGTTTATATCTTATACCGGGCCATGTTTGCAGTTGTTGAACCTGTTGTCACCAAAAAATTGGAACAGCAAATGACCAAGGATAAACTATCCCAGTTACAAAATAATCTGGTCCTGCATAAGCAGGTGGACCAACAGGCCGTTCAGCAGATACAAAATAATATGAAAAAATAAACAAAAAAGGAAGGGCATATTATTCTTCCGCTCAAGGACGAAATCTCGCCCGGTTAGCCACTCCCGCTCACGCGGGGCGTGGACCGGTCGAGATTTAAGTCCCACTCCAGAGTAAACAACTCATTTTATTCCCAGTACCGTCGATCCATGGTTCTGAACTGCAGGGCTTCAGCAACATGCAGGTCTTCAATCTCAGCTTTGCCGGCTAAATCGGCTATGGTCCTGGCCACTTTCAGCACCTTGTTATAAGCCCTCGCGCTCAGATTAAGCTTTTCAAAAGATTCCTTGAGCAGCTTTTGAGCCGATTTGTTTGGATGACAGTACCTTTTTATATCTTGCGGGCCCATGCGGGCATTGCAATATACTTTAGCCGACTTCAACCTTGCCAGTTGTATAGCTCTGGCTTGTTCGACCCGCTTTCTGATTTCCCTTGAAGGCTCCCCCTTCTCGTTTTTCATGATATCATCTATTTCTAAACGCGGCACATCAATGTGCATATCTATCCTGTCCAAAAGCGGCCCCGACAACCTGTTCCGGTAGCGCATAATTTGCGGTGGCGTACAAAGGCACTCTTTTTTTATATCACCCAGGTAACCACAAGGACAAGGGTTCATAGCAGCTACCAGCATAATGTTAGCTGGGTAGGTAACAGCCGCATTAACGCGGGAAATCAATACCTTACCGTCTTCCAGGGGTTGCCGAAGAGCCTCCAGTACGTCCCTCTTATACTCCGGAAACTCGTCAAGAAACAATATGCCGTTATGGGCTAAGCTGATTTCGCCCGGGACGGGAATCCTGCCCCCGCCAATTATGCTGTTAGCAGACGCAGTGTGGTGAGGTGCGCGAAAAGGCCTAGTTGTAATAAGCGGCTGCCCCTTAGGCAGAAGTCCGGCCACACTGTAAATTTGGGTCACTTCTAATGATTCTTCCAGGGTCATTGTAGGCATAATAGTAGTCAGCCTTTTTGCCAGCATTGTTTTTCCCGCTCCAGGGGTACCAATCAAAATTATATTATGCCCGCCGGCAGCGGCAATTTCCAGCGCCCTTTTAGCTAAATGCTGCCCATGGACATCAGAAAAATCGAGGGGTTTTGTTTCACTATATTCCTCGCTACCTGAGATCTTTTTTTCGGGCGGTTTTGGAGCATCCTCTTCTTGGATGTACCTTATTAAGGTCGCCAGGTCAGGCGCGGGCGTAATTTCAATTTTCTCAACCAACGCTCCTTCATAGTAATTATCTAACGGAACCGCCAATTTTTTTATGGCGCCCCAACCTTTTTGCCTGCCAACCATTAAGGCCACCGACAATACACCGTTAACAGGCCTGATCGTTCCATCGAGGGATAGCTCACCTACTACGTACATATTCTTTAACCCCTGGCTAAATATTTGCCCGGTGGCCCCGAGAATACCCAAAGCAATAGCCACATCCAAAACGACCCCTTCTTTCTTAATGTCAGCCGGCGCCAGATTAACGGTTATCCTTTGCAAAGGAAATTCGTAACCGGAATTTTTTATAGCTGCCCTAACCCGCTCCCTGGCTTCACGCACAGCCGTATCGGGAAGACCGACTACATCATTTGTCGGTCTATATTCCAGATGCTTTTCTACATCTTTTATGTCCATTACCACAAAATTTAAACCAAGTTCATTCTCTTTTACTATTTTATTCATAACAGCTTTTTTTCTACTTGTCACTACCAGTATGCTGGGAAATTTCCGAGTTTCTTCTATTATAATACTGTACTTTTTAACCCATTCATCAGATTCAAAAAGCTGGTGGTATAATGGAACTTTGTTAAAACTGTTATTAGTTGTTCTATCTATCTCTATAAACGTATGGATACCTTTTCCCCTGGCATAACCATCCGCCTGTAACATCGAAAACTTTACTTCCGGATCAAAGTATTCAATTTTAAAGTTTTTAAATAAATAACAATAAGTCGAGGCCAAACAGAGCCAGTGGTACATGTTTTCTGTTTTTCTATCAAGGTAGTAAATATATCGCGCGTTTCTGTGTGGCTGCCACCTTTTAATTTTTTTCTGTTGCACTAAATTTTTTAGGTTCCTGGAACATACCTTGTAATTCCAATCTATTAGTATCTCCAAGTGTTTAGAATCAAGGAAATGAAACCTTTGCAGCAGTTCCAGTACAGCGTTATTACGTCTTTCCCACTTTTGGAGGCTATTTTCTACTTTTGCCATTTTCTTCAGCCACCACCTTGGTCCCAATGTAACTTAGAGGCGCTTTGCTTCTTATAGTGAAATAAAATTTTAGTATTGGCGCGGATTTTGCCTTTGTCCTGTGTAGACCCCACTCCCCGGGATAATCTCCAGGATAATCTACAGGTTGGATTAGCTGTGCCTTCGCATTGGATTCCTGAATAATTTTATCACCCTGGAGCTAGATTTAACCATTCTGGGACTCTGTAGTTCCGGGAAGTGTTCAGTAAGCATCTTATCAAGGTCGTAAACTATTGTGGTAGATGATATTCCTCCCTTTGGCTCAATCCTTTGCAGCGTGCGTTTGTGGTACCTCTTGCAGCTGGAACGGATCCTTCTCGGTGAACTCATTTCTTTTTATCTCCCTTCAATGGCTCCCGGCCAGTCTTTTTACCAATCTCCTTCCCGGATAACAATAGTGCCCTGGTTGCCAGTATGACCGTAACTTTACTAACTGCTAATGGTACTGGTAACATGTGAATTCCTCCTACACACATTTCTTTAATTGACTTTTAACTGGCTTAGGATTGTTTATCGGCATTTTTTTGAGCATTTCCCTGGCCCTTTCTTCACTCAACCAAGGTGTTTGTACTTCCCTGAGTTTACCTTCGTGTAAAAACAACGCTCTTCCCCGTTCCGTAAGATAATAGGCTAATTCGTTTTCTATTGCTACTTCACTGTTAACCTTGGTTGCAGTTCTATAACAGTTAGATGCGCAAATATTTGCGCGCAACTGACCAGGAAGAATCTTATGGTCAGGACGTTGCATGCCCAGGCAAACTATTATACCGGCCGCAGCTCCCATGCTTAAGATATCCACCAGGAGGGCGTGGGCTATCTCACGTTTCTCTTTAAGCTTTTTATTATGCTTTGATAACTCCGGGCAGAGCTGTGAAAACTCATCAACAACCAAGACTAGGTAATCCATTTTACCTTTATAGTCCTGAATCTTGGAACATCCTGACTTTGTAAAAATATCCATGCGCCGGAATATTTCTTCTTTTAGATAAGTAAGCATCTTAATAGGTTCATCTAAGTTATAGTCGGAAGTAAACCAAGCATGATTAGCAAAGTCAACAAATTCATTCTTCATATCAATTATGAAAAGCCTTGCTTTATGTTGCTTAAGTAAGCCAATCATTAACTGTCTAAAGAATGTGGATTTCCCGTATCTGGTCATACCGTAGTTGCCAAGGTGGCCTAGTGCCAGGTCATACCAGAGCAGTCCGCCCCTCCACCAGCCAATCTGCACTGGCAGGATCATCTTCTTTGGTGGTTCATCTTCTTCGTATTCGATGCGCTTAGGTATCTTCAAAGTATGTAACTGCATTACCATAACACCGTTGACGCCGTGAATATCTATGGTTGATTTTGCAGCCCATTCAAGTACCGGCTTATGGTCAATATAGTCAATATCTGACTTACCTACCGGTACGGAATAGACCAGATTCCAGCCAGATCTTGTTTTTGTCTTTTTAACCAATAACGGTATCTGCCCGTTAACATTAAAAGCCTTTACGCTTCTAAATACTTCCTCAAGCCTCTCCCATGGAGGTTTCCCCCAAAACTTTATACCGCTTAATTTGCTGGCTACAATAGGAACCCCGGATAAAAGATAAAAGGCGCCAACTCCAATTACAACCCAGCTAATCACTTTATTCTCCTCAGCTTACCGTATATCTTTGATTCGCCAGTAACTTCCCCGGCATAATACTTTGCGATATCCCAGGATATCTTTTCGTACCTATCCATAATTCTGTCTAAGATAAGCCAGTAACCGGCCAGCGAAAACACAGTAATTAGCAGCCCGTTCACTCGTTCATTCCTCCTACACGAATTTTAGAATGCAGAGAATACTAATCATCCCCACCAGGATAACAACAAACGCAGCCCTGTTACCCTTTGCATCTCTCCTTTCCAGTAAAGTCTTTAGCTTCGGGTACAGAAAACCAATAAAAACTACTCCTAAAGAAACAGTCAATGCCACGGCAAATGTGTCGATTGCAGACATTGACTGTATCATTTTTATACCCTTATTCGCTTTATCAACCATTAATGGTTCAGTCAAATATTCCTGTTGAGCTTTTCTAGCCATCTTAGCTTCAATGGCATCTGTTATTTGAAGCAATGTGGTACTTCCCGTTGCAAAATGATGTTTCCAACCCTCAGTTCTTAAAAACATTAATTCATCGTCAGTAATCTTGCCGGTGGTGGCGTAACGCTCCAGAATTTTGTAAGTTTTAATCTCTTCGGAGCTATATGGTTTCGGTGGATTTGGCGGGGTCATTGTTCTGTTCTGTTCACCCATGATTCTTCACCTCCTTGTTGCTAATTATTTATTAGTACTTATATTTTATTTGCTCATAAATAAAATATACTTGGAATGATATTCCAAGTAATCATAAAAACTAAAAATTTTTCCTCGTAACCTATTTACATTTGTTAATAGGTATGATATAATAATAAGTGTAAGGGGAACCACCCCTGGAAAGGAGGTGGGGACCGTGGAGGAAATTCAACAATGGTTAATCGCAATCGCGCCTTACATAGTACCATTTGTAAACTACTTCTTAGAAAAGGTCAAAGAAAAGGCAAAGGCACTACCGAAATCGCCTGGCAAGCATCGTCGATAGTGCCACCCACGGTGAGGGGCGCAAGCCCCTTCCCCTAAAATTATATCATTTTTGTGATTAAAGTATAACATAATTAGGAAATTTCTGCAAGGGAGGACTTAATCAATGACTAGAGATGAAAAAGTCAATTTTATTAAAGAACATATTATGACTCCAGGAATGGTTATAAAAGAACTGGACATTAGTAGAGCAGCGTTATCAGGTTTAAAAAAACGTGGTATTTTAGTACCTATTATAGAAGGGATATACCTTCGAGAAGACGTTATGAAAAGAAAAGCCGAACAGCCAGCATTACGAAAAAAATTTTTAAAGAAAGGCAATAAGGAATAGAAGTAAAGACCTGGCAACAAAATCGGCTTAGAAAATTATATCATCTTCATTTTGGGATTCCCTTTTATTTTGTAAGTTTAGTTCCCACCAACCATCTTTAAAGTTTTTTGTATATCTACATTGGTTTTCTTTAAAATTTTTGCATCCAAAAAAGGCCCCTATACCATTATTATTGAACCTCATTTCTAGCTTTGCCCCACAGCCACTAACTGGGCATAATAATATATTAACTTGTCCCCAAGGCGATAATTGGTTTATCCCTAAAGTTATGATGGTTACTTTAGATGCTCTTTGTTTAAATATTTCACGTGCACATTCAATTATAGTTGCACCGGTAGTAAATACATCATCAAATAAAACAACATGTTTGCCTTCAAAATTCGTTATAGCTTTAAATTTACCTCGGACATTTGCAGCCCTAGCTTCACTGTTAAGCCCCTTTTGGGTTGGGTAGTATTCGACACAAATCAAACTATTACTAAAATCAGCAAATTTTGTACCTCTACAAGCATCGGCAACGACTGGTGCCAAACGATCATCGTATCCTGGACGCGGAGGTACTCGGGTAACTCCATCAATGTTACCAAATGTCTTTTCAGCCCATGTTAAAATGCTTTTTAAAACGTAACTAAAAAGTTGGTTTTGATCTTTTTTATATTTACTTCGCCGAATTCGATAGGAAAATTGATGCGCCGGATATTTGAAGTGGTCACATCCAAAATATCGACCACAAGATACGACTGTAATTTGCCGATCATCACAGGGCACATTAAAAACTATTACCCAACCACTTTTAGATAAAGGTTCTTTTCCATTATAAGTTAAGAGAACCTCGGAAAAATAACCTTTATCCTCCCCCGAAATTATTTTTCGAACCTTCTCAATGGTCGGTACCCAAAAATCCGGCATTCTTCCAACATAATTAGTCTGTACCGGATTCGGTGTAACTACAATTGTTCCAACACGTTCAGTTATAACATTTGCAATTTCCGCCGCATTAGGCGTTATATACACCGTTTCATAAGGCTCTAACTTTAATACATCTAAACCTCTTCTGACATTAAATGTATAGATATTACTCTTATATATACAGTTAACTGTCTCACCGAACATTGCTCTTAGCTGTACTAATTGGTGCTCATCATGGTATATAAAAACATGAGGCATAGCCCCCACAATTTCGGACCACTGCGGATCCAGGAGCGAGCCGCTATGCCCAACATTTATTATTAATCCTTTAATTGAATTGTTCTCCACAAACATGTTCAAGACTCACCTGTCCACCCGCAGAGGGAATTTCGTCGTCTCTCTCGTTGGTGTTAATAACCGCTGATTCCTGTAATTTTTCAATTAACTCACTTATTTTAGAAAAACTATGAGCACCAGGACGACTAACATATTTTTGGGGCCAATGCAATTTTGGATTATCTATTGCACTTTGTGGAATGAATACAAATCTTTTTTGCTTTAAAGCATAATCAGCTTGAATTAAAGCACCACTTGTTTCTCCGGCCTCTATAACAACAGTTGCTAAAGAAATCCCGCTCATTACAGCATTTCTTGCGGGGAAATTCCATTTTTGCACTGGCTGTGATGGTGGAAATTGTGATATTACTAACCCTTCTTCTGCAATTTGTTGCTGAAGCTTCTCATTCTCTTTGGGATAAACTTTATTAATTGGAGTTCCAATAACTGCTATAGTTGGTGTTCTTGATTCAACAGCTCCTTCGTGAGCAGCCCGATCAATTCCTTTAGCCAACCCAGATGCCACCACAATTTTATATTTTCCAAGTAGAGTAGCTAAAGTTTTAGCTTTTGTCTGCCCGTCAATGGAGGCGTTTCTGGTACCAACGATTGCAACTATATGCTGTTGAGCAAGCCATGGGTTACCTCTCATAAATAAAAACATAGGTGCTTGCTCAGTTAAAGCTAGAAGAGGAGGATAAAGCTCCTCATCCTGTCCTATCAAATAATCATTGGGACTAAGTTTTTCAAGACCCCGGACAACTTCTCTATATGCTACTTCTATTTCATTTTTAGTAAAACCAGTTAACTTAGAAAAATCAGATATATTCTCACGCATAGGACAATTTAAGTCTAATTGCTTGCTTAACTGGTTAAATAATGCTTTAGCTTTTTTGTCCGCATATCGGCAAAGTGTATGAATGACAAAATAATTGATAGCATTCTGTAATTTACTTGGGTCATTTATAATTGAGAGCCTATTAAAAAGTTTGGCATCGGGAGATTGTGTTTCTACTAAAGCTAGCTCTTTCTTTCTTTCTTCTAAATCGCGTTTTAAAAAAATCGTACCAGCTCGATCCACCTTAACAGGTCGCAATTTTCCGGCATGAATTAACTGGTTTAAACGCTGGGGGCTTACACCAAGAAACTTGGCCGCTTCGTTCGTAAACATCAATTCGCGTTGTAAAAAATCCCGTAGCTTTTCATCATCCAAGTATTCCATATTTTCATCCCCCGCAAAAAAATTTACCTTTGGAATTTATTTTAACATAAGCCTTGATAATCATCAAGTGGATAGATTTTTTTGATTACATTATTGAGATATTTTTGCCAGACAACTATGCTTGAAAACTTACCCCACTATATGCCTGTAATCTTTATAACAAAAAAGCCCCCACCGCATGGTGAGGGCAGAAAAGTGGATTTATGTTTTTGTTCTGGCACCGAAATAAAACGCGGCCAAGGTGCTGATAGTGCTCACCAACACGGTGAGCACCTCGCTGGGCAGCCGGTTCCTAACAGCCAGGTATCCAGCCAGGCTAAACACTCCGATGATAAGCAATATAGCAATCAGCGCACGCACGCCAAAATCTTGCTTTAGTTTCACGTTATCAACTCCTTTTAATCAAACCAGGACCGTACCGGGCCAACGTCAATGTGTGTAAAGGTATTGTATAGTCCAACGCCACCGGCCCCCAGCTTTCTGGCCGCGTCTGCCACTTGTTTCGGGTTAATTCCGGAAATAACAATATCAGCAGCCATTCCCTTCATGTGGTAGCTGTTTTTAGCCCCGCCTATTTTCGCATTGTAGCTCGGGGTGCGGTATCCCGAATTGAGTATTACTGGCTTGCCGAAGTAAGCTCGGATCTTCTCCAAAAGCTCCGGCAGTTTAGGATGGATCCGCACCAATCCGGAACCATCACGGCAGTCAAACTCCGTATCTTTAAAGTGGGGTGAAACATATACGCCCTGGGCCTTGTGCGGTGCCCACAGGCGCAGGGCTGACATAGTGACTGGCCCGGCGATGCCATCGGCTTTCAAACCCATAGCCTTTTGTGCCGCAGTTACCACCGCCTTTGTCTTGTAGCCAAAATCACCGTCTACAGTAATAGAAAAACCACAAGCGGCAAGCAGTTTTTGCAGTTCGGTGACGTCGATTCCTTTACTACCCAGGCTTAACATCCGAATCACCCCTTTTTTCATCATTCTTTAATCGTTCCAGTGTGCTGATAATAAACTTTGGTACCGGCAAACCCATTTTCCCCATGTTCTCAAGTATGCTGATTCCTTCTGTACCAATTAAGAACATTACAACCGCATTCCGGAGGAAACCCTGATCGTTGCCAGCAACCAAGTCCAACTGATTGGCAACAATCACAAAAGCAAAGAGCAGGGCCTTTTTCCCTACTCCCCAGAATCCGGTTCGGCTATTAAGTGTTTTTTCATACGCGGCCGCTGCAACACCGGTGATGTAATCGAGTATTACAAACAGTCCCAGGGCGATAATGAGGTTATCGGCCCCGCCTACTAGGTAGGCAATGCTTGATATTAGTCCGCCAGACACAATAGTATAAATGTTTTCAAGTTTGTTCAACGATAAGGCACCCCTTTCATCTACGTGATTATCATACCTCACAAAAGACAGCTACCCTCCCTTCTACAGCAAAATAAAAAGAAGCCCTATGGCTTCACAGAACAACCGCCCTTACCGGGCACATATCCTGGCATATTCCACAGTTTATACAGGTATCCTGGTTAATGCTATAATTGCCGGCAGAGTCAATTTTAATGCTTACGGGTAAACTCGGGCAGAATACCTTACAGGCATCACATTTAATGCATTCCAAAGGGTCTATTCTAGGTATTCTAGGCATCTTTGCCCACCAACCTTATAGCTTCATCCATTTCCGCTTTTTTAGATTGGTAGGCGGCAACTATAGCATCTGTCGGCTGACCAAGCATTTCCATGCGCTGTTTGGTGAGGATGAGGTTGTCCAGTATTGTTTGATATTTCGCTTTGATTTTTTCGATTCTAGTGTCTACAGGAAGAAGTTGAATTGTTCCGTCTTTGTACTCATATAGGTCAATATTTTGGGCCACATCATCGCTTACATCGATTTCTGCAAATAGCCTCGACATCATTTCCGGGGCAATGTTTGGGAAAATATCCGCCAAAGATTCGCTTGCACCTTTCACTTTTATAATTTTGTTATTAATGACATCTACTATAGCGACAGCCATTTAACCACCTCGTCAACCTTAATTAATATGTCACTAATACATCAAATTCGACCGCAATAAGATATTGTCTTCTTTCTGATTGATAACCACTATCAGCACCATCAAATTTTACATGCACATAAGCTCTAACCTGAAAAGTACCATTAGCAATATCTTTATTAATAACCTGTATAGTTAAATGTTTATGGTCATATGACAAATAATACCATCCTGTATTCCCTGCAGTAAGAAACATACTATTAATTGCAGTTTGGGTTTGCAGTCCTTGTCTTGGAGTCACAAAAACCTTAAAATCTTTGCCTCTAAATGCCGCAGGTAATGTTATGGTTTGTGGTGGCAGTTTTTGGTCACACTCTTCGTCACTCCACAAATACCAACCGGCAGGGTCGTCCCAAGAACCACCACTATAACTGTCACTCCAGTAATATCCTCTAGTATCGTAAATTTGCTGGAACTCCCACAAATAGAAATACGGCTTATTCTCCCCTGCAATTACCCGCATCGGACCTTCCCATGTAAATGCCGAATAAGAGCCGTCAGAGTGAAGCACCTTAAGGCCATCCGCAGTAACTATAGTGTTATCGGCCAACTGCGTCTGACCTGGGTCAACAAAAGGCACATTTGATTCGTGCCAGGCTTTTATCTCTTCGGCTGTGCGCTGGACGGTATCGATGCGTAGTTCGTCAATGAGGCCGTTGAGAAAATTACCGTTTAGCCAAGTGCCTATCTGTATATTTCCGTCAGCGTAGCTAAACCCAATAGGCCCAGTTTTTGGATTCGTTGCCACCAGTTCTCCATTTAGATACAATGCACGACCAGCAGGGCCCCAGGTATATGCCGCTGAAAACCACTCTTCTACAAGTGAGTTTTCAGCACTGTATAGCCCGATTTCAGTTACGCCGTCGCTATCCCATACATATAAGTTTTTTGATGCTGTTCTGCTCATGATCAGCAGTCGGCCACCCGGACTGGACGCTGACTCTCCTGTTGTCAGTATTGCGTTATAGGGATTGCCAAACTTGTTGATTTTCCCATAAAAGTATATCGTACCCTCTGCCGGGTTCAAGATTGACTTTGGATATTTGAGAGACCCCGCAGCTCGGGTTCCGTCAACAAAAGAAGTGGCGAAGGTTTTTTGTTCAAGTTGGACATCTGCTATAAATACTTCCCTTCCTGCTACATCACTATCGAAAAATACATTAACAATATTAGCAGTATCAGCGGTTGTCGTAAACGTACCTATACGCTTAAAAAAACCATTTCCCAAATCAATGACCTTTGTCGTGCTTCCATTCCAGCCTGCGACTTCCGTAGGTCTTAAATATATATTACCTTCCGGATAACCTGTTCCATCGAATTGTAAATAAACATCATCCAAAAACCCATCACTTGACCAGTAAACGCAGGAAAAAGTATAAGTTGTATTGGGAGATACCGGAATATTTGATGAGTCTATATATTTTCTTGTATCGTTACCGGTTCCTAATATCGACCAACCTTTGTAACCATTTTTTTCTGTTTCCGTGGCTATTAAATGCCCACTTAAAAGGTTCGTTGTCCCCTCCTCCACCGCCACAGCCCCGCCGAATTTGCCTTCGCCTGGTCGAAGCGTGGCAACTGGTGTACCGACCGGAGCAAGCCCCTGGGTACTTTTCAGATGCGTGTCAAAGTGAAACAACGCGGCGGTGTCGTATAAACCATAGGATGTGCCCTTTTGTGTACCTACGTGCAAACCATCGTAGTCAAGAGCGTTAGTCCAGTGTTCCCCTCCATCAGTTGTAAATCTTAGCCCTTCCCGATTGAACCGTATTAGCCTGTTAGGATCTGCCGGGTCAATAGCGTACAATCCAACAGCATCCCAGTAAAAATTACTGTCACCTTCGATTCTGACCAGGCTGGTAAGTATTTTACCTGCTGTTATTAAGTCAGCCACAATGCCCTCTGAGGTCATAGCCTGCCTATAACTATGCCCACCGTCGACAGACACGCCTATAGCCCCGTTGGTAATCCTGATTCTTTTAAGGCGCAGCTGGTCAGTAGGGTCATAAATTGTAATCCCGTCTCCATCAATTTCAACGCACGAGTTAGCCCCGGCGTTTATCTGGTTCGTAGCAGCTGCAATAGCACCAATAAGCCACTGGGTAGACAAATACCCGTTTTCGTCAAACTGTCTGGCTCTATCCCAGGCGTCTTTACTTTTTTCTACTAAGTCTTTACTTGACTGAAATTCACTCAAGAGGTCAGTGATATTTTCCTTAAAATTAGCCAGTGTTACTTTGCTTCGCTCCGGTTCGTATGGGTAGTATTCATACTCAATCACTCGGGCCTTGATATTTGCGTCCAAAGGTTCATCGATTACAGTTACCGTATCACCTATTTCAAATGCTTCATGAGTATAGCCGGTTAGCTTTTTTAGTTCAACAATATCAACTTCATAAGTTACCTTTGGAATTTCATTAGCCCTCATGTATTTTTGCATCTCTTCTAAGAGCTGTTTTTGATCGTTAATATCGTTAAATTCCTTTTTCCCGGACTTAGGAATCGGATAATTTCCAATGTACAGACTGTCGATGTACTTGCTTGTAACGATACCATTAGTATCAATCGTAACACCGACTAAAAGCCTATCCTTTTCCTCCTGTGTCCATCCGGAAGTATCAAGCCCCTCGATTGTTAAACCGTCCTTACCATAGCCATACAACCGGGTAATCAGGTTCTTGCTGTCAGTAGTGCGCTTAATACTTTTTAAGTTCTTCCGGTATCTAAACTGAACCCCTTTGTCAGTTCCTCTTTGGGCCAAAAGGTTTAATTGCCTGTTATCCCATTTGAACTCACCTCCCCACACGTCCTGAACGGCCCTCACGCAGTCCAGTTTATTTGTCTCCCCTAAGTCAAACAGGTCGTTTAACCCAAAGTCGCTAACAGTACCTATGGTAAACCTGGTATTTTGAAGTATCTGTGTCAGGGCAAACATGGCCGTAGTACCGGCAAAGTTAAGCAGTTGGTCTTGGTATTCATCGATTAGCTCAGTGTATACGTGTTCACATTGTACATTAGCGATAAGCCGGCCAGAGACATCATGCTCCTCTTCGGTGGTTCTTATAATAAAAAGCTGGCCTTCGCAGTCAATATAGTTTTCGGTCTCAATATACTGCCACTTCGGGTCTGTTCGCGGCAACCAAAAAGAGAGGAGATACTCACCATTGAGTTTCTCCTGAACTGCCACGTTTTTTGCGTTTTCCAGATAGGCCAAAATTTCTTCTGTATTCCGGTCTAATACTTTTAGCATTACAACCACCTCGGCCTATATGTGATTGATACCAGGGCAGCATTACAGCCCATGTCAGAATAAGACACTATATTGAGTCCCGGTTGAAGCTTCAGAAATGAGCCGGAAATGTAGGTTAAAACATTTGTTTGAGCAACGGTTGCCGTGTACTTATCGGTGTCAATCATAAGAGTTTCCCCTTCTTGAAGAGTTCCCGTGAACTTAATAGATAGTTCGCCTATGGTTAACAACGGATCAACTGTATGGATAGTTGATATAGTGTGACCGGTGACAGTTATAATTATTGGGCTTTCAATAGTACCTGGGTTCTCTATGCTCATTGTGTTATCGCCAGCCACCATTTCTTTTGACACAATTATTTCATCACCGTAGGCAAAGGGGTCACATCTAAAGGTAAGGGGAAATTCCCCGCCGGCCGCAAACTGTTCAATCGACACGAGGTTATTAATTTTACCGTAATAATAGACTCCGGGGTCATCATCAAATTCCAGCCAACCTTTTCCTTTGCTCGGGTCTAACCATGCCGCTATCTGCCTTATTTTTTGTCTGAAGATTTGTAGATTACCTGACTGCTCTACCAGATTGCAGTCCACCTCTATAGACCTGTCCGGGTAAGTGGGCCGGAGATTTGAGTTAGCCCCTGAAAAATCATAAGACCCATCCCGGCCCGGGACTTCTTCATAAACCTCTTTAACCTGGGATAGCAGAGGGCGGGATGCTTTTGATACCTGTATTCCAAATTCCGAAGAATGTCGCCCTCTATATGTAAAGCCAAGTTCAGGCATCACTACCGACCCCCTCTTGCTCTTCTGCTAAAGTCAAAGGTCCGTTTTAGTCCTGCGCTAAAATCGTCAATGTTTTCCTTTGTTCCGTAGAACTCTTTAATATTAATCTCTATTGTAAAGCTGCCGGCTGTACCTGCAACCGCGGTCCCCGCCATAGAGCTCGCCGCTGACTCAACTGGTCCTTTGTCCAATCCTCCAGCCAGCATTTGACCCATTGGTTTCCACCATTCGTCCAAAGTAGACAGTGGCCCCTTTTTTGCTGGTGAATGCAGTTCTAAGTAATCACTTGCCGCACTCGCCAGCATGGATGCAGCAGATACAACAGCGTTATACTGTGACATAATTCCATCAGCAAACATCTGTCCAAGAAGAGAACCTGCGGCCAGATATTGTGGCCCAAAACCTTCCAGCATAGCGATTATTTCTTGCTGTTTCTGCTGTTGCAAAGCTTTTTCTGCCTCAGCTTGAAGGTTAGCCTCAGTAAGTAGGTTTTCATAATGTTCCCTAGTCTCCCGTTCAATTCTGGCGTAATGGTCCCGGATACTTTCCTGTTCTTCGGCAAAATGTTCTAACCGGGCCTCATATTCTTCCTGCCACTGCTTTTTCTTCTCTTCGGCCTGTTCCTTTATACGGTCTATTTCACTCTGTAGCGCATCAATTTGCTCCTGACGAGCCCGTTCGTTAGCTTCCTTTTGTATCTCCCACTGAATATCGGCTATTTCTTTTTCGATGTCAGCTAATTTTTCTTTTCCGGCCACCGATGTGGCATTTTTATACTTCTCATACTCTGCCTGCAGCTCCAGTAACCGTTTGTTACGGTCCTCTTCTTTTTTGGCCTGGTCTTCCTGTCTGCCCTGCTCTTCAATAGCTTTAATCTGATCTTGAAGAGCTTTAATCTGTGCATTGGTTTCTTCTTCTAACTGTTCCAGCCTTGCACGATGCTCTTTTTCGTACTCCTTGCGCCGACGTTCCAGGGAATCAAGTTCTGCCTCCTCTTCTTCCTTCAAGGCCTCAAGTTTAGCATCACGTTCCTTAGAATAAGCTTCGCGCAGGTCTGATATATAATCATTAAGCAACTCTTTTCTAAGTGAAAAGATAGTCCGGTCAATTTCTTTGATTTCTTCTGCGGTCAGTTTATAACTAGACTTAAGACTTTGCCACGCAGCAATCTGGTCTGACACTGACATACGCTCGTAAAATACCTGTTCTTCTATCCACGCCTTGGCTTTGTCTACTTGCTCTTTACGGGCCTGTTCCTGCAGCTGATAGATGGTAACATCTATCTGCATCATTTCTTCCCGTGTGAGCTTGTATTTAGCTTTAACTCGCTGCCAAGCAGCTATTTCATCCTCTGTGGATAGCTTATTAAGAGCTTTTTGTGTCTCTATCCACGTCTTAGAGTAGTTTAACTGCTCCTGCATCCGCTGACGTTGCAGTTGGACTATCTGGACATCAATTTGCCTATGCTGTTCAAGGGTCCATTTACCGTTTTTAATAAATGCATCACGAATTTTTTTTAGGTTGGCTATTTGCTGCTCAGTAGACATGTCGCTGAGTTCTTTTTGGTAGTTGAACAGGTTCATGGCCTCGGTAAACGGGTCGGGGCCAGTGGATTTGGATGTGGATGAGCTGCGACTTGTTTTAGAGCCACCGCTTAAATTAAGGCTTTTGGGTACACTCCCGGAAGTAACTTTGAGTTTTTCAACTGATTTGATTTGCTGGTCAATAATCTTTTGGGCTTCCCTGGCCGCACCTACCTTGTCTTTTTCAACCTGATACTGCTCCTTTGCTTTCTGCAATAGCTGATTGGCAGGGTCCAATGCAGAGTAGTATGTTAAACCAAAAGTTTTAGCCATTTCAGCATTTCTGTTAGCAACTCTTTCATGCAACGCCATTTCTTCTTTTAAAGCCTGCATTCGCCTAATGGCATCATTTATAATCTTATTTGTTTCTGCTGCAGATGCCTGCATGGCTGCAATGGCTTTCTTTTGTTGGGCATTAGCCAAATCGTTTGTGACTTTAATTTGGTCTCTTAATATATTTTCATTGATTTTTAATACCCGGCCATTTTCGTCTACCTCTACTCTTATTTGAGGGTAAGTTGCAGCGAGTTTTTGGGTAGCTTCTTCAAGTCTTTGCTTTTCATCGGCAGTTAGCTTTTGCTTCTTAGATAATTCAAAATAAGTATCAGCAAGCCGCGATAGCTGTTGAGCTTCCAGCTTTTGCTGAGCAGCCTGCTGCGCCATTGTGGATATTGACTTAACATCTAAAGCTTCAGCCTCTCTGATAGCATCATTAAGTATTTTTCGTTTATTGGTCAAGTCATCAAGCTGTCTGTTAAGTTCTTCAATCTCCCTTTTGGCCTTAGCAACTTCCATTCCGGCTACCATGTTACTGCCGGTTTCATTGCTTATTTTATCTACAACCGATTCTTTTTCAGCTTTTAATTGCCTTAACTTTTCTATTTCCTCATCTAGTAGACTTATTTCTTCTTTTTTTGCATCGATCTGGCTTGGATCAATGCCTTCCCTTTTTATACGGTTATACTCTTCGGTTTCTTTGTTGAGTTCTTCCTGCTTTCGCTTCGCCTCTTCGATATCCCCTGCTGCAGACAAAACAGCGGCGCCTACTGCTGATATTGCTAAAATAGCCCATCCAACTGGCCCCATTTCGATAAACAATGCCCTAAAAGCTAAACTAAGTTTTTTTACCGCATTAATAACAACAGTTAAGGCTGCAACGAGACCGACCGTACCAATAAGCTGTTCTATTAATTTTCTTGTCTCTCCATCCATTTGCGTTATAACTTCAACAAAATCATTGATGCCACCCAGCAGTGATGTTAAAGCAGGTTCTACATCATTAAAAACCGTAGCAGCCAAAAGTTGTAAATTGTTGGTTGTTTTACGCAGGGTTGCATCAAAAGTCTGCTCCATGGTTGCCGCAACTTCCCGGGCAGCACCGTCTGCATTCATCAATTCCTGTGTAGTTTGTCTAATGAATTCGCTTCCCCGGTTCATACTTAGAGACAATGCCCTGATACCATCAGAACCGGCCACAGTAGACAAGACAAGGTTCTTTTCTTTTTCCGTTAGACCGGCCAAACCTCGCTCGAACTCGGCTATAATATCCGCCCAGTCCTTCATATTGCCCTGGGCATCATAAATTTTAATGCCCAGTTGGTCCATATACTCAACAGCTTCTTTGGACGGATTCATCATAGCCAGTAAAGCAGATTTTACTGATGTACCAGCATCCGATGCCTGCAGCCCTGCATCACGCAGGATCATCAGGATGGTTATTAGTTCGCGGTAGTCCATTCCGGCCAACCTTGCTGCAGCCGATGACATTGCCATAGACAAACTAAGGTCCTCTACCTGCAATGCGGACCTGTTAGCCGCTTCTACAAAGGCATCAACTATTTGCCGTGTATTTTCAACAGGTTCTTCAAATGTCTTAAGTACGTTAAGAACAGGAGTCGTTGCCTGCTCCAAATTAACAAGTCCGGCAGTTGCCAGATCCAAAACTTCTGGCAATGCCTTTAACATATCGGCACTTTGTAGACCGGCAGCGCCTAATTCAATCATGGCTTGGGCTTGTTCGGAGGGATTAAAAAGACTACCAGAATTGCTAAAAATAAAATTTTGAAATGTATTTACGGACTCATTGGTGACAGCTGCTACTTTGGTTAGCTGTGTTTCTAAATCGGCACCAACGGTAATCATTTGCTGTAATCCTTGGCTGAAAGCATATAATATACCTACCTGACCAAGGATGCCCAATAATTCATCGACGGCGTCTCCCATGGTATTTGCCGCCCTGGCATTTTCCTTCATCTGATTTTCTAATTGCTCTGCTGATTTGTTCAATTGGTCTGTTTGTTGCTGCAGCTTTTGTTCATCAGAGACCAGACCCTGGACAGTTCTTTTGAATCGGTTAAATGCAGCTTCATACTCTTCAAAAGCTTTTATAGATATACCAATTACGTCATTTGGCAACGGCTTTCACCCCTTTCAAGATGAAAGCACCTGCTCACAGTGCTGCGCTCATAAAAAATGTAGGCTGGAGGGCTGAGCTACCCTCCCCCGCGGCCGACGGGCGCCTACATAAAAAGAAAAAACCTGCATATGATATAGCAGGATTTTTTGTAATTTGGTTGAAAGTGGTAATTATAGGAGGTGTATTTTAGTGACAACTGCAATTATTATTCTTTTAGTCTGCCTTTTAATCGGGTATCTGATGTTAAGAACTCACGACCATTATGCAAACGAAGATATTCGCATCGAACTTCAATACTTGGGCGGACATCCGAACCTTAAAGGGCCCCAGTTTGTAATAATAGAAGATGCCAGGGACCGGTTATTTATTGATAAGCTAACCCTACTCAAAAGTAATATTTCAGAAGTTAAGCTTATCCCCAGCACTTCAGTAAGTAGTGCTGCGGGTGGTGCTGTTGTCGGCGCCATATTAGCCGGTCCATTAGGAGCAATGGCGGGAGCTGCGCTATCAGGGAACGTTCCTAAAGATTCTAGCCTGATACAGTTAACATGGAACGATTCTGGTACAACCTACGACCTCTTTTTTACTGGCCCAAATGTAATGAATGTTTATCCTAAGCTGAAGCAATTTATATCTAAATAAGCCCACATATTGGGGCCAAATAAGCGGCCCCTTTTTTATCCCCATCCACAACTATACTTCTTCCGCTCCCGTGGTTTCCACTTATTCCACCATTTGCGTAGCCAATAGTAGTTTTCCTGTATTTCCGGCTTAGGCCAGTTCGGACATGTATCAGCACACCCATCTTTCCGTTGTTCGCATCTGGTACACGCCTGCCTTGCAATCGACCGGAAAATGCTGTTATATTCACGAGTAATATTTATAAGGCTCAACTGGTCGGGTGAGTACTCAGAAACTACCAAGCCGAAGATATTAACCTTTTGCGCCTTCCATATTTCCGCCCAATCCCGGCTGTGTAGCACTATTGGTACAAAAGTATTCGGGCAGCCGTCCTTCTTTAAACTGGCGCCACTTAATCAGCAGTTGAACCAACGCCTGCCGGTTGGTATTATCCAGTTCTGCAATTTCATCAATAGAAGTAAAATAAGGTTTCTGCGGATTAGAAGCCAGTCTGCAGCAATGTAATAACTCAACCAGCATCTGGTCTTTCCTCGCGTGAAATTCAGCAGTGTTATTTCTCAGGTTTTGCTCCATGGCTTCAATCTGAGATATTTGGTCAAACATTTCTTTTTCTTCCTGGGTCCACAGGTTTTGTAGAAATTCAGTTATCCTTTTTCCGCGCTCTGCTATAGCTTTATTCCTGGCTTCCCGTTCTTCCTCAGTCAACTGGGCTATTTCTTCTTCTGTAAGACTGTCATAGGGGCCCTGTAAATCGTCAGGCGAATTATCATAGAGCTTCTTCGCGAGCTCAGTTTTCTTATTTAACACCTTTATGTCAAGGCCGGCACTCTCACACATTTGTTTCAACAACTGAGGCAGCATAGCTTCTGATTTAAGACCTTCCCCAAGATACTGAAATAACGCCTTGGAATAGGTCCGTGAAGAAATGCCTTTGACCTTATTGTCCATTTTAACAAAAAGCAAATCAGGTAATCCATCTATTATCGGGGCATATTCCCCATTCTTAATATCAGTCAACCGCTGGTCAACAAACTTCTTTTCGAATTCGCTCATCACAATCATCCTCCGCAAAAGTATTTTCCTCCGCATTGCAAAAAAACAAAGCAGGCGACGGACCTGCTGCGGAGGAGACAGGCCCGTCTTTTAAACCTGCTCTCTGTTGTTTATTAGGAATCAGCTTTTAAATAAACAACCAAAGCTTTTTCTCCAGTAGCCAATCCCTGGGTAAGGGTAACCGCTGATGTGGTTGCAGTATAATCTGTGCCTTCGAACAGCTTTGCACCTTTGATATTTGCAGTGTCCTTAAGTACTAGCATAACATTCCGTCCTAAAGGATCTGCTACTGCGGTTTCGGATAATGTTAGCGTGGTAACCGGCGTTGCGGCACCGTCGAATGTTTCTATTGCAATTTCTTTGGCCAAATCCATACCCGATGGGGCAGTGAAGTTTATTTGCTGTTCGCCGTCATCATAGTTGGTAGGCTTTTGGGATATCCTTAAGCCCTCAACAAAACTGGAGGTGATCAATTGACCAAGGTCATCTCGAGCATGTGCAACAATATACACTGTTTTAGCGTTCTTCAGGTGGAAACCTACATAGTTGGCAGGGTCTACGTGCTGAAGTAAAGCAAGAATCGTTTTTTGGGCAGCTGTGTTTTGCACAGAGAAACTACCTTCGCAGTTCTTGTAGATTGCCGAAACATACTTCGTTCCTTCAAATCCGAATCCACCATCATACTCTTTAATTTCCCCCTTGGGGTCATACCCGAACTTTTGCACGTCCTCAATTTGTTGGTACAATGATGCGGTGGCAATAATTGTAAAGTCACTATCTTTTACACTCAGTACGCCAGGCATTAATTATCCCCTCCTTTTCCTTTGACCTCGGTTAGTTTGGCCGGGTCAATCTTAGTTTCTTTGCCGCATTTGGGACACTTAACTTCAATTTCTCTTGTTGGTTTTTCCCCAAATACGAACTCAAATTTTCCACACGCGCACTTCTGTTTCCAAACCGCCATTTTCTGTCATTCCTCCTTTCAAAAATAAAAAGCCCTTTGTGGGCTTAAATAGGTTTTTCCCATTCAAGATGGTACGTCATGCTTCTGGCATGCCAGCCATTGTCGAGAATGAACGGCTCATCGCCTTGGTACAAAACTTTAATGCTTCCCGCTTCAACCGGGTTATCCGGGTCTGTCCAGTCCTTCCTGGTAATCACTCTCCCAAACTCTTGGCCAAAGTGGTTAAATATTGCATCTCGTATCTTCAGGCACATCATTCGGCCAGACAGGGACTGTTCATCCTTCGCAAAGATATCTATTTGAATAATACATAGGCCTTTACTTTTTCGCTGGTTAATAGTGGGGGAGCGCGCACTGTTATTGCTTTTCAAATCGTAAGCAGCCAAGAAGGGAGAAACAAGCTCCTCTGGGGACTGTTCTTCGAAACCCATATTATCCTTGGACGGTAGCAGAAACGTTGCGTAATTAGCCTCAAGTTCTTTATTAAACGAAATTACGGTGTTTTCCAAAAGCATCACCCTTTCTTCACTTTTATGAAAGATTTTGTAGTGCAAAATAGTCAGTCATCCGTTTCCCTTCAGAAGTAAGCTTAACAGCCAGCTCCATCATTTCAAAGAAGTGTTTTTGAATCTTAGGTATGTTTTTTCTGAACATGCCTTTTCCTTTTACCCGAAACTTAACACCAGCTCTACGGTTTATCCTGGCATGAATTATTTTAGACCTGCTCTTACCGTCCAATATTCCCGAAGCAAATAAATAAGCCAGTTGCTTTTTAGTAAGCCTCATTGGTATCTGATGACCATACTCAATATAAATGATATAATCTACATTCGACCCAATACGGCCTTCAAGACCTTTGAGAAACGTACTGCTCTCCAATTTACCCTGAGCAGCTTCAGGTTTTACATCTGGTAAATCTACGCCGGCCGCATCAAGAAAATTCCCTCCTATCGATGCCCTTGCCCGACCAGTATCAACGGGGCAGTCAATAGCAATGATATGTATCCCGTAAAGAACAGCTGAGGCTACTGCTGATTGTGCATTTACATAAAGCAGGCGCCGTTTTTGTTCTATTAAGGCTAAGACTTCTTTCGTCCCCTCAAATTTTATATCTAAAAACTTTGCCATGATCTATTCCTCCGCCGGTAATTTCGTGCCTTTTACCAACCATCCAAGGTGACTGCCTAAAAAAACCCTCTTTATATCTCTTGGCTGAAACCATTCTAGATCACAGACTATGCGGTCCTTAGAACTTACAACAGGTAGGTCAACTACAAATGACTTATCCCCTGCCTTATATATCCCGCCGCTTGCCTGAATAAATTCCAAACTCAACTCTGTCACTGAACCAGTCATTTCTACGTCAGTATAAACATTTTTATCCGGCACCCCCCGGGCTTTATCACCTTTAATAGTAAACTGGTACACTTTATATGTGAATGTTTGGCCGTTTGCCCGTATCTCCTCAAGGCACGATTTCATAAAATCAACATCATTTGCTGATAGCACTTATATCACCCCCGGTATGGCAAAACCGTGGACATTCTGGAACGTCTCCTTGCTCTTACTGCCTGTCGATATTGCTCTCTTAACGCCTTGGCTGTTTCGATATAATTTTTGCAGACCATTGACTTATCTACGCCTTCAGCATCCCTGCCCACATTAAATTTAAAAAATTTTGCTGAATCAGTAGCCAAGATTTCAAGACAATCTGCCCTGGCCAATAAGAGAATTAAATATTCCTCATTAGCAGGCAGATTATCTAATGTTGCACCGTGGCTAGCTAAAGCATCAGTGATAGCCTGATTAAGTTCCTCAGTTGAAAACGCTCTTTGGGTGATATCAAGATTAATATCTTTTAGCTTCTGCCTTAACCTCCCTGTTAGTCCCGGCTCAATATATGGTTCTGTTGGTGTTAAATCAATTGGCATTTACACCACCACCTCTCTTGTTGCTACGTTACCGTTAAACTCAAACTTCAGTATATATGCGCCCGGATCTAAATCTAAATACCAATCGCCAGCAGCATCCGTATAATTCACACCTTTAAGCTTGTTGCTGCCAGTAAGATAAGCTGAAACCCGCGCCCCCTCTACCGGAATCCCACCTGACAGTACTTTCATGTCTAACTGCGTTCCAGTAATTCTAATAGTGCCGGATCCCGGCCCAAGTTCTTTGATTTTTTGTAGCAAAGTAGTGCCTTCTGCCGATGGATCCCCCGTATCGGCCTGGAGTGCATCCAGTTTAGCATTTACCTCAGTCAACTCCACGCCAGTACTGGTTGCAGCCATATCTCTTGGCGTGGCTTCATCCGTTAGCGCTGAAGTTAGTTGCCGGACGTTTCGTGTCCATACTTTGTCAGGTAATGTATTAACTTCGGTGTTACTTGCAGGATCTGTAGGAAGGTTATCTGTTTTAGCTTTAATCTGGTCAACATAACCCTCAATAACAGGTAATTTGTCAAGATAATTTGCTCTCGCCGCTGTGAGTCTATTTTCCAGTTCATCTACAAATCCTTTAATTGCTGTATAAAGAGTAGTGGCATCAACTGATGGGTCACCTAAATTGGCCTGTATAGCCTGAACAGCACTTTCCAATGTATCTGTGTAAGCTTTTAGTAAAGTTAAGTCATTCTGGACAGTAGCCATATTAGTTTCAAGAGTATCTACATAGGCAGAAATAGCATCAGCGGTATCTTGGCTGGCCTTGGTAGCTAGGTCTGCCGCTATGCTGGCTCCTGTTGGAGTACCAAGGCGGTCTAATACATCTTTTTCAGTATTTTCCTTTATTCTAAAACAAAAAACCGTACCAACTATCTTTGACGTTGATACTGTGCCACGCATGGAAACTAAATATAGCCCCGGTCCTAAACCCACCGTATTAATAGTGCCACCATATAACCCTGTGGTATTGTCTAATTTCCCCGGAGCAGTTAGGGCCGTCCATGTGCCGTCTTGATTGCGTATTTTTACAGTAGGAGATACAGGATCTTCCACCGAACCCTGGTCATTATGAAACGTTTCAGCGTACGGGACCACTTCGCCAGCTTTAAATTCTCCTAAATATATCAACTTATCAACCTCCTTCCTAAAGCATTAATGGGACCGAATACGGAAGCGTTAACTGTTCCTGTCGGTTCAGTCCAGTCTATCACCAGTTTTGGCCGCAAAGTTGGGTCGGTGTAGTCAGAAGAATAGAACTGAACATAATTGTTACTCGGATAACTCGATTCATCGGTCGCTGTTGGCTTTAAATATATGCCGTAATTTGTGCCGGGGTTGTCTCGCCAACTGGTCAGTAAATCTGCGGGAAGTGTGAAGGTGTATGTTGATACTGACGAAGATATCTGATTCTGAGACAATACTGTCGCATCAAATGTTGGTTTTGTACCCCACGTTACAGTCATTTCGTCCCATGCGGAAGTTATCTTGTTTACCTGAACAATAGGGGTGCCTTGTGAAGCGGCTTTATTTACTTCTATGTACCCGCCTGTAATTGTTTTTTCGGCTACAACAGATAAATCAGCGAATTTTACAAGGCTACGGTAAACGTAGTTTGTGCCGTTAGTACCGACAATAAGGTAAACATTTGCACCATAGTTGCCTGCGAAGTTGCTTTGCCGAACATGCGTATCTATCCCCGCCGCTCCGTCCGGCTGCAAGGTGGTGGTAGGGTCAATTACTATCGGGTAAGTTGCATTCTGTAACCACGCGGCATCTGGCGTAAAAGTAACGCTCTGTCCGTCATAAGTTAGCGTTACCGGGCCACGGTTGCCCGCGGCATCTTGGGCATACGGTGCAGGGACACGGCCCACAGGAACGCCGTTGCGGTAGAAAATAAGTGCATTGCCTTCCTGTTGTACAGTACAACCAACCAATGTAATCGGGAAACTGAAACTCATCGGGTGGCCGGGTTGTTTCAGCACTATATCTCCTTTGACTCCTTCGGGAGTATTGATATACTTTAAGTCACAGTATTGCCAAGCATTGGCAAAAGTTATTGTATTGCCGCTAACACCAGGAGCAATATCGGGCAGGTCGTATTCAACGTATACCCCTTTGGCAAAGCCTATTTTTATAGCTTTTTTCTGGTCCTTAGTATACAATCTTAGGTTGTGGTCAGCCCTTTTTATCTTATGCCCAAATGTTATACCTTTATTGTCGGGAGTATTGTCATACTCCCAATTGCTGTTGAAGTCCTGAAATGTCTGACCGTCAAAGTAATGAAGTCCTTTTTGAACAATTGTTCTTTTCTGTCCATTACCCAAATCAAATGTTTTGCTATGTTTAGTGCGTTTCTCTGTTATCTCCCGCAAAGGGCATCACCCCTTCTTGCAAATCAGAATAAGCAAGAGAAGGAATACCATCCTTCCCTTAATTATTCCGATTTATCGATTTACTGTTACGTTAATTCGGTTTCACCATCGTCTTGGCCCTCAAGTGTTTTCTGCGCTTTGTCTGCTTCTACATCAATATTAGGGTCGTAAAGCTCAAATAAATCTTTATGAGTTTCATACGTATCTTCATCGATTTTAAATATATCCCCGATACCATAAGGCGTATCGTTGTACTTGACGGGTGATTTCGCCTTAACGTGTATCATCTTTTTCTTCACCATAAACCTTGTCCTCCTTTTTAATAACTAGCCGGGGGCCGCTTAAAGTGCAGCCCCCAAACCACTAACAACAATTAAGAATGAACAGTTGCAATGAAAATCTCATCGATGCGCTCAAAACTGGGAAGTACAATTTCAGAAACCACAGTTACCACGTTCACCGGATGTGGTTCTTTGTAGGTAGTAATAGCAACCCCAGTGTTTACTATTTCCACATCGGCATCGGTGTTACCGGCCATCAGGTCTGACTCTTCAGGGGTGGTACCGTAATAAGTGCTACCCAGGGCTCCTTCCGGGATGAGAGTGAATACATCATCCGGGAAATAATTTCTAGTTACTCCGCTCTCATCTTTGAACTTCTTGTCATAGACAGCAACGCTTAGGCCGCATTTAGCAATTAAGTACTGCTTTAACATGGTATCGGTAAGAATGATCTTCTCACCGTTAAGTATGTTCATATCCTGCTTAATACTTTGGTTCATCAAGAGGTAGTTCCATGTCTTGGTTGTACAGATAGCACGAGTTGGCTTGGTACCAGTAGCCTGCTCCCTGTTCTGTTGCCAGCGCTGAATGTCGGAAATTGGGCTAGAGTTTACAGTATCACTCCACCTTGCAGTATTCAACAGAGTTTCTTTTTGTTCACCAGCCAAGCCATAATCGTAGTTATAATCAATTCCGTTGGCAGTAATAGCAATCATACCGGTAGACAGCAGTTGCATGATCATGCGTTCAGGTTGAACATCGGCGCCGTCAACAAGGTTAGAAACGTCATCAAAAATCTTGTTGATGATTGGCTCAAGCATAGCACGGTTGCCAGATTGAAGAACCATGTTCAACTGCTGCCTGTCAGTTTCGCCAATTCTCATAGACTCACGGAAGAACGGCATCTCAGTTTCTACCTTGGTGACGCCAATCCTGTCGCGAATCGGTGCCTTGGTATCAAAGGCGGCAGGTTTGAGTGCTACCGGCAGGCCTTGGCTCCCCTTAATCCAGGAAAGATTTAGGCCCAACTGTTTCTTTGCGGGAAACAGTGTTGCTCCAAGAGGGGGAATTTTCTCAGAAGCATTAGTAGTGTAATAAGTCGCAATTTCTTTCGCATTAATGAGGTCAAAAATATTCATGTTGACTCACTCTCCTCTCCATTTAAATTAGTTGGCCCTGAATATGATGCGGCCATTGAGAGCCGCTTTAGCATCAGCACAGATAGCTTCCGGCAGCTTATTGCTATCGATAAAGCCGTGAACAATCATAGACCCAGCGGCAGGACCATAGGTAACGTCAACGTCCCTATGCAAGATGCCTTCAGCATCCACGCCGGCACCAGCTACACCCGAAGCCGCACCCTGAGTGTTCTTTTTCTCAACATTCTTGTTAGGGTCATCGAGAACGGATCCACCAATACCTCCGACAGGGGTCCCAGCGGGAACAATTTTTTTCCCGTCAGCGTTAGCCACTACTCCGGCATCGCTAACCATGACTGGAAATGCGACATAATGATCAGGAATCGCCAGAATTTCTTTAGTTCCCAAATAATCAGTTTTAACAAATTTCATAATCTACTCATCCTCCTTTTCAATTTTTTAACTAAAATAATTACTCTGAGCTTGCGCAGAATTTTTGGCAGCCTGAGCCCGTTTCTCCGCAAGTTCTTTTCCGAATGTACCCTTTTCCGTGGTGCCTCCGCCTTGGCGGCCACCGTTCCCGGTACTCCCTGGAGTTCCGCCAGGCTTTTGTTCACCAATCATATGAGGATTGTCCTTGGCAAAAGCCTCCACAGCTTCCTTAACTCCGGTTACCTGCCCATTTTCGATTTTGATATTGCTGCGGTCTAAGAGAGCTACAACCTGTTCAGGCTTAATAAATCCCATCTGTGCAGCCAAAACCTCAATTTTTGTGTCAATGAGAATCTTATTCGCCCGTTCTTCAGCTTCTCTGGCTTTGCGTTCCGATTCTTCCTTTTCAGCCTTCAAGCGCTCAGCCTCGGTCATAGCCTGTTTGTCAGCTTCTTTTTTGGCCTTTGCTGCTTCCTGCATAGCTTTGAATGATTCAAAACCCAAAGTCTTCGCCAACTCTTCATTTTTGCTCTCCCAGTGACGGTCTAACCGGCGCATTAAAGAAGCTTCATCCTGAAAAGTAATAGGCTGGGATCCGCCATTACCTCCATTGCCCCCATTACCACCATTACAACCGCCTCCGTTACCGCCTCCATTGTTCCCGGTGTTCCCGGTGCCGGCTCCGGCTCCGCCACTTCCAGCGCCGCCGTCACTTTCGTAACAACCGTGCATAGTAGCAAAATCGAAGCGGTCCCTAAAAGGCAAACCAAATAAAGTTTTCCAGAACATAAAACCATCCTTTCTTCCCGGTATTTGTACCCCGCCTCCGTTGGCGGGCCCGGCTGAGTTTAATGTCATCCCGTTTGGACATCCCGCACAGTTTAATGACATGAGCGTGTGGTCAAAAGAACAAACATAAAGCCCTAAGATTCATTCTTGAATCCTGGGCTCTTATTTCTAATTTGTCTATTTAATCCAATAGCAACTTTCACGCTGCTCTCCCCCTCAACTCTCGAAGATTAAGTGCTCCTGACTTTATCCATGACCTAAGTACCGGCACCAACCTACACCTGCAGCGCGGATGACTGGTAATGGTGGGTATCGGCAAATTTGTTCTCCGATAAACACCGGGCATTCCAGGGACACTTTGATAACCGGGATGTGTCCCTTTTGCCAAGTCAGGGCATGGTGGGTCAACCCGGCTGTCTCCAGCAGTAATCCAAGCATGGAATATTTCCTCACCGATTACTTCTTGGACATTATCAGCAAAATCAAGATAACCGGCAGAACTTGCCCTGATAATTTCAGTCCGAGCAATGAGTTCGCACCTAGTTTTTAAATCCATCGGTTTCTTTAAACCATCGGTAGTTAATCCCGTCCCAAAAATGCGCTTTGCTATTTTTGGAATACTCTCACCCGCCACAGCGCCCCGGGTTAGCTCCATTCGAATTTTGAACAATATGTCCGTCTCAACCTTCCCTGCCAGTTGCAACACGTTTCCGACCAGAACTTCTATCATTTCACGATTAACAAAACCAACTCCCCCAGTAACAGATGCCTTTAACCCACCTCCACTCAGTTTACCTGGAATTAAACTTTGAACCTTGGAAGCTAATTCATTGTCTAAGCCGACTACCAGCATTTCCGAAATAACTTCCTGCCCTATTGTATAAGCATCTTCAATTGCCTGATTCCTTGCTTGAACGGTTAGATTGGTATAATACTTAAGCTGCCGTTCAATATCAAGTATTATCCCTTCAAGGTACTCAAGCTTCAAAGCATTGGTATTGCCCTGAGCTTCAATAAATCGAATATAGAGGCTCTTTCGCGCCTCTTCATAGATTTCAATTAACTTTCGGGCTAATTTATTAGCCCTGGCTTCACGCTTTATTTTTAACTGTTCAAGAAATTTTAACAGGTCATCCGGCAGGCTCATTCTTCACCGCTCCCACTATTATCATCGTACTTGTCTTCAACGGGACCAGGTTCACCGCCAAGAGCCTCTCTTAAAAGTTTCTTTTCTGTAAGTATTTCGGCCAGTTTTTGCTCAGGGTTTTCTATACCGAGAGCATCCATAGCTCCTTTTAGACTTTGGATTAAAGTAACTACTTTCTTGGTTTCCAGTTCAACAATTTCTGCCTCATTTTCCGGTATTGGCATCTGGGTCTTAACTTCTACCAGTTCATCAATTTCACCAGGGAGAATATTATCTAAGCCAGCAGATCTTATCAAGTCCTGGTCATAATGCTTCCTGGTATCATACTTATTAAGCATATACAATGCTTTACCGAAAAGTCGCTGAAGCCTTGGCTTCCAAACTATCATACTTTGATTCGTTGCACTAATGATAACTCCGTACAAAAGCTTAATAGCAAAACCACTTAACTGTCCCATACCTTTAATTTGTTCCGGTGCTATGTTCGGCACACTTGCCATTTGGTGCATAATTTTAAGGAGTATTTCAAGATGTTCTTTCAAAGCTTCTCGATATTTGAACTCATTTTCTAAAGTTTTTGCATCGGCCGGGGTTTCGGAGTCAAAGCTCTGCAGATTCCATAGAGCGTTAGGCTGTACCTTAAGTCTTATATCTTTACCTTGTTTAAGGGCTTCCTGTATATCTTCCTCACTTGGCAGCAAAGCATTTAGGATTACCTTAATCGCAAACATACCAAAACGCAGGCTATCAGCATTATCACTCAGCTTGCGTTCTATTTCATCATTCAAATCCTTTAATTTTTTTACTTCTGATCTACCTTCTGTTTCACCGGTTAGTCCTCCATTTGGGAATATTTCCACCGGAATAAAAGGTAACTTTAAATCTACAGGTTCAACTATCGATTTAACCCGCTCAAGTTTCGTGTTATAATAGGCCTCTTCCATCCAACAACTACCGTCCTGCATCCAGTAGGTTTGCTTCCAAATAGTGTCATCATCGATAAAGGCTACAAAATGAATTTTTTCAAGGACATCAACATCATCCGGATTGTATATTGGCCAATACTCAAGCCTTGGACGCCAGATAATCCGTAAACCAAGGTTTTCGTTATAATGCAGCTTCGCACATACAGAACCACCAATGAAATGGTCCTTTGCTCCTTTTAATAGTTTTTCATGCATCATATTCTGCTTCATTATCTGATACAGAAGCCGCTCCCTGGCAGCTGCTTCGACATCAGCCGCCTTTTGCTTTTCACTTGGCTGATACCCAGGTTTTAAAATTTCCTCTTGTGGGTCCTCCTGCCGAGCCGGGCAGGCTAAACCAATGGGCCGTTCAAACATGAACGCCGCCCGCTTATCGATAAACCATGCGGTAAGGTTAGCCGTAATCATTGTAGGAGTATAATCAAGATTGTTTTCTGCTTTTAAATCTTCTGGTTTAATTTCTTTCCTCTGCTCATCGACCCAATGCTTACCGTCATAGTAATCATAAAATTCAATTAACTCATTAATTAATTTCAAGCCCTCTTCACCCAAATACTGAAGCTGGGTTCCGTCATCTAACCTATATGCCAATTTGGGAAAAGAAGTCAGGTCTCGTTTTTTGGCCAATATCATCACCTCATTCCTGAACGGTAGGTGGTAGTTACAGCTTCTTTTGATTTAATGTAAGTATGAAGCGCATATCTGAGCGCATCAAGCAAATGATCGGGGCATCTGTCCTTGTCCGGTTCTTCCCGGAAAATGCCTTCCCGGTTTTCCTTCCATTTGTAGCCTTCAATTTCTTTTATAAGGTTGATTAACCGCTCCGAAATAAATAAACGAGGCCTTCCTGTATCCTCGTTTACATGAAAAAGAGTTGCTACTGTTTGTATCCCGGCATGGACATCATTGTTGGCCTTCCGGATTGGGATCTTATTCTGCCTGTAATCTGCAATATTTTGCGGTTCACTGGGATCAGCATAAAAAGTACTGACTTTATATTTTTTGTATAGTGCCTTATCAATTTTAACCCAGGTTTCGGCGCTAGGGTCATTGCTATTTATCAGTCGGCCAGCTTTATATTCCTCATGGAAGGCGTAAAAATCACCTTTTTTGGTAACTCCAATTAAAATGGTTGCGCCAGGTTTCGCAAAGTTCCAGTCCTTGCCGCCGATAACAGTAACAAATTGATCATAAGGTATTTGACTATCTTTGATTACATGGGTTTTTCGAGAGAACTCATCGTACACTTGGCCGTGGAAACTCTCCAGACTGGCCATATACTCACGTTCAAAGTACCTTCGCGGGAGTGTTTTCCTGGCTTGTTCAACCTCTTCAGCAAGAAAAGGAATCGTAGTATTATCCAGGGTGGTAAAATGGAAGTTTTCATACTCTTGGTTGTAAAGCTCATCAACAATGTCACCAAACCGGTATATCTCTTCGTAATACCAATTTTTCCCGAGAGGAGTGGTTGAAAAAATACCCCATCCTCTTTTATCAGATAGAGTCATCCGCAAGTTCCCGGACCATACTTCCGGCTTTAATCTTGCGGTCTCATCTATCCATATCCCGTTTAAGCCGGTACCAACCAACTTTTTGGGATTATCCCCAGATTTAAATTCAATAAGAACGCAACCCATAAGCCAGAGAGTCTTATCACTCTCTGACCATAGAAAACCAAGCTCCTCTTCGTAATCCTCAAGAACTTCAAAAACTTCACGCTGTTGAATCTTAGAGAGGTTATAGTCAGGGGCAACAGCCCAGTAATGGAGCAGCGGTTTAACGTTTTTCTTCTTCCGGTTGCGTTTTTTTTGTTTCCGATATCGCTCGTTTTCCTTTTTGCGTTTATCTAGGTAAGCCTCAATTACTTCCCTGGGAGTATTCCCGTAATCTTCGAGGATACGTTTGATAAACTCCCTGCCGGCTCCGAACGTCTTGCCGCTCCGCCTGCCGGCAATGAGGTTTTTAAACCTTGCTTTTGATTCATGAAATTCCCATTGCTTTAAGTGAGGCTGGTAGTTTTCGAAGATGTTGATTCTTAGAACATTGACCGGTTGGTTCATTCTGTGTCACCAGCCTCAGCCGGCAGCTCCGGTTTCTTTATGGTGGTATCTATAATGTAAACCTTATTACCTTCCTGGGCGCCGTCTAATGATTTCTCATACTCAAACTTTTCACGTTCAAGTTTAAGCCGTTCTTCCTCTATCCGGCGTTTATGCTTATCAGGTAACAGATCCAGATATTTCTCCAGTTTCTCCAAGGCCTTCATTTTATCGTGGAGCTTAATACTTACTCCGTCCCGGCCTTGCTTAACTTCGCTGATAAGAGTACCGTCAATTTGTCTACTGGGTTTTAGATTAATGTAATTGACAGTTTGGGTAAGCTGGTTCCCGTTTTCATCCTTAGCGGGGCCGAACATGGTAATAACGGGCACATCTTTTTGGCCAAACTCTACATAATCAGTAATGTCTCCAAAGGCTATCTTCATATAGACCTTGAGGATATCCACTGCATCAAAAAAGAGCTCTTCCTGTATAATGCCCTTAAGCCTGCGGATTTCTGCGCGAATTTTATCATTTTTTAGCAGGCGGCAACCTTCAACATGGGCGCTATCCTTAGAATAACCGGCTTTAATTGCCGACATTGTTGCATTGAAACTTTTGATGTAATATAGACAGAATAAACGTTGCTTTTCGGTGAGATTAGAAGAAATATCATCCTCTTTGAATTGATCCGATGGTTCCCTTGATTTAACCTTTTTATTAGTAACGTTACTTTTCTTTTTTGGTAACGTTACTTTTTTGCTGCCGTGTAACTTTTCGTCCCATCGGTCCTGGCTCTTCCATTTCCGGATCTGGGTGTCCTTCACGCCCAGCTCTGTTGCTATTTCGAATAGCGGCTTCCGCCCGTCGCTCAATACCCATATTTCAAACGCTTTTTCCCTCAATGGACTTCTTTGTCTGGCCACTACATCATCCCCCACCTCCGGGAGCCGATTTATGTTTCTTCTGCTCTTCCAGACACTGCTTACACAGTATACAACGTTCTTCATCGTAATCGCTGATGAAGAATTCATAACCGCAATTCTTACAAATAACGATACAACCCAATAATATCGCCTTCTATTCACTAATAAATATTTAGTATAGAGGTAAAAATAAAAGAGCCCGTTGGCTCTTAATCAAAAAGTTAATTTGTCCAATTAGAAACAAACTAAACAATTTAAAAAGCAAAAAACTAACCCGCCCTGTTAATCAAAGGCGGGTTTAGTGTGTAGGCTACGCCTCCATTATACCATAATTTCCCGAATTGTCAAATCGGTAATGGTTAACGTCTATTCCTCTTCCTGGATGTCCTGTTTGCTTTTCAATTAATCATGGCTGGCTACTTCGCGCTCTTTTTCCTGCCCTTTATAGTCTAAAGGGACAGTCCCTACCGTAGTTTTTACGACACCATTTTGCCAATCAAACATGACCACCGGTTTACCATTAACGAATATTGCTGATTTCAAGTAAAACCCTCTCCTTTAAATCAAATTTGTTAATCCAAACTCTCTTAAAATTTGAAGCGGTATGTTGTAATTTATTTTTGCAGGGTTATAATTTGTAAGGTCTAAACGGACAAGTATATTTTGCCACCGGCAATGTTTTCGAAAAGCTTTTACTTGTCTGTCCGTCCAGTTTGGATGGATATAGTAATCGTTGCTAGTTTGTTGCTTTCTACTATCATAATTATCAAATAACGAATTTTTAGGCCGGTATCTACAATCAGCTACCTGCACTCCCCACTCCCGACATTTCTGTCGTTTATATTCCATTAATTCAAAAGGAATATCATGGTTATATAGCATAAATACTTGAATATTTTTCCTACTATAACCAGCATCCACAAACATATCAATGGCATTTTTCACTGTTACTTCTTCGGACAAATCATTATCCCACGCTATCCTAGGGAGTGTGAACCGCGCAACTTTAATCTTCCTAGCCAATTCAGGAGTCAATAGTCGAGCATCAAATCCGCTTTGGCTCTCATAATAAACCACCTTCCTGTTAACCCGAACCTCAGCCAGTAATTCTAATAGCATATGAATCTGGTTATGAGCTAACAAATTATTATCAAAGAAAAGAACCTTGTTTTTATTAATTTCACCTATGATTCTGTTAACTGGCTTACAAGTATGCCTGGGTTCAATCTTATAAGTCATACAGAAACTACATTTACGGATACACCCGCGTGAAGCATGAATAATTTGATAGTCAATTGGTTCAGGTAATAAACTGTAATCAGGTTCATATTCTTCAGCTTCCGGATGAATCCCAGTAAAAATTTCATCTGCAAAGCTTAGTTTCGCATGTTCTGGCATTAGTGTGGCATAGATCCCGCCAAGGATTATCTTCGCATTCGGATACCAGGCTTTATAAAACCGAACACAGTCCCATGCATATTTGTGCCAGTATGTAAAAAGTGATGTTATATAAATTTCATCTGGATAAAAGTCAATACTCTGAGGGCCCTCAACTAACCTGACCTGATGTCCAGAATCTTTTAGCCAGGCGCCAATTTTAAGTAATCCCACCGGCAAGCATTTATTAAAATTTTTGCTTTTGTTTTTTGGGTATCGTGGTGTTACCAGAAGAACCTTCATAATATCACCTGCTTAGAGATATCATTGTATCGCTCATCTTTTTTCTTCGGCACAACCCATATATCCGTTCCTGTTAAGCTTAAAGCCCATTCACCACTAAGGCTTTGCAGTAAAGCTATCATTATTGTGTTGCCGATCGCAGTAGCTGCCGCCGGAGGAACAGCGTTTCCTATCATTTCTCGCCACTTAGCATCTGATTTCCCGGGGAGTTGGAAGGGTCTGCCATCCGCTAAGGTAAGGGGGAACCCCTGTAAAGCTGCAAGCTCCAATGTAGTGAGTGGCCGATGCCAGGTACCGTCAAAGGAAATAATTATCCACTTACCAGATTTATTATCTTCCGGAATGCGGGGGTCCGCTACCGCCCCTGGCCCCGCATGAATATCCATAGCACCGGTGACTGTATATCCCGGCTTGTCCCATGCCTGCACACCCATCACCCCATCTCGGCAAGTACATCCCAAACGGAGATCGGTTATGTATAGTGCCGGTTCATCAGACCTAACTAGCTGGTACACCTGCTGGTTATCTCTGGCCGGCAATCTCGGGTCCGCTATATTCGCCGCATTGGAACCGTTAACTTTGGCGTTACCTGTTACAGTGTTCGCAGGAGAATTCCAGTCTTGTACCCCGAACGAACCGCCGCCCCGGGGAATGTATTCCAATCTGTACTGTTCCGGCGCTATCTTCTCTAAATCCCGCCAGTCTCCACCAGCAGGTATCAAAGCTAGCCTTACCCATGTTTTCCACTGCAAGTTTGGTAACCTATGTAACGGCCCTGCTGTCGGGTCGTCTGGCGATGGCATAGGACCTATGATTTCTCCTATGGACTTTACTCTGCGCTTAGGTGGTTTATAAACGAATGATGTAATTTTTTGTGGGTTTCTTGCTATCAACAGGTATCTTTTCCTGTGCTGGCCCAAGCCTCCTATCTCACCGCAATCGTGTATTTCGTCTTCCGGTAGGCATATGACATAACCGTAAGATTCCAACATACCCCTGATAGTGTTGAGTAATTTGGCTCCTCGCGTTCTAATTCGTGGTACATTTTCAAGCATAATTATTGCTGGCAGGTTATCCCGAAATGCTTCAAGTATGAGGAATATTCCTCGAATAGTCAGGTTGTTTAGCGCCTGGTATTTTTTGCTTTTAGCTGTTTTCTCGGGTAATAATGCGCTAAATCCTTTGCATGGTGGACTGGTAAAAATAATATCAGGCGCAATCCCCTGAGTTACTCTGAATAAGTCTTCAGGGGTTACTTCCTTCCAGTCGTCCGGCGGTTCTTTTCCATAAAACGCCACGTAATCATCTCTGCTGAACAGGTCCATACAAACCGAAGGAGCCCCAGTAATTTCTTCAAAGGCACGACACGAATTTGGGTCACAGTCTATCCCGGCTAACGTTTCAAAACGGCCTTTCAGTTCTCTCCATTTTCCGAAAGAGTTTTGGAAACCAAGAGCCGCGCCTCCTATGCCACAAAACAAGTGAAGTATCTTAAACACTACTTCCTGCAATATTTTCACCCCTTTTTTAAAACTCCCATGGTTCCTTATGCACCTTCGTACCCTTTTTTTTGTTTCGGCGCCCTGACTTGCTGCTGCTTCTCTTGTTCGGATTAATCACCGGTACCGGTGGTAGCGGATCTCCATATATACTGTGATGTACTCGGTTCCGTAATACTTTCTCTAACTGTTTTGCCCGTAGCTCACGTCTAATTTCCTTAAGCTTGTATTCATCCGGCCAGAGTTCAGAGTTGCAGCAGGGGCAACGCCAGAATGTTTTTTCCTCATCAAGCTGCATTATTACTGGTTTTTTTATGAGCTTGTTTACTTTGCAAATAGGACATTCAACTGAGGTAATTTCCATTTCCAACGTTACCCCCTCCTTTGACTACTCACTATCTCTGTCATACCCTTCCTGACACTCCGGGCACAGATCATCACTAAAGGTTCCTGTAATCCCTTGACAACTTGCCATAAACTTTAAGCAATTTATACACCTTGCGTTAACCTCTTCGCACATTTATACCGCCTCCTAGTAAATAATGTCCCTGGGGCTCATAAGGTCTTTCAATCTCCTAAGCCTTTTAAGTTCCTGCTCTTCCTTCATTTCAAGGTAAATAAGATAGTATTTTTCATAATCTTTAAAGTATGTAAGTCTTTTATAGCAATTTCCACAGGAGCCCGTATTATCCTTAAGCCTAATAGTAAAGTTGTTCTTCCCGCAGAACGGGCAGGTAGTGTTAATCATTACTCCTACAATCTTGATACCGTGAATCTGGTGTAAAATCCGGAAATGGTTCAATACTTCCGCCAGGCAAGTAAGGTAATGGTTTGTGTCAGGTTTTTTAGTTTTAATTGGTATTCCCATCTTTTGCTTCATCAGCGCACCCCTTAACTTTTGGTCCATAAAGTGCGTTTAATCGTTCAATCTCTTCTATAATCCGGTTCACGTCCGATAAATTAATTTTTCCGATACTGGCTAAAAATTTTTTTAAAGCGTACTTTGCTGAAACGTTCTGCACATTCTCGATGGCGTTTAATACTGCCCGGATAGTAGTCTTTGACAACCCTGAATTACGGCCGTAAATTAAAGCGACAACATCATCTTTAGCTAATCTGGTTGAAATATTTTGGAGGGTTTGATTTATAGTGGAGATTATTGTAAAGCAGTTATCAAGAACAGTTTTAAAGTTAGTTAGCTCATCTTTCGTTAGGACCTGTCCGTCCGGCAGTTCAATTTCTTTCGGGCATTGAGTTATGTCTTTTAATAAGATTAGCTCACCCGTCTCCAAACAACATTCTATCTGCTCGCCAGTTACCTTTGTTATTCCTCGATATTCACATAGAATACATTTCTTAGATAAAGAATTGTTATCCAACACTATTCACCTCCTGAATTCAAGTCCGTATCCAATGTTTCTACCGTAATCTCAACTCGTGGCTGGAAACTGTAATACTTTCCGGTTCCTGCTCCGTTTTCTACTATCTGACTATCATCAATCCATACAACAGAATTTAACCCGTCTTTAATGGCCTTTTCATAGTTATCCTTATCTGGCTTGGTAATCGGCCTAATTACCCCTGCTTCCGCTAATACCGCTTTCTTTTTACTGAATGACTTGGGAATTGACCTGTAAGCCTTCCAGGTTAATCTAATGGCTCCTCTAATTGGCTCCGGCACTTCCCCAAATTGTTCCTTTAAAGCCATTATCGCCTGGGCCCTAATGTTCTGCTCATATGCCTGCGTTTTCCCCGGCGTATAGTGTATCGTAAACTCTTTCCCTTCTTTTGGTTTAATCCTACGTGATCTTGGCCTAAGTTTTGCGACCGGCTCCCCATAGATAACAAACGAGAATTTGATAAAGATTCCTCCTTCCTTACGAGAATGACTACCCGGCCTAATTCACAGCTTATCTTATCACAGTATCCCATTTCCCCTAAGTTACACACCGAGCGAGAATAGAGGCAATAAAATTTTTTCATTGGTATCCTTGCCACCTTTTATCTAAGGACCTTCATTAGCTTCTTAGCTGACGCCGGTTTCTGGTTCAGTTCAACAACAGCTTGTCCCATGATAGCGGCGCAACATTTACATACTATTTTGCCGCGGAAATCAATTGTGTTGTTTGCTTCACCGCAAAATATGCAACCATGTTGATACTTTTTAAGGATAATCTTATCTCCCTCAACAAAGATTTCTAAAAGGTCTTTTTCATCTATACCAAAATTTCTTCTTAATGTTATGGGTAACACCATTCTGCCTAACTCATCAACTTTACGCACTATTCCAGTAGACTTCATTTAACTCTCTCCTTTCGTGTTATCAACTATTAGTTTCAGGTGCCGTTCAACCTGTATTTCCTTTGGTCCTAAGTACCAGACCATTTCGTCTGGTATGTCCAATCCCTGAGTCCTCATTACGTTGCGGCAAAAAATTTCGTAGTGTTCGAACAGAACGGAGTTAATTTCAACCAGGTTATCCATGAGCTCGTCAATATACTCCGCATCACCCTGTGGGTCACGAAATAGATTACTTTTTTCTTCTTGGCTTAAATGTCCCAGCCAGTGTAAAAAACTTTCTTTATGAATCAACATTGTCATGGCATTTCGCCTCCATAAACATAGACCCGGACTTTTTGCCTGCCCCACTTCATAGCTTCCTTGTAAGTTGGCAGCCAAACGTCAATCTTATAACCCTTAATGTCCTTACCCGTATCCGTGGCCGTAGCCCAGCCGTATCCTTCAACGTAAAGTTTGGTCCCAAGGGGAATAACTTTTGGATCTACTGCTACCGTTCCTATACATGTTCTTGTTCCGCTGGCTGTGGGATTCTTTGTTAATATGTAGGCTGTGGCTTCTACCAGTAAACTTTTTTTAGGTTTATTCTCCCCTCTTGATACAGCTGCATCATGTTTTCTTCTAAAAGCTGGTTTACGCTTTTCATATACAGCATGTGATACAGAATAAACCCTGCTGCTAACCCTAACAGAAACATTGCCGGTATCAGGATTATCAGAATCGATGAATACTCTTTCATAAGCAAACACTCCCGCAACTAAAATCAAAACGAATATTAA
Source organism: Thermincola sp. GK-1 (assembly GCF_059412445.1). Lineage (NCBI taxonomy): Bacteria > Bacillati > Bacillota > Clostridia > Eubacteriales > Thermincolaceae > Thermincola > Thermincola sp. GK-1. The sequence continues at coordinate 97,039 of NZ_JBSQAT010000007.1, forward strand.
CTTTTTCAAGCAATCACCTACCTTAACCAAGCATCACGCAGGGACTGCTGTTCAAAAGCTCCTTCCGGTAGTTTGGCATCCGATATGACCCCAAGTCTTGTTATATGGAACAACTCGATTAGTTGTTCTCTTATCGGCGCCAACCACTTTTGCTTTATTTCCTCCCAGTCATCGACTGAATTTTCCCCCGGCAGCAACTTGAACCCGTTTTCAGTTTTAGCTAATCTAGCACCTGAACAGCGAATCCCGTGCAAAGTCCCAAATAACTTCGGGTAAATCTGCTTAGTATTTATGAGCAATTCGACCCAAAAAACATGATCATCCAATAAATCGGGCCTTGGGTCAGTTAAATGATCTATAATGTTTTCCGACTGTTTGTTTTCCGGAGTTACCAAGTGCTGCTTTTGTCTTTTTTTCTCGTTTAGGATTCTCTGATACCTGTTTGACAATGGTTTCACCACCATACCATATACCCCTATATTTTTTTATTTTACATTTTCTACTCTTACGCTGATGTAATGGAAATGTAAGGGAAAATGTAAGGTCATGCAATACAAATGATTTATACTATTTTATACCCAACCTGGGTATATTCCTTACATCCTTACATTACATTTGGTGATATAAATATTTTTTTGCTACGTTAACTTTTAAAAACTAAAATGATTAATCTAAATTAAAAACAAATTTTCGTTGCCTGTTTTATGTAAGAAATGTAAGGTTCAACGTAATGCCTTGGCGTTCTAAGAGTTCCCACATTACATGATTCATTACATATCCATTACATTCCTTACATTTTTACATATCTAAACTGGGAGGGTTTTTGCGTTTAATGTGATCAACTAGTTCTTTGATTGTTTCAGTTGCCTTATTTATATCTATGACTGTTGTTCTGACCGTACTCTGGCCCATCCAAACGGCTTCACCACTAGAGATAAAATACTGTTCTTCTTGGAGATACTTAAGAATTGATAACTTATCGAAGGGCTCCCGGCCCGTTTTCTTCCGGTAGTGTACTGACCAGGTTTCAAACACTCCTTTAAACCACATATAAAGCTTGTCCCCGGCAACTTTAAAGTAATTGTCCCCAAACTCGCCTTCGATATAGAGGTAATGCACGTCATCCCAAAACTGGTTCAACATATGTTCCTGTTCTCCGAACTGTTTGATTTCTTGGCACGATTGTTCAACCCAATCAATGAACTTATCGTCTTCGAACACTGTCGCTTCAAAGGCCCCGGCGCATATAGCCCAGTTCTCGGCTGTCCGATCAGACACATCTAACTCTACCAACAGCTTTTTGACTCCCGCAATGTTATCAAGTATCTTTGGTAAGTACTTATCGTAGTTGACTATCAGGTGACGGATAAAGCCACTAAACCGCCTGCTGTGTTTATTTATCCATTCATAATGGTTATTTTCCGATTTGCGTTTCTTTGTTGAAATTTGAAGAGGTATGCAGCGGGACAATAGTCCGTTGTCCCGGGGCAGTTCTTCACCTGAAATAGCAATTGTAGAATTAACAGTGAATCCCCGGGTCTGAAATGCAGTGGCTGTACCCTTGCCGGATATCTGCCGGTTGTAAGCTGACCGGAAAAACCCGTCCTTTTGAGTAACTTTAGCCTCGTTTCGGTATTCATCAAACCAAACGCCAAGGCTGGAATAGTAGGACAAAACCCGGGCGATAAAGTTTGCAGTTGTGGTATCCCCTATTGTAATCCCGTCATTCTCAATGCCAAAGAAAGACATTATCCATCGCATAAATGTACTTTTACCTGATGCACGCCGACCATGAAGAAACAGTATCGGAAAACATTTATAATACTCAAATATATCTTTGCTAAAAACAGTCCCAATTACCCATCCTATTGCAATGTATGCTTCGTAACCGCCAACAGTATCATAAAGCTTTTTTGCAATATCTTTAATGTCAACCTCGAATTCATATAAGGAAGGTATGGCATCTTCCACTGGCTCTCCCTTTGGTCCTATCTGCATTGACTGGGGTTTATAACCTTTACCACCTATCCATACTATCCCGTCACTATCTGGCCTGTATATCTCGCCTTTTCTAATAGCCATGTTTCCAAAGAGCCAAAGGTCTTTATCCAGTCTACCTATCTTCTCCGGCATGTAAATCATATCGCCGGTATCCCGCAAGAATTCATATTTCCATATAAGCATCAGATCATCTGACCGGCCTTCAAAAATATAGTTCCCTTTTGAAAAACAAAACTTCTTGAAGGAATCCACCCCGGCCATGTCGGACGGTTCCAAAGCAAATGTTTCCGAACGCTCACCGTATTCATTAACTAGTTCCACATTTCGGATAACTCCGGATGGAGTAAAGAAGCTGGACCGGATATTGATAACGAAGTTAGATATATATTTTTCATATGCTTCTCCTCCATCACGAGACTTCCTGGTAACTACATATTTGTTGAATTCCCTTTTTATCGGAAGTCCCTGGCTGAAAAACTTGGCTTTTTTCCTCTTAATGATTCGCAAAGCCTCTTCCGGTTGCGAATCAATATATTCCTCCGGAGATACCGCCGAATTGATTACACGTAGTATTTCCTCTCGGGTATGCCCCTGGGCCAGTGCCCCGTCAAAATCAACTTTCCCTTTAACCCGCCATTCTGCCGGCAAATCTGCTATATTTGCTTCAATGTCTGCCTGGTTTAGTTTGTATGCAGTAACATAAGCCCAAAATTGAGTATCGTAACGTTTGTCTGCTCGTGGCTTGTAGTTTGGTAAGCTGGGGTCATCCTTTACTTCGCTATCAAATATGATAGTGACTTTTTCTACTCCCCACTTAGTTAGTGTTTGTACAAGCCGGTCAAAATTTTTTACCGCAAAGGAGGATATACCTGGCTGACCTAGTCCCGGGATTCCCCACTGATAAAGTGCTGCTGCTTTGAATTCCCCTTCTGTGAGAACAATATGCCTAGTATCTTTTCCTTTAAGTAGATATTGACAGTAAATATGAGTGGGGAAGTTCTCGAACCCGATTTTATGTGGCCTAATATGATAGATTTCGCCTTGTTCATCTAGGTACGGTATTAGTGGGATATCCTTTAGCAGCTGTTCTTCAATGATGTGGGAGTTGTTAACTTTTTTAATGAGGCCGGAGTTTAAGAGATCGTCCAAGGAATATTCAGCCCGGAGTTTTTCTATGATTTTTTCAACATGCTGACCTCCTGAGCGAAAACGAAGCGTATTAATGGTATCATCCGTGAAACCTCGCTTAATTTTAAACTCTTCCCGGTGCTTGTCGGTAAGCGGCAGGAGTTCAAAAAATCTCTTATAAATTTGCTTCACCGTATCGGGTAAATTAACCGGTTTCTGCTCCGCCTCTGATTTCTTTTTTGCGGTAGACTTTTTCCGTTTTGACGGTACATCTTCAAGGCCCAGAAACTTCTTTATCTCTTTAACAGCATCACCGTTGCTGCAAGCCTTAAGCTTAGCGTAAAAACTAATTGCGTTACCTGATTCTTCACACTTAAAACACTTCCAGAGCCCTTTTTTTGGGTCAAGTGAAAAGTGGTCAGAATCTCCACAGAACGGACAGGCACAGCTCCAGGATTTACCTTTGCGCTTGACGATAACCAAGCCGTTTTTTTCAAACCATTGGGGTATATCTAGTTTTGATATCAGATCATCTAAACTGAAATCAGCCGGCAATACAGTCACCCCTAACTTGTTGTGAAGAGGTCTTTATAAAAAGGTTTTTATTTCTTGTTCTTTTCCGACCACAAACGTATTTCAATTTCCTCGTTTGCCTTACTGACCGCCGTAACAAGTTCAGTTCGCATTCCTGGGTACGGAAATGACAATACCGTTTTTGGCTTCCCATAAGTTTTTATTGAAACAAAGAATACTTCATCTGGTTTTTGTTTTGGAGTGAAATTAACAGACGCTATATCACCAACACGCATACTGGGGCCTCCTTTTATTTTGTTTTAGCGGGGCTAGGTACCCCGCCAACTCAATTATCCATTTGGTCAAAAACTAGGAAATGAGAACTATGCTACCTTCTTCAATTTGGGTTTTAAGATTCTGTTCAAAATACTCTCTTATATTTAACATGGCCTTGTTCTTCCACGCCCCTCCATCAGCTTCAAAAAGGGCCATTTCCGGTGTTTCGTGACCACTTCTCATCCGGAATACAAACAAGCTTTCGGGTTGTTCAACTTCTACAAAAGTTCTGTAAGGCTTTAGGGTGACTGGATTAGGGACAGTTACTTCTTCAACCTTTGCAATGCCGACCTTAGCTTGAACCGTTTGTGAAATGCCATCATCACCATAGGTTTTGACTACGCTGTCTTTGATATTTCCCACCAGAGACAGAATAGCAGAGGAGTGTTCATTACGGATAAATTTACTCTGCATGGCAATGATAAAGGACTCAGAGTCCATGAACTGTCCAAACTTGAATTCTGGAATCCTTGCCTCAGCCTTAACATAACAATCACGTTGTTTAAAGGGATCATATAATGGCGAAAAAACTTTAACCACTGTAGGATTGACAACTTGAATAAATACAGGAAATGCAACATCATCAATATTGCTTTTTATGTAGTCAACGATAGAAGTTAGGCTACTTACTTCCAATGGTTCCGGTTGGGATGGCTTAACAGGATGTAACTGGTTCCGTGAATATTGACGTCCATTAACTTCTAATATTTCATCCTGGGCCAATCCAACGATATACTGTAAAGCCTCTTTTATCATGTACGGTTCCCCCTTAAATTTTTAATTAGTTTTTATTTTTGCATCTGAACAACTTTACCGTTGTCCTTTACCAGATCATCTATGGCCATCTGTCCGGGAATTTGCCGATTTACCTCAGCAGCCACTACCTTACCCTTAGAATCCCGGTCAATAATCAGCTTGGTTTCAACTGACTTAGGCGGTACCAGAGATGGTTTTACTGTAAAATCTACATTGACAAAAACCCTGTCTTCGTTCGGGTGAAATGACAGCGTTAATGTTATCTTCCTAACTTTTTTTGCTTCGGTGTTAGGGTCTGCAATATTGTCCAGTACTTCCTGGAGAACATCTTCAAACCTCTCCTGCATTGCTCCGTTTGCAAGAGTTTCAAAACTGAGCTTGTCCATAGAAATCTCCCCTTTTTAATTTTGGTTTAAAAGGATTATCTTTTTGATATGGTGCTTCCTGGACTATTTTGATAAGTTTTTTTGGGGCTATTTCAACTCATTAAATGTCCCAACCAATCAACATATATCACTTAACATCAACTCTTTCTGGCGGGGGTCTGGTCTTATTCATGATACCACCCTTTTTGTTAATTATTTATGAGCATAAAAATCTAAAAAAAAGGAATATTATAATCTATTCTTGTGTACACTATAATGAGTTAGTCTGCTTGTCTTTTTAAAACGGGTAAAAACTTAAACAATAAAGTTATTTTCCCCTTAACCTCTTAACCTTTCTTTCAGCCGGCTGAATCTCTCTGAGATCACATCATTCTTAATGGCCTTCTTTATCGCCAGTTCCTGCCCTATTAGCACCAACCTGTCCTTTGCCCTGGTAATTCCCGTATAGATTAAATTCCGCTGTAGCATGATGTAATGCTGATTTACTATCGGCATAATTACAAGCGAAAACTCAGAACCCTGGCTTTTGTGAATTGTACTGGCATAGGCTAAGGTAACTATCTCTAAGTCACTATAAGGGAAAAATACTTCGCTGCCGTCAAAGTTGATGTAAACCCCTTCTATCGGCCCATCACCCATATTCTCTTCTCCTATCGCTACCACTTGGCCAATGTCACCGTTAAACACCATTTTGTCATAGTCATTCTTGATAACCATTACCTTGTCTTGTAGTCGATACAAACTCTTTGTCTTATTCTCCGGCGTTTCCGGGTTTACCACATCACGGATCAACATGTTCAGGTTATTAACCCCAGCGGATCCTTTTCGCATAGGTGAGAGTACCTGGAAATCCATGATACCGCAACCCTGCTTTACAGCTTTTTTTACTTCTTCGATAACCAGTTCAGCCGCTTTGTCCGCATCATCTACTATCCTACAAAGATAATCTTTTTGGTTTGCATCGGGTCCGAATAATGGAATATCCTGACCTTTTCTTATCTGATGAGCATACAAGGCAATATTGCTACCCTGGGCCTGCCGGTAGTTATATTCAAGGAACGTAGTAGGAATAACCTTAGAATCAATAGAATCACGAAGTACACTTCCTGGGCCAACGCTGGGGAGCTGGTCAACGTCACCAACAAGAATAACCTGCATTTCTTTTGGTACCGCCCTAAATAGGGCATCAGACAATTCAATGTCTGCCATAGAAAATTCATCCACTACCAGTAGTCCGGGTTCAAGAGGATTTAATTCATTGTGCATAAATTCACCGTAACCGGGATTATACTTCAACAGCCGGTGAATCGTTAGTCCTTCGATTCCAGTGGTTTCAGTAATCCTCTTAGCTGCCCTGCCTGTTGGAGCTGCAAGGTAAATCCGTTTTCCGACATTATACTGTTTCCATATATTTATTACTCCGTTGATTACCGTAGACTTACCTGTCCCGGGGCCACCAGTAATGATGCTTAATGGTTCAACTACCGCCATCCTGACCGCTGCCCTCTGCTCCGGAGCATATTCAATATTTATCTCCTGTTCAAAGTCAGCGATCCTTTTATCAATATCCATAGCTTCCAATTTAGGCCGGTTAGCCATTAACCGCATTTTCTGTGCCAGACTAACCTCTGCTTCATACAGGTGTTTCGGGTAAATGCAGTCACCTTCCCTGATAACCCTCTCCTTGGTTATAAGCCTTTGACATGCTGCCGCCACGTCTGCCGTTTCAATTCCTGCCCCATTACCGCAAAGTTGTTTTACCGCAGGTATCGTGTCTCTCGGTCTAAGGTAACAGTGTCCGTCATTCCCGGCTTCATTTATAGCGTATTCCAGTGCCGCTTCCACCCGGCAGGGGTCGTTGGGCAGTATCCCCACGGAGTAAGCAATCTTATCTGCTGTCTTAAAACCTACCCCGTGGATAAAGTCTGCTATAACGTAAGGATTTTCTTTTACTACCTTAATAGCATTCTGCCCAAAAGCATTATATATTTTAACTGCTAGGTTTGGGGTAACTCCGTCACGGCAAATAAGAGCCGATAGCTCCGCCAACACACTATTTGCCGTGAGATGTTTATGTATTTCCTCTGCCATTTCCGGAGTTATCCCCTTTATCTGTAGCAGACAACCGGGGCCCTGCTCCTGAATAACCTGCAGGCAATTTTCGCCGAGTGTATCATATATCGCATTGGCTTTGACATAGCCTATACCGTAGCAGGTTGATGTGAGATAGGAGGTAATGCCTGCCCTGGAAGTCGGCATCTTGATATCGTAAGCCGTAAACTTAAACTGCTTACCCCACTTAGGGTCATTGTGCCAATATCCTTCGAATTCAACTTCATCCTCTTCCCTGATCCCCGTGGTATTGCCAACGAATTTATAGATTGATTCGCCAAAATCTCCCCTATCTATTACCACATCTAATATTGTAAAGCCGTTATCTGGAGTGGGGCCAAAGCGGATTCGGCTAACGGTACCGGTGACTTTTTCGGTTTCAACTACAGCCTGGGTTTTCCTCTTTCTGGCTACCATTTACTCCACCTTTTCTTCCTGCCCAGTTCTTCCTTGGCCTCATTCAACTACAATGACAGATTCATACCTTTTTGGCATTTTTTCACCACAAATCGGACAATAGTTAAAGTAAATGTGTTCGCTGGTTCCTTTTTTGGATAACCTTATTTCCTTTTCTGGCCTATACCACTCGATTTTTGCCAGTGTATACGGTCTTACGTAAACTTCTATATATAACGAAAGTGTAACGCGAGCATTTCTACCGTGCTTACTGTTTTGTTGAGATATTTTTCTGGCCAATTTCTCTGCGCAGGTACACATATTAGCCCACCTTCTTCCTGCCCAGTTCTTCCCTGGCCTTGGCTATTCTCCTAAGCAAATCATCCACTAAACCCTTCGGTAGCTTTTTCCTTTCCGACAGATCCTTGATTATCTCTTGCACCGACAAGAATCGCATTTCGCCTTCCTGATTCAACAGGTTCAGGAATTTCTTCATATTCTCTTCACGTTCAGTAACTTTAACAATATGCTCCCGGGAGAGGACTTCGCTGCCCGGCCTAGCAGATTGCAGTCTTACTAGTCTTGCTTCCACCTGCCTATCGGTGAATTCTAAGATTGCCACCTGTACCGGTCTGACCATTTCCTCCGGATCTGCCTCTACCCGGGCCATGGCTCCGGGGTTGCAGAAAAGGGTTTCGCCAGCATCCTTGTAAATTTGTCCCCTCGGACAATGCATTGCGATAGTTTCATCCACATCTCTACTTATAAACAATCCGAAGCCTCTATGTAGGTGTCCAGCGAGTATAACATCAGCATTGGTTTTGCAGTTCTTGATAGTGGTGTGAGCTCCAGGTATCGGCTCTGACGTCAACATTCCATGTACTGCATGAACAATCCAAACATTATCAACCGATGTCATATTTGATTTAGGCGCCATATAATCTTCTCCGTTTAAATCCATGTTCGTATGATAACCCTGCCCAGTCAGTTGAACCGCATAATTACCAAGGTCAAATATCTCCGGTTTTCTGCCCAGTATCTTTATTATCCTAGTCCTATCTAACAATCCAAGCTTAGTACGGTAAATGGTATCAAGGTTATGTACGAATTCATCATGGTTCCCTGGTACTACATACATGGGTACCGGTGATTCCAGAAACAGCTCCGCAAAATCCCCCGCTACCGAATCCGACAGATCTGGAATATTAAACAAGTCGCCACTGTGAACTATAATAACCTTTGTACCCGGTTTAATCATCTCTTGGGCCATGTAGAACACTTCTCGAAACTTGGCCTTCATTGATTCAGCAAAATTGTCTGTTCTGCCCTTTGGGTTAATGCCTTGTATATGACTGTCGGTAATGTGTATTATAATAAAACTCACTGCCTCACCGCCTCACTTATACCGTTCTTCTTGGTCACTTCGTAAACAACATCGGCTACATCGGCTATAGCTGTATGGTGAGTAACGTACCATACCTGCTTATTGGTCCGAGCAGCATACTCCTTAATGAAATAGGCAAAATTCTTGATCTGTCTCAGGTCAATGTGTTTACCTACTTCATCGAAGAATACCGGTCCGGTGCAGTTGAACAACTTTAACAGGGCCGTTCTGAGGGCTGTTGAAACAACGTCAACAGCACCCCCGCCATCATCCTCCGGTACATGCTCGACATTGTGTTCTCCGGATTCATCAACAATCAACCAGTAAGCTGCCGGGCTGTCGGAGTACATTTTCATGTCAACCTTAAACCTGCAATTATCCTCAGTGAAAACCGTTTGCATCCCAGCAGTAACAATTTGCTCAACATGGGCCACCGTTTGGGCCCTGGCATATTCGGCAGCTTCAGCGCAAAGGAGCTTCTCTGCTTCCCAGTTTCGGATATCATCCTTAGCCTGGAAGAGTTCGTTCTCTGCTTCCCTGTGCTGTTCCCGAAGAGCTTCCCTTGCTCCAAATTGCTTAGTATAATCAGATTGCATTTGATTGACTATGTTTTCAAGTTGTTGGAGGGTCATCAGTTTGGCCTCCTTCCTCATACCATTTAACGCTATCTATATCAGAAACCCCGATTTCGCAATCCATCCGGCACAAAATTGCGTCTACTATGATATCCTGTAATGCTTCCTTCACTTTATTTAAGTTGATTGTGACAACGTATCGTTCTTCGGAAAAGTCACCGGTCCATCCTAACCGCCTTTTTAAGTTGGCAAATTCATCACTTTTCTGAATCAAATCAATTAGCACCGGTAAATCAACAGTTGCAGTTCCTTTTGGAATCATCATAACTACATCACCCCACTACATCACCCCAAGATATTTTGCTGGGATAAGTTTTTCAGCTTCGGCCAGATCCTTTGCAATCTGTTCATCCAGTTCAGCAATAACAGCATCGGCATTCTCCGGTTCAACATCAAGAGCCCTGATTTCTTCATCCACTTTCTGAAGCTGCTGTTCATATGTTTCCAGGTTGGTTTCCGCCCTGGTTCTCTCAGTCTTACCTTTCTCTATAGCAGATTTAAGCAGGTTGATTTTATCCAACATTTTAGATTACCTCCTTTAACTTTTCCGGATTAATTTCGGCCCCGCAAGTGGGGCAAATTTTATGCTGCTTTAGAGCTTCAAGATATTCCCTTTGCAGGTTCTCAATTTTCTCCGTAGCCCTGGCAAGTGATTCTTTTTCTGACTGAATCAGGCGTAAAGTCTGGTTTTTCTGGAGCCTTAACTTCATTAGTGCCAATCTGTTTTGATTGTTCGTTTCGGCCTGTTTCAGGAGAGCCTCAGCATGTATCAATCCGGCTGTATCCGTCAAAACCTTTTGAGTGTAAGCAATATTTTTCCTAACCACATTTCTGGCATTCACAAGTTCCATCAAATTAATCTGCTTAACTTTGTTCCTGTCTGCCCTGCTCAGAGCCTCTTCGGCCTGGGCCAGTGTTTCCGTATTAGTCACAATCGCCTTGGCTTCCTCAATGGCTTTAAGCAATTCTGTCCTTTGCCTAAGTAGCTTTTGAAGGTTGTTTTTCCGGACTATTTTTTGCTCTCCTTCAGTTACAATGATACCCGCATCATATATCCCTGCAGTAGTTTTTATAATCTCTTTGGCTACGTTAATAGCTGATAATAATCCATCCCTCCGGCTAACCAGGGACTTAAGATTATTTCTGCGAATCTGCAACTGCTCCAGCTCCATTACTGCGAGTTCGGCGTCCTCAACAAACTTTGTGCCAGCAAGCCGTTCCTTCTCCGACTTAATCTTTATCTGCAAACATTCTCTTTGGGTCAGCAATTCCTGTAGCCTGTTCCGAAACGCTGTAAACTTCTTTATCCGCTGCAAAATCAACCCAACAGCCTTTATCTTTGCGTCTAACTCTTCCAGGTGGTCATATTCCTTTATCTTTTCTGCCAGATCCTTAACTTGCAATTCCAGCCGTTTTTCATCCTGCTTCCTACGGTAGATATCAGCACCCAAACACTTCCCGGCATAGTCTATTTCTTCCGTTCCGGCCAGTTTACCAAGTACCTTTGCTCGGGCCGGGGCGGTAGTGTTCTTGGTACCCATAAACGGACCGTCTAACTGTTCTGCAATGTTAATGTATAATGGTTCAATCCCGGCTATTAGTAATGGCCTTACGCCCGTTATTTCCTGTACTTCAAGTGGTACGCAACCTTCTCTGCCTTCATCAAATTCTGCCACTCTGCCATCCGGATAAGTGATTGTATATCGGCTAATTCCGCCCCTTGTACGACGGTACCTGACCATGTGCCCATCATCATACTTGGCTATCAGGATGCACTCATTGGCGCCTTTGCGTATAAACCCATCACCGGCAGGGATATTATAGAACAACTTCCGGAAGGCCCGGATTATGTTTGATTTGCCGTTGCGGCTAGGACCAACAAGAACGGTCAGCTTCCCTGCTTTAGCAGGTTTGATTATCGTTTTCTTGTGACTGGTAAAGTTCAAAATCTCGAATTCCACTATCTGCCGTTCTATCCTGCGTTCCATCCTGAACCTCCTCTCCGTAATATCCGTAATATTGGTTAACTTCAGACACACTCATATATATCTCAAACTTCACTTCATCTTTCACTACACTGACAGCAATAGGATATACCGGTTCGTATGACAGATCCCTTCGCGTAATTACCAGCCCTTCGGTGCCCTTTGGAAACAACCTTGCAAACAGTTTAGCGTTAGATATAAAAATCTCTCGTTCGTCAAAGTTAATAATGCCTATTCCCGGAATATTAACCTGCTCACCGTAGACTTTCACTTCAAGTTCAATCAAGGCAATCCACCCTTTCCTTAAACCCGCCCCTGGGGGATGGAGAGCCTTATTAATAAGGCTCCCCATCATCCTCAACGGTTATTGTAGTCTGTGTCTGGCCTATACTGCCAGTAGAACCTTCTGTTTCATCGTAATCGTCGGAAGTAATTTCCGTTTGTGCCCAGGAGCCAGCAAACTGCTTCTTAATTTTATTGAGTTCCAGCATGTCTTTAGGCCCGACCCTATTCCCGTTTTTCGGTTTAATAATGGAAACATCATAACCACCGACTTTGCCGGGAACTAACCCCAAAATAACCTCGGCTGCAAGGTCAGGTATGCCCTGGGTAATTCTGGCACTCCAAAAATTATCCCACGCAGACAATGACGTTGGAGGCAAAGTAATCATAATCGGTACAAACTGTCCTGTCGGGATAATGAATGCTCTGCGCATTTCCTTGCAAGCCTTACCTTTACGTTGTTCTTCCGCCGTTGAAGCGGACCCCCATTGGTTGTTTGGGCAGGTTACGCATGGTCTTACATTTCCTTCGCGGTCTGTACCGTTAATTCCATCAAAAGAGCTGCATATAGGGATTTTATCTTCCTTGTTAGTTTTATCCCAGTAACCCCTGGTAATCTGCTTAAATACTACAACACCTTTAATTTCATCATGCGCCTGACCCAGCGGATCCATAAAAGTCTGGTTATCTTTGTTAATTTTGAACCGCTGAGGCTTAAAGTTAAACCCCTGTTTGCTGGTTTCATAATCGTCAGCAAGTGCTAGTGCCAATTCTTGTTTTTCTTCCGGTGTCAATCCCGTGGTGTCAATATTGGCTAAAATCATATCAACCTTGGCCTGATCAAGAGTGGCTAATGATGTACTCATATAAATCATCCTTTCTTTTTTGTTAATTATTTCTTTTTTGTTAATTATAGGTGCTGGAGTCCAAACCCCTTTTACTTGCAGGCAAGCAAGTTCAGCTTGGTAACCAACAATTCACCGGCTGTCCTTATTGCAGCAAATTCATCCTGCAACATTTCAAGGTCAAATAATGCTGCGTTATATGCTTCTTCAGCAGCCTGGTATTTTTGTAACGCTGCCAAGTAATCGGGGTCCGTCTGTTGTCTCAGAGCCAATTCTGCTTTCCTAGCTACATCATTTGAGAATCTGGCCTTAATCTTCCCATTTTCTTCGATTGTTTCGGCATTAATCTCGGCCATAAGGATTCCTTCAGCAGCCATAAGGTTGTTCTTGGCATTTTTCAGCTGCTGACTCAAAGCAGTAACGTTGTTTTTTTGAACCCTGATTTTCCCGGGCTGTTCCTGAATCTTTTTAATCATCCCGTCAATGTCGGTCTGTTCGATAAGCTCCCTGTTGGCTGCAAGAATAGCAGCCTTTAGTTGTTCTTGAAATTGAAGCATAAAATCACCCTTTCTAAGATTTTTTTAATAAACCTTCACTCTTTACCGGATGGCTCCGTTATGAAAAAAATACTGCCAGCATTCTCGCCGCCTTTTTTCAGCCAACCGTTTTGCACGCCAGACCTTATAATATTGAATTAGCTTTCGCAATCTATCCCCCCCTTTGTTAAGGTTTTATCAATCTCAAGCTCATATATGGTATCATTCAATAATCGAATGCCTTGTAAAAAAAGATTTTTATCATAAATATCATGATAAACAATTCGAGGAGTTTCATAGGTCTGTTTCGTCTGATTCGCTTGGATCACCGTCTGGCTCGCTGACATCTTCCTCGGCCTCCTTAACCAGTTCCCAAAGCGACACCCCCAAAGCAACAGCTATCATACAGAGCATTTTAAGTGATGGGTTATGCCGCCCTTTTTCAATATCAAGGTAATACTGGTAATTAATTTCTGCTTTGTTAGCTACGTCCGCTGCCTCCATGTCCTTTAGTACCCTATGGCGTTTAATGATTTTTCCTAAATTTGCTCTCAGTTTAACATGATCTTTGGTCATTTGCTCACCTCCACTTATCTTGTTGTGTTTCTTGTTGCTAAGTATTTATTAGTATGTTGGGCAAAAAAATAGTGTATTAGGGTAAAAAACACTTTACATATATCCCCTTTCACTATCATTATTTACTTAGATTATACTAATATATACTTAGCATGTCAATATATATTATGAAATTTTACTATTATTTATGAGTATTTTTGTGTTTTCACAATTTTCCATTTTTTAAATTAAGCTTGCTTTGGTATAATTAGCAGTAGAACATGAATATAGGTATAATTTATGAGCATAACAGTTAAGTTATAGCAATATCTCTTGGATTGAAGGGGTAGAAGGAGAGAGAATAACATGACAAAAGAGGTCTCCAAAAATCTTATCATGAAGATAAAAGCAGCCAGAGAAATGAGAGGTCTCTCTCAGAGAGAGTTATCACTACGGGCAGGTTTGAGCGACGGATATATAGGCATGATCGAGGCCGGCAGACAAAATCCATCCCTAAAAGCCTTAAAGAAAATTGCCGATGCACTTAATCTGGACCCAGCATACTTAATAGAAGAAAAAGATAAACCAGGAATCTTGGTTGAAGCATACAAAAACCATCTCTCTGACAAGGAAAAAGAATTTATTGCTAACCAAAAAAACATGCCATGGATTACACTTTCCAGAGAACTAGATGAACAAGGTCTAACTCCGGAGCAGGTTAAGAAATGTATCCAGCTTGCTATGAAACTTACTGAACAAATAGGTCAAAAACAATAAAAGAACCCCAGTTGTTATTGGGGTTCTTGTTTATATAAAGTGTTTATTATTATTACTTCATCTGTTTCAAACTTCTCAATCCCAGGACCAAGGTCCTCATGGAAAACTGGTTTTTTGTGTGACACCCGCATCATCTCCCCTACTCTATTTAAAGACTTTGTTCTCTGAACCAGGTTTAGTAGAGGCGTGTATAGAAATCATTAACTATATTTAGAGAACAACTGTTCGGACTGTACAATTATTTTATCATTCAAATTGATATGGGACAAGGGAGAAATTTCATACAAATTTCACACCTAATTCGACAAAAATAGTAAAAGGAGCAAGAAAACATATGTCATCCATTGTAAATTCTTACAATATTGAGAATACTATTGTCTATCCAAGAAAATCACGGGAAGACATTGAACGTGAAAAAGAAACCGGCGAAGATTGTCTGACCAGCATGACTCAGCTTCTCATTGCAACCTGCGACCGTTATAATATTCCTAATCGTGAAGTGCTACCGGAGATAGGTTCTGCTGATACAATAGAAGGGCGCCCCGTATTTAGCAAAATAATTTATAAACTTATTCCATCCGGTAAATATCAAGCTATTGCAGTCCGGGAAATATCCCGCTTAGGACGTGGCAACTTTACTGACGCCGGTATAATTTATGATACCTTAATACACTATGGCATTTATATAGTCACCCCGTATAGGATATATGACCCTTCTAACCCTGCTGATCGCCGCGCCATTCGCATGGAATTGTTCATGGCTCGTGAAGAATATGAGTATACAAGGGAGCGCCTGAATTACGGCAGAGATATAAAAGCAGAACAGGGATATGCACCAGGCTATTTAGCCACTCTTGGCCTTGATTCTAAAAGAGGTAAGTTTATTGTTATACCTGAAGAGGCTGAATTGGTCAGAGAAATATTTGAAATGCGGGTTAAAAATATGTCGTATCAGGAAATAGCCAACATTTTAAATGGGCGTGGCTTAAAAACGAAAAGAGGAACTAAGTACCATCATACAACAATCCGAAGGATCTTAAATAATAAACTTTATATTGGTATACTCACTTGGAAAGGGAAAGAGTATCCTGCCCAAGTGCCTCAAATAGTAACAATTGAATTATGGAATCAAGTTCATCAAGGCATACAACCAAACCGGGCCCATAAAGTTAGTAAACCGCGGGATAATGACTACCTTGTTGAATTATATTGTCATGAATGTGGAAAAAGGATGTACGGCGAAATGGCCAGTAGTGTTAAGATTCTAGCAAGCGGAGAGCGAAAACTTTACACCAAATATCCAATCTATGTATGTATAGGTCGTAAAAATATTCCCAAGTGCCGGCACCAGCAACGAGGATGGTTTATCCATGACATTATTATCGGTGAACTGAAGAAACTGGTCGAAAATGAGAATATAGTTATGGCCATGGCAAAGGATCGTGACAAAAGATTATCTAACAATGAAGACCAATTAAAAAATCAAATTGCCTCTTTGGAGAAGAAGTTAAAACAAAAAGAACATTTTCTTATGAAACTGGATGAAGATTATCAAAACGGCCTATCCCCTGCTCTATATTCAAGACATTATGAACGGACTGAACGTGAAATAAAATCCATTAAAACGGAGCTAAATAAGAAAAAAGCTCTCTACAATAAATCTATTGTCAAAGTAGAATCACCTCAAAAAATTATGGGGCAGCTAAAAGAACTAATGGAAAATTGGGCTAATCTTCCTAACAGAAAGAAAAAGGCTATTATCAAATCCTTTTTCCCAAGGATTGAAATAGCTAAAGATAAAACTTTTTACATTACACGCAATCTTCCTAATACATTAGATGTTTAAATTTTTCGGCATCTGGAATTACTTCCTACGACCTCAAATGAAGGAAGACCGTTGGAAACATCAACTTCCACAGTAACCGGAACAGCCTGTAGACCTACAACTACTGCACTGTTCACTGCCGCAAGCATTTCACATCCACCACCTTTTTATACACACGCGGTATAATATATTTGATCCGGCTGTTTTTCCTTTTTTTTAAGAAAAAAATATTAAAACACTCCCGCGTAATGTTCAATCTGCGGTTTGTCCGACTTCAGGTTTACACCAACAAAATCAAAACGCATTTTTCTGTTGACCTGTTCGGGAAAGCATGTGAGGAAGCATTCGGCTACCCGGCGAATTTTCTGGATTTTCCTGGAAGTTATAGATTCGGCATGCGTACCGAACTTGGCAGATGACTTCGTCCTGACTTCAACAAAAACAAGATATTCTTTATCGACTGCAACAATATCAATTTCCCCAAAAAAGCAGCGGTAATTTTGCTTAATTATGCGAAAACCTTTCCTTTGTAAATATTCTGCAGCCAACTCTTCACCTTTCCGACCAAGTTCCAACCTTGCTTTACTCATTTTTACCTCCAAAGAAAGGGGCCTGATTAACCAGGCCCCTCACTCCCGTCTATTACATTAAGCTAAAGAGCGCTGCCGCAGCTTTATTGGCCAGGGCAGCCAACTCTGCGGGTCGAACACCCAGGTAAGCAGTAATGACTAGGCAAGCTATAAGAGTGAATTTTGATGCAGCGTTGATGGGTATTGCACTGTTATCAGCAGGATCAGCCATATACATTACTTTAACTACCGACAGATAGTAGTATACAGACGCCATACTCATAATCAGACCGATAATGGCCAACCAAAGGTAACCCTGCCCTACAACAGCGGAAAACAGGTAAAACTTACCGGCGAAACCGGCCAATGGAGGAATACCGGCCATTGACAGCAAGCAAACGGTTAAGACTGCAGCCATCAAAGGTGATCTCTGGGCCAATCCGGCATAATCCTTAATTTCATCACTACCGGTTTTCGCATAAAAATTCATAACAACTGTAAAAGCGCCGATTGTAGCAAAAACATAAAGCATACCGTAGAAGGCAACGCCTTTAGCACCAAGTTCATTGGCTGCTACAAGACCGGTCATAATATATCCGGCTTGCGCAATACTGGAGTAGGCAAGCATTCTCTTGATGTTAGTCTGCGGAATAGCCACCAGGTTGCCAATGATAATGGTAAGGGCTGAAAGAACCGCAAACAGCACTTTCCAGTGTACGGCCAGATCCGGGAATGCTACGAGGAACACCCGGAGGATAGCGGCAAAGGCAGCTGCTTTAGAACCAACAGCTAGGAATGCCGTTACCGGAGTAGGAGCTCCTTCGTATACATCCGGCGACCACATTTGGAAAGGTACGGAGGAAATCTTGAAACCAAATCCTGCTACCAGTAAAACCAGTCCCAGTACTACAGCCGGTTCCGCACCGTTACCGGCAATTTTGGTAGCAACATCAGCAATAATAGTTGTTCCGGTAAAACCATAAACCAAGCTCAAACCGTATAAGAGAATACCTGACGACATTGCCCCGAGAATCAGGTATTTAACACCTGCTTCGGCAGACTTATGATCTTCTTTCTTAAATCCGGTCAGGATATAGAAGGTAATAGTCATAAGCTCCAGGGCAAGATACAGGGTAATCAGGTCGCCGGCAGAAGCCATGAGCATCATGCCAAGTGTGGCAAATACAATGAGCACATAGAACTCACCGTAATAATATTCCATCTTTTTTACATATTGCACGGAAGCCATCGATACCAGAATTGCGGCAACAAGAAATAACTGCTTGAAGTATACTGCAAAGTCATCCAGAATGAACATCTTGTTAAGAGTTGAAGAATTAATACCGTACTGGGTAAAGGTAAAAGCCAGAATTCCCGCCAGACCAAAAGTAATCAAGTATCCCAGGCCGTACCTTGACTGTTTCGGAACCAGCAGGCCCACAACCAGTACAACTAATGCCAGAAGGGCTGTTAATGCTTCTACGCTCAATAAGCCGTAATTGATCCCAGCCATTAGAAGTTCCCCCCTATCTTAACGGCCTCAGCAAGTTTGGCAGCTATCGGCGCCATGCCGGAGTTAACCATGTCCATAATTAAGGAGGGGAATACGCCGAAGAGTACCAGAGCGGCACCAAGAACAACAATCGGTACCATGGCCGGACCTTTGGCATCTTCCAGGTGGTCGAATTCTTCTTTCCTGGGTCCGAAGAGTACATTGGCCACCATTCTGAGCACGTAGACAGCGCCCAAAATTACCCCGGTAAGAGCTATTATAGCCAAGGCCCTGTATTCAGGCACCTGGAAAACTCCTACGAAAACCGTGAACTCAGGAACGAAGCTAACTAATCCCGGCAGACCGGCGGAAGCCATAGCGGCCATTACAAATCCTACGGCTGCACGCGGCATCTGGTGGGCCAGACCGCCCAAGTCAGGAATATACCTGGTATGGGTGCTTCCATAGAGGAAACCGATCATAGAGAAGAACAGAGCTGACATTACACCATGCGCAAACATGTTCGCAACTGCTCCGTTGAGACCGATAATATTCAGGGAAGCAACCCCGATCAGTACGAAGCCCATGTGGCTCACCGATGAATAACCGACAACGTATTTCATATCTTTCTGAGCCAGACAGATTAACGCGGCGTATACTACGTTTCCTACAGCAAGGATGGCAATCACGGGAGCCCAGAACTTGGCACCGAGTGGAAGAACAAATAAGCCAATCCTGATTAAACCGTAGCCACCGATTTTCTTCAATACTCCGGCGTGAATCATACTGACTGCAGTCGGCGCGCCGGCGTAACCGTCAGGTGACCAGGAATGGAACGGAAACATGGACAACAGCGTGGTGAAACCAAAAGCCATCATACCAAACACAACTACCTGGAATTCATAGCTGAAGTTGGCCTTAGCCAATTGGTCGATGGCAAAGGTCGGAGCGCCCAGTATGTCAGCAGCGGTAACATACATCCAAATCAGACCGGCCAACAGGAAAGCGCTACCTATCAACAGGTAAATAGTAAGTTTCATACCAGCATATTCCTTGGTAACCGGTTTTTGCTTACTCTGACTACCCCAGATGATAACCATGATGTAAATGGGAATAACCACTACTTCATAGAAGAGGAAGAATATGAACAGGTCACGGGCAATAAATGTTCCCATTACACCGGCTATCAGGATAAGCAACAGGATAAAGAACTCTTTCGGCCTGTTGTCGATACTCCATGAGGAGTAAACTGCCGTAAAACCAATCAGGTTGGTCAGTAACAGCAATGGTAAACTTAAACCGTCAACCCCCAGAGCATAAGTTACACCTAAATCAGGCACCCAGGGAATTGTTTCGGTAAACTGGTAGCCGCCACCGAGGTGGTTTTTGTAATAGATTACAAAAATCACAACGGTCAGAGCAAGGGAAATGAAGGTGGAAATAGCAGAAACTATTTTAATGGTTTTTGCTTCTTCCTTGGGTATGAAAACGTTTATCAGGGCACCGATTATTGGCGCCAGTAAAATCGTCGTCAGTATCGGGAAATCCATTACCTGCCACCTCCTAACAACAGGGCAGCTGCAGTAGTGGAATCGCCGTTAAAAGCCAGGACCAAAACGATAACTACCACCGCAGCAAACAGGACCAGAGCATAATGCTGCAGTTTTCCTGTTTCAGTTCTTCTCAGGATACTGCCAAGAATCTTTGCGGCTAATCCTACACCGTTAACAATATTGTCAACGATTACAATGTCAACCCAGTACAGAATCCTACCTACCCCGTCCAGAATATTATGGATTAGCCAGAGGTAAATTTCATCAATATAGAATTTGTTGTAAGACAGTTTGTAGATTATGCCCAGCTTGGCCAGTGGTTCCTCCATAACGGTTTTTCTACCGTATACCATGAAGGCGCCGATAATACCGATTAGTGCCACAGCAACGGACAACGCTATCAGCGGAACATTAGCATGAATTGGTTCATATTCGCCAAACCGGATGTAATAAGCAAAATTCTCGGCTCCGTGTGTCCAGGGAGTTCCAACCCATCCGCCAACCACTGACAACACTGCTAATACAACCAGCGGTAAAGCCATGGAAAAGGGCGCTTCATGGGGATGGAAATGGCTGTCTCTTTGCTCGCCATGGAAGCAAATGAAAAACATCCTGAACATATAGAAGGCAGTCATCATTGCCGTTAATGTGCCCAAAATGAACAGTATTGAATAGGCTCCCGCATAGGGACCGGTTGCATGATGGAAAGAAGAGTTGGCCAATACTGTTTCCAATATCAGGTCCTTACTGAAAAATCCTGCAAAGGGCGGAATCCCTGCAATAGCCAGACAACCTATGAAAAAGGTCCAGTAAGTAATCGGCATCTTTTTCTTCAAGCCGCCGTACTTCCAAATGTTAGCCTCATTATGCATAGCGTGGAGAACACTACCTGCACCGAGGAACATCAACGCCTTAAAGAATGCATGGGTCATCAGGTGGAACATGCTGGCTGTCAAACCGCCTGCACCTAAGGCCAGCATCATATAACCCAACTGGCTGACAGTAGAGTAAGCCAGGATCTTTTTCATCTCTATTTGAGTGAAGGCTATTGATGCGGCAAAAAAGGCTGTAAATCCACCGACTACTGCAACCAATAGCATGGCTGCAGGTACAGTCTTAAACAAAACCAGAATACGTCCTACCAGGTAGACGCCGGCAACAACCATTGTAGCAGCGTGAATCAACGCTGATACCGGTGTCGGGCCCTCCATGGCATCGGGCAGCCAAACGTGCAGTGGGAACTGACCCGATTTACCAATAGGACCAAGGAACAATATCATGGCAATAGCCGTTAATCCAGCCGCTGTAAGACTGGTGTACTGTGTAAAGTTAGGGATCATTTCTCCTAGCTTTTGCAAATCGAGAGTCCCGAAATTGATTTGCAACAACAGGATACCCATCAGTAAACCGAAGTCACCGGTTCTGGTAGTGATAAAAGCCTTTTTGGCAGCTTCACGGGCTGAATATTTATGCCACCAAAAACCGATCAAGAGGTAAGAACACAAACCTACCAATTCCCAGAAAATAAACATCTGTAACAGGTTGGGAGCAATAACCAAACCCAGCATAGAGGCCGCGAACAATGACAGGTAGGAGTAAAATACGGAAAAGTTCGGGTCTCCGTGCATATAACCAAGGGAGTAAATCTGTACCAAGGAAGCAATTAATGTTACGACAAACAACATCATTGCCGATGTCGGGTCAATCTGTACCCCCATTTCGATTTCCAGTCCCGGCATACTAAACCACGTGACTGCTTGCTTAAAGGGGTGTTCCGCTGTAATCGGGCTTTCCGCGTGGAAAACACCCAGGCCTACACTTATCGCCAGAACAAATGAAATTAAAATGCATGCAATTGATAGAGCTGCGCTGAGTTTCGGCCAGGGTTTTAAAACGAAGACGATTAATACGAAGGATAATACAGGTAGAAGCGGAATCAGCCACGCATTTTGTATGGCGAAATCAATCATTGTTTACTTTGCACCTACCTTTGTTAGTAGATAATCTACCATTTTAACCAATCAAAATCTTCAACGTTAACAGAAATCCGGTCACGGTATATAGCTACGATTAAGGCTAAACCAACTGCTACCTCTGCTGCGGCTACGGCAATAACAAAAATTGCAAAAACTTGGCCAGTAAAGTCGCCTGTAGTAATATACCTTGAAAAAGCAACGAGGTTGATATTAACAGCATTCAGCATTAATTCAAGACCCATCAGTATGGCAATGGCATTTCTTTTCGCCAAGGCGCCGAAAAGGCCTATACAGAAAAGCGTACCACTAAAAATCAAAAAATGTTGCAATCCGATCATGAGGTCTTTTTCACCTCTTTCGCTATTATTACTGCTCCTATCAAAGCAACCAGTAATAGAATTGCAGCTACTTCAAAAGGAATGACATATTTCTGCAACATTAGTTCAGCAATGGGGCCTACAGTCTCGGTGGGAGGCGCTGCATTACTTACAGCCCAGTTGGTTTTGAGAACCATAACTCCGTTGATAACAATCAATGCCAGAGCCACAATAGCTGCCAGTGGAGCATGCTTGGAGAATAAGTTGGACTGTTTCATATCTCCCCGTTGGGTAAGCATGATACCGAACACTACGAATATGGCAATAGCTCCTCCGTAAACAAGCACCTGTACAGCCGCCATAAAATCTGCCTGAAGCATCAGGTAGGTTGCGGCCACTCCGATAAAAGTAACGATCATGAACAGAGCGCTATGAAAAATGTTCCTGTTCATAACCATCATAAGAGCCGATCCTAATGTGATTATGGCTATAACCCAGAACATAATAGTCATCTAGATCTCACCCCTAACTGGCCTGAGCCGACTCGTTTTCTTCACTGTCGGCTTTAGTAGGCTTTTCATCATCCGGGGACGGAACATAACTGTTGAAAAGGTCCAAGTTTACATCTTCCCGGAAAAATTTCGTATTTTCAAATTCTTTAGTCCACTGTAAAGCCTTGGTCGGACAGGTTTCAACACAAAAACCGCAGTATAAACATCTCTCAACCATCATCTTATATCCAGTCAGTTTTTTCTTTTTATCTTCACCTTTTTCAGAGGTAATTTCGATGACATGGTTGGGGCAAGCGTTGGCACACAGTCCACAGGCTATACATTTGGGAACATTTAATTTGAAAGAACCCTTGAAACGGTCCGGTAAATTGGGTCTTTCCTCGGGATACTGCTGAGTAATCTTCTTTTCAAAGAAGTGTTTCAAAGTAATGCTGAGACCTTTTATAAGTCCTTGTCCAAACACTCTATCACCACCTAACCAGTTATCATTCGATAAACGTAAATACCGATTCCCGTAACCAGAATGTTCGCTAGCGAAACCGGAATCAGGAACTTCCAACCAAAGTGCATTAAGTGGTCAATACGGATCCGCGGATATGTCCACTTAACCCACATAAACAGAAAGATCATGAAGTAGATCTTTAGCAAGAGCCAAATAAACGGTGGTATAAAGGTCAAGCCAAAGGGTGCATTCCAGCCACCCAGGAACATAATAGAGGCTATAATAGAGACAGCTACCAGGTTTCCGTACTCAGCAATCATCCAGATAGCATAACGAATTCCCGAGTACTCAGTGAAATAACCGGCAACCAGTTCCTGCTCGCCCTCTGCGAGGTCAAAGGGTCCCCTGTTTGTTTCCGCCACAGTGGATATAAAGTAAACCACAAAAGCAACTAATTGTGGAATAATAAACCAGATATTTTTTTGAGCAGCAACTATATCGCTCAATTTCAGGGAACCAACCATCATCACTACGCCTAGCAGCGAAAATACCATGGGGATTTCGTAACTGATCATCTGAGCTACGGTCCGCATACCACCAATCAAGGAGTATTTGTTATTGGAAGCGAAACCACCCATCAAAAACGAAATTGTTGAAGTAGAACCAATTGCAATAAAGTAGAATAACCCGATATTCATATCTTTCAAGATTACTCCGTCGCCCAAAGGAATAACAGCCCAAGCAAGAAGAGCAGTTATGAAAAGTGTGGTACTTGCAATCTTGAACACTCTTTTATCTGCGGCAGCGGGAATAATATCTTCCTTGCCCAAAACCTTCACGATGTCCACAGGGAACTGCAGGAATCCAGCAGGCCCCAGCCGGTTTGGACCTCTACGCTGTTGGAAAAAAGCGCTGAATTTTCTTTCCAGCCACACAAGAACAATTAGGTTCATTAATATAAAGAGGATTACAACCAGTGTCCAGATAGCGGTGGTTATTAAGTCTGTGGCAGTAGCAGAAAAACCCAGGCTGTTAGTCAACCAATTCCTTAGGGCGTCAGCAACATTAATAAAAAAAGATTTTTCCATGCTTCTTCTCCCCTATAAACCCTATTTTTTTGGTCTTTCTTTCAACTTTAACGGTCGATTTCACCCAGAACTATATCGAGTGATGCCAAGGCTACTACTGCATCCATCAGGTGAAGCCCTTTAGCCATTTCAGGGAATATACCAACATTAACGAAGCAAGGTGAATAAATCCGAGTACGATAAGGCTTCGTTGAACCGTCACTCACAATGTGGAAGCCAAGATGCCCCTTGGCATTTTCAATACGACTGTAAACTTCACCGACAGGCGGTTTGATAACTTTCGGAACCTTGGCCATAATCGGGCCATCCGGAAGGTCTTTTAATGCCTGCTCGATAATCTTCACGCTTTCTTTCATTTCCTCGATACGGATCAGCACGCGGTCATAGGTATCGCCGCCCTGCCGCACGGGAACGTTAAACTTAAACCGGTCATAAACACTGTAAGGTTCGTCTCTTCTCAAGTCATAATCCACGCCCGATGCTCTAAGGTTAGGTCCGGTAAATCCATAATCAAGGGCCATTTCCTTGGAAACAGGCGCAACTCCTATGGTTCGGGCTTTAAATATTTCATTGCCAATTAAAATGCCTTCGTATTCTTCAATACAAGCAGGCAGCTTATCCAGCAACGCTCTGACTTTTTCCTCGAAACCATCAGGCAGGTCAGCGGCAACACCGCCGATTCTCATATAGTTATGCATAAGCCTTTGCCCCGAAACCATTTCCAATACATCAAGTATCTCATCTCTGTCACGGAACCCATAAAACCATGCGGTAGCGCCGGCCACGTCAAGAGCCATGGAAGCAAAATAAATGGCGTGGCTGGCCAAACGCTGCAGTTCTCCTACAATTACCCTGATATATTCCGCTCTTTCAGGGATCTCCTCAGTTATACCCAAAAGTTTTTCGACAGCCATGACATAGCCCCACTCATTAAGCATGCCTGCTACATAATCCAATCTGCCGTTATAAGGAATGAACTGAGTATAGGTGCGGGATTCCGCCAGTTTTTCCAGTCCGCGGTGCAGATACCCGATGTGGTTTACAGCCTTGGTAATATACTCTCCCTCAAGGTTTAATACACAACGGAATACACCGTGGGTACTGGGGTGGTGAGGTCCCAAATTCAGGGTTAGTTCTTGTGTTTTTAACATTATTTTACACCTCTACAATCCCGAAATTAAAATCCACAGTTCTTACTCCTATGCTTGCATTTTAAAGTCCTTCCGCAATGGGTGACCGACAAAATCGTCGGCCAATAAAATTCTCTTCAGGTTGGGATGACCTGTAAAAACTATGCCCATCAAGTCGTATACTTCCCTCTCCTGTACGTTGGCAGCATTCCAAACAGAAGTAATTGAAGGAACCTGAGGATTTGCTTTGTCCAGTTCAACCTTGACAGTTAGCTTATGCAGGTGAGTTAACGAATTCAGATGGTAAACTACGGTAAAGTTTTCTGGATAATCTACAGAACTGAGATTCATCAAAACTTTAAAATCATAATCGGGGTTGTCCCTCAGTTCCAACATCACTTCTACCAACTTATCAGGCTTTACTTTTATGGATTGATTTGTATTGTCTTCAAATATCTCGGCACAATCGCCAAACTTTTTATTCAGCTCGCCCACAAGAGCTTGACGGTCGATAACCTTAGCCATTCGCCTTCAACCTCGCAATTTTCTTTGGATTGGCAACTTTTTCCCGCAATTGCATAATACCGTAGATGAGTGCTTCGGGCCTGGGTGGGCATCCAGGGACATAAACATCTACAGGTAAGAAGGTATCTCCTCCCAAAACAACGTTGTAAGAGTCAACGAATGGTCCGCCGCTTATTGCGCAGCTACCCATAGCCAAAACATACTTCGGTTCAGCCATTTGTTCATAAAGCCGCAGTACTACAGGCTGCATTTTCTTGGTTATGGTTCCGGCTATAATCATAAGGTCACATTGCCGAGGAGAGGGGCGAAACACTTCGGACCCAAACCGGGCAAGGTCGTACCTTGTATCTGCAGCAGCCATCATCTCGATAGCACAGCAGGCCAAACCAAATGTCAAAGGCCAGAGGGACCTCGACCTGCACCAGTTGAATGCCGCTTCAACGGTACTTAGAACAACATTGTTCCTGACCAATTCGTCAACTTGGTTTGGTTTAATTACATCCATTCTAACGCTCCTTCCTTCCAAGCATAGAAAAATCCAACTAACAATATGGCAATAAATATAAACATTTCAACTATTGCAAATAAACCTAAGCTTTGGAATTTAATCGCCCAGGGATACAGGAAAATAGTTTCCACGTCGAAGGCAATAAATATTAACGCGTACATAAAATAACTAATCTTAAACTGTACCCAGGTTTCCCCTTGGGTATCCAAACCGCACTCATAAGTTAAAAGTTTTTGCGGTGTTGGATTTTTGGGGTGAAACAACCTCGAAAGCCATAAGAGCAAGGTCGGGAATATAATACCCCATAGCAAAATGACTCCTAATACCGCATAACCAGCGCCCATTTTCCCCCTCCTTTCATCTAAAGTTTTTTAAGCTGACGGATATAAAAAATATCCATTTAAACCCAGAGTTGACTAATTAATAGCCATAATTTAGAATTTTGCGAATCTTTAAGTTTTTATAAAAGGCGACTGTTTTGACCTGTCACCTTTATTGTCTTTTGGTATTCTTAAAATCAAGCACTTTATTTATGAATAAGGTTGTATTTGTCATCAGGTCCAGTTCTTTTAAGTCTTTAACAGGCTTTCCGTCGGCTGTGGTCAACAACTTAACCACAGGCCGGATGGGAAAACTTCTATGCACCTGCGTTACTACAGCTGTCTCACCTGTATTTAATAACACAGTGGACCCGACAGGATAAATAGAAATATTTTCTACAAACAGGCGGACCAAATCGGAATCAAAATGGTTTCCGCTGGAAGCAATTATGACTTCTATGGCCTCATAAGGATAAACGGCATTTTTATAAACCCTGTCCGCCGTTAAAGCGTCATAAACGTCAGCAATAGAAACTATCTTGCTGTATTCGTGAATTTCGGCGCCTTTAAACTTATATGGATACCCTGCCCCGTTAATCCTTTCATGGTGCTGCAGGCATATTCTGGCAGAGTTGCTACTTAAGTCAGGGTGGTTATTAAGCAATTCATAGCCGTATATAGGATGTTTCTTGATTTCCTCAAACTCTTCGTTAGTGAGATTAGCCGGCTTCAGTAGAATCCTATCGGGAACTTTAGTTTTTCCAATATCATGTAAAAGAGCGCCAATACCCAATTCTCTAAGTCTTAGCCTGCTATAATTGAGTGCGATGCCAATGGAAATCGCCAAAACACACACGTTTACAGAATGGGCAAAGGTGTAATCATCAAGTATCCTGATATCAGAAAGCTTGCCGATTATATTTGCATTTTCAAGTAACTCATTGATAATTTCATCCACAACCTTTTTGGGCCTTGCCAAATTAATAACATTTCCCATTTTGACATCACGGAAAATGTTCTGCACAACCCGTTCGGCCCTCACCCTGGTTTCCCAATTTATTACATCCGGCACTTCATTAACCGGCGCCAACGACTCCGAACTGTCCGATAGGTTGTCTTCAATATAAATAATGGGAACGCCATATCTGGCCAGCATACCGATATTTTTTTCGGATAAGATAGCGCCTTTTTTTAAAAGCAAATGACCTGTCCTGCTCCGCACGTCTCTGCCCACAACCATATTAGGTTTGGCGTCAAATAGAGCAATCCGTTTCATGGCAGATCCTCCGGAAGCAGTGTGAAAGTAGACAAAAACTTACACGGTAATATATATTCTATATTCATTTCAAAAATCCCTTCTTAAAAAAAGAAAATTGCCAAAATTACTGACTTCATTATACACATATTTGTATATTTATGTAGGATTTTGCCGGACCTGCCCAAAGGTTTTTCTGTGCACAGGACATGGCCCGTATTTTTTAAGAGCCTCCAGGTGAAAAGCGGTAGCATAACCTTTATGCTGGGCAAAGCCGTAATGCGGGTATAAAGCGTCCAGTTCCGTCATAATCCTATCCCTTGTTTCTTTAGCTAATATCGAAGCTGCGGCAATGGAACAACTCAAAGCGTCCCCGTGTACAATGGCTTTTTGTGGTATGGACACCCCCGGTATAGTTACTGCATCAACCAATAAATATTCCGGTTTCAAGGAAATTTTAGCCACCGCAATACGCATCGCCTTTAAAGCGGCCTGGTAAATGTTCATCTCGTCGATTTCCGTTTCACTGACTATACCAATGCCATAAGCAACGGCTCTTTCTTTGATTACTTCCTCCAATTCGCTTCTTTTCTCCGGTGACAGTTTTTTTGAATCATTCAGACCCTCAATTAGATCCCCCTGCTTTAGGATTACCGCAGCCGCTACAACTGGACCGGCCAAAGGCCCGCGCCCGGCTTCATCAATACCGGCAACCAATGTATACCCAGCAGCCCAAAGCTCCCTTTCATACTTAAGCAAAGCGTTAAGCCGCTCTTTTTCTTTTTCCATAGCTTCCAGACGTTTTTTACAGGTTAAATACAGATTTCTAACGCCAGTCCTGGAATCCTGCGCCATCAGTTCCAAAAAACCGGGCTGTATTTTCCGTATTTCTTTTACTTTTTCTTTTATCAGAGCCAGGCTCATTTTTGAAATATCCAAGAAACTCTCTCCCCAAAACTGTTGACATTTTTTAGTTTCTATATAAATATTTATTCTTTAACATTCGGGTAAACCCTGCAGAAAAAATAAGTTTTCTCTTTAGATAACAAATAATTGGCAAAAAAAAAACAACGCAGCTATGTATATGCCGCGTTCCGTTAACTACCAGGCAAATCAAGGGTAAATCGTCCCAGTTTTCCCGCCCGGAATTCTGCCAGAATAACACGGGCAGCTTTTTCCATATCTACCTGTCCACCCGGTATCAGAAGTCCCCGGCGGGCACCTATATCGGCGAGAATTTCTACCGGTTTTTCACTTAAACTGTCTAGCTTATAGCGGGCTTTCAATTTTTCCGGATGCATGTCCTTTAAGTATTTGAGCAGTTTTAATACAACCTGCTCCACGTTTATTACTTCTTCTTTTATCGCACCCGTCACAGCCAGTTTAAACCCAACTTCCGGGTCGTTAAATTTCGGCCAGAGGATTCCTGGTGTATCCAACAATTCCATATCTCTGCCTACCCGGATCCACTGTTTTCCCCGTGTTACGCCAGGCCGGTCCCCTGTCCTGGTAGCTCCTTTCCCGGCAAGTTTGTTGATTAAGGACGACTTCCCAACATTCGGTATACCTAAAATCATTGCTCTTATAGGCCTTGGTTTGCGTCCTTTCGCGGCCAGCTTTTGCATAACGGGTTCGCCGGCTTTCTTTGTCAATGCTACAAGCTTCTCTACCCCCTGCCCGGTCGTAGAATTTATGGCCATAGCATTACATCCGTCTCTGGCAAAAACCTGGGTCCACCGTTCTGTAAGATTCTGGTCGGCCAGGTCAGCTTTATTGAGAGCTACAACCCGGGGTTTGCCCTGAATTATTTCCTGTAGGTCAGGGTTCCTACTGCTGGAAGGAATTCTGGCATCAACCAGTTCAATCACAATATCAACAACCTTTAGGTTTTCCCGGACCATTTTCTTGGCTTTCACCATATGACCGGGAAACCACTGAATCACCGTATCTAGTTCCATGGAATCACCTTAAGAGAATAAGCTTGATTCATTTTATCATTCCGGCACGGGCCAGGGGCCAATATATCAGCATAGCCTTCCCTACTATGTTTTCCCGCGGCAAAGTACCCCATACCCGACTATCTTCACTGTTATTCCTATTATCGCCCATCATAAAATAACTTCCTTCCGGTACTTTAACCGGTCCATAACTGCCGTAGCGCAGGCCTTTGGGCAGGTACGGCTGATCAACTTTTTTTCCGTTTATATAGAGAACACTGTCCCTTATTTCCACTGTTTCGCCGGGTAGGCCTATAACCCTCTTAATAAAATCCCTTTTTGGGTTCCTGGGATATTTAAAAACTATTATATCACCCCTGGCCGGTTCCTTAAAACGGTATAGAAATTTATTAACTATTATACGGTCGCCGGGCTGTAATGTCGGTTCCATCGAACCGGAAGGTATATAAAAGGGCTGAAACAGAAATACCCTGATCACGAAAGCCAGGATAACAGCTATCGCCACTGATTCCAGAATTTCGCCAAAGAAACTACCCTTTTTTTTCTGATCATGTTCCAAGGCGCCTTCCGCAAAACCGGTCTGTGCTAATGTGCCTTTGGCCGCTTCAATCTTTTCCGGTTCCACACCAATTTGTCCAATATCTTCTTTAAAACCGTTTTCCCGTTCCATGGTTACCTCCTTATAAAAGGCCGCACTATGACCTTAACCCATCATAAGCCTTTCTACAGAACTATGTTGGCGGAATAAATATATTAGCCGATTGTAGTTTTTCTAAAAAAAACAGATTTTAAAAGGGACTGCGTAACAGTCCCTTTCGCTACTACCGCTTTTCTTTAATCCTGGCAGCTTTCCCTCTAACTTGTCTAAGGTAGAATAGTTTAGCGCGACGTACTTTACCACGTCTGACTACCTCTATCTTTTCTATTCTCGGTGAATGAAGAGGAAATGTCCTTTCCACACCAACACCATATGAAACCCTTCTAACGGTAAAGGTTTCTCTCAAACCGCCACCACGCCGCTTAATAACAGTACCTTCAAAAACCTGAATCCTCTCTCGGTTACCTTCAACTACCTTGACGTATACCTTTACAGTATCACCAGGCCTAAAATCAGGAATATTGTCCTTCATTTGCTCCTGCTCAATAGTTTTTAATACGTCCATTCTATGTACCCCCTTCCCACATAGATGTTCGTGACCGTCTTTTACGGCAGAGGACCATCCGTCATACAAAGAAGCGCATTTTAAAACTGCGTTATGAGAAACTAACAAGAGATATTATAGCATAGCCATATGGAAAACACAAGGTTTAATATTAGTTATTCCCACCATGGTGTTCCTTTAAGCCTGTCCAGAATAATTGCTACTGCGCTGCGCACACTCAAATGGTTATATGGACCGGCGCCATATATAGGTTCAAGGATATAATCAGATTTCAGCATAGTTTCTTTTTCTATCCCCCAGCCCGTACCAAATAATAGCAGATAAGGATCACCCGTATCCAACAATTTCCTCATTTCCTTGTAAGAAATAGTATTGGGGTATATCCGGGCATCGGTAGTTATTAATTTGGGAACCTGCCCTTCAACTTTTTCAATTTCCTGCATGGCAGAGTCCAAAGTATCTATGAGTTTTACCCTTTGAAAGGCCTCTTTGCGGTCTGGGTTGTAACTCGCCCCGTACCCTTCCTGCCAGTAATTAAGGATGTCGCTAATCAAACGCCGCTGGGTTTCAAGAGGATGAATGACATAATACCTGGCTATATCATAAGTACAGGCTGTTCGGGCAATATCATGAATATCCAAATTGGTAATTGAGGTGGTAATAACGTTCATATTTTTGTTGTATACCGGATAATGAAGTAAACCGATATATAATTTTGGCGCACTACTCACTGTGGTCATCCCCTGTATTGGTAATCTTTTTAACCCGTTTATTATCTTCTGCCCCTATCTCTTCCGCCAAAAGCTTGCGCTGCTCGGGCGTTAAACGGTCTTCGGAAAGCAGATCCGGTCGCATCTGCAGAGTCTTTAGCAAAGACTGCTTTAGCCTCCAGACTCTGATTTTTTCATGGTTCCCGCTCAATAAAATGTCAGGTACAGACATGCCCCTAAATTCACGGGGTCGCGTATAGTGCGGATACTCCAGTAGGTTATTGGAAAAGGATTCTTCCTTTGCTGATTCCTCGTCACCGAGAACACCGGGAATTAATCGCGCCACGGAATCAACTACCACCATGGCCGCCAACTCCCCGCCGGTAAGTATGTAATCACCGATAGATAATTCCATATCAATAAGTGATTTAATTCGTTCATCGACACCTTCGTAATGGCCGCAAATCAAAACAATATGGCCGTATTGCGAAAGCTTTCTGGCTATTTCCTGCTTGTACACTCTCCCTTGAGGAGACAAGAGAATGACTTGGCTTCTCCCTTTTTCCGGCCTAAGGGATTCTACAGCTTTAAATATCGGTTCAGGTTTCATAACCATTCCGGCGCCACCGCCGAAGGGATAATCATCTACAATCCGGTGCTTGTCCTCAGCAAAATCCCTAATATTAGTAGTATGTATTTCAATTAATCCTTTCTCTACCGCCCGCTTTATAATGCTTGCTCCAAAAGGTCCCACAAACATTTCCGGAAAAAGGGTCAGTATATCAAACCTCATAGCAACCACCGAACTCGTGCATCTATTCTAACAGCCCTTCCATTGGGCAAATTATCATCTCTTTTTTTTCCGTATCTATACTTTTTACTATCTGCTTTAAAGCAGGTATTAAATAATGTTTACCGCTTTTACTGTCTCTGACTTCATAAACATCGTTAGCCCCCGTTTGAATTACATCAGTGACTTCGCCCAGATATCTACCTTCATTGGTGAATACATTTAAGCCGATAATATCAAAAATATAATAACTGCCTTCCGGTAATGAACGCAGTTCATCCTTGGTAATACAAATTTCCCCGTTTTTTAGCAGTTCCGCTGCATTCATGTCTTTTATTTCCTCAAAACTTAGGACAACAAAATTTTTATGATATCTTACCTGTTTGATGGTTAACTCCCTTGTTGACTCTCCTGAAGTAAAATATACCTTCTCTAGTTCTTCCATCCTCCTGGGATCATCGGTTAAAGGAAATACCTTCACTTCCCCCTTGTGCCCATGAGTATTTATAATCTTGCCGATAGCAATCAACTTTTTAGTTGCCTGTTCCATTACCGATAGTTCTCCTCCGTATTTCTATTATACGGTCATCACATACAACAACCTCTACGTTAAATATATCCTGCCAGTTATCGCCCACTTTTATTTCGGCAAGGGTATCCAATGTACCCTGGATAATCTCTGAACCAATAGCAAGTTTACCAATCTGCTTAATTTGTTCCGTCAGTTGTTCCCTGGCCTTGGTCCTTTTTTCCCTTTCGTCCTGAAAATGTTTTTTCGCAGCAGGAATGCCTGCAGGATTTTGTTTTTCTAATTCGGCCACCGTGCGTTTCAGTTGAAAATCGATATTCTGCAACTCCAAATCAATTTTTCTGATCGCATCCTGGATTTGCGCTGCCATAGTATTTTTGAATTTTTCCGTAACCTTCGCCTTTACTGTAACCTGACGCAAAATAGTCAAACTATCCAAAACAAGACCCCACCCAACACATAAGATAACAAATAAAAAATAGGAGTAAGGGGCTGAAACCAGCCCCTCCTTTGGGTTATATAATTTCAACCATAACCTTTTTGCCTTCTTTAGCAGCAGCAGCTTTGATAACTGTTCTGATAGCCTTAGCAATTCTACCTTGTTTGCCAATAACCTTACCCATATCTTCAGGGGCGACTTTCAATTCCAAAACGAGAGATTTATCTCCCTCAACTACATTAATTTGCACCTGATCCGGGTTATCCACAAGGGACCGTGCTAAGTAATCAAGTAATTCCTTCATGGTTGCACCCCCCCGAAAAACCAAAGACAATTATTTATTAATTATTCCTACTTTGGTAAAAAGTGACCTGACAGTATCAGAAGGTTGTGCACCCTTGTTCAGCCATTCAACAGCCTTTTCTTTATTAACCTCTATAACAGCAGGGTCCTTCAAGGGATTGTAATAACCAATTTCCTCGATAAAGGCGCCGTCTCTCGGGGCCCTCTTATCGGCCACCACTATCCTGTAAAAAGGATTTTTCTTGGCGCCCATTCTGCGCAAGCGGATTCTGGTTGCCATGTTTTCACCTCCTTATATAATCTTACAATTTTTTCACATTATATACTTTATTTGAAAAATGGAAGCTTAAAGCCCCCACCTTTACGCTTCTTCAACATTTTTTCCATACCCATCATTTGTTTCATCATTTTCTTAGTTTGGTCAAACTGCTTAAGAAGTTTGTTTACATCGCTGACTTTGGTGCCGCTCCCCTTCGCAATCCTCTTTTTCCGGCTATCTTTGATGATGGAGGGGTTACGCCTTTCTTCCGGGGTCATTGATTGAATGATGGCTTCGATATGCAGCATTTCTTTTTCATCAACCTGCACATCTTTTAATTGTTTCAGATTTCCCATCCCCGGCAGCATACCCAAAATCTGGTCTAATGGTCCCATTTTACGTACCTGGCGCATCTGCTCCAAAAAATCCTCCAAGTTGTAATCCTGGGACTTAATTTTTTGCTGCAATTCACGAGCTTTATTGGCATCAAGGGTTGACTGGGCCTTTTCAATCAAGCTTAAAACGTCTCCCATACCCAAAATACGGGAAGCCATCCGGTCAGGGAAAAAGGGCTCAAGGGCATCAAGTTTTTCGCCCATTCCGACAAATTTTATAGGTTTGCCCGTGACTGCTTTTACTGATAAAGCAGCACCGCCACGGGTATCACCATCGAGCTTGGTAATAATGACTCCGTCAATACCAAGCTGTTCATCAAAGGTCTTGGCCACATTTACAGCATCCTGGCCGGTGGTGGCATCCATGACAAACAATATTTCGTGCGGTTTTACGCTTTCCTTGATGTTTTTCAGTTCCTCCATCAACTCTTCGTTGATATGCAGCCGTCCGGCAGTGTCGATAAGCACCATGTCATTCCCATAAGATTTGGCATGTTCAACGGCAGCTTTGGCAATATCAACAGGGTTGGTTTTATCTCCCAGACTAAAAACAGGAATATTCAATTGTTCGCCCAATACTTTCAACTGCTTGATTGCAGCAGGCCGGTATACATCCGCTGCCACAAGCAAAGGGCGCCTTCCCTGTTTCCGCAATTGATTCCCCAATTTCCCTACGGTTGTCGTTTTCCCGGCTCCTTGCAGGCCCACCAACATAACCACCGTGGGCGGCTTGGAAGAAATCGTAATTTTACTTTGGGTACCTCCCATCAATTCAGTTAATTCATCATTGACAATTTTAATAACCTGCTGACCAGGGGTTAGGCTTCCCAAAACCTCAGCCCCGATAGCCCGTTCCTTGACTTTTTTTACAAAATCTTTTACAACCTTATAGTTGACATCGGCCTCCAGGAGGGCTACCCTGACCTCCCGCATGGCTTCGTCAACATCTTTTTCA
The DNA here is from genome assembly GCF_059412445.1 of Thermincola sp. GK-1. NCBI lineage: Bacteria > Bacillati > Bacillota > Clostridia > Eubacteriales > Thermincolaceae > Thermincola > Thermincola sp. GK-1. The sequence continues at coordinate 132,679 of NZ_JBSQAT010000007.1, forward strand.
TCCAGTTTTCCCTTACCTTTAAGTTTTTTGAAGGTATTTTGCAGCCGTTCAGCCAAGCTTTCGAATATCATATTTAGACCTCCCTATAAATTCGGGTCTTTACTCTGTTGGATATTTATGTTTATTTTCATCAATTAGTCGATTCATATACTAGCGGGTTTCCATTTCGACAACTTCAGCCAATAATTTTAAAGCCCGGTCCAATTCATCGTTTTTATGGTTTCTTTTTAATTCCGCGATAATTTTTGCTACCTGGTTAAGTTTTTCCCGTTCTTTATTAAACTTTTTCACTAACCCCAATTTGTTTTCGTATTCCTCAAGGATTTTTTCGCCCCGCTTTATTATGTCGTAAACCGCCTGCCGACTTACGGAATGTTCTTCCGCTATTTCACCAAGCGACAAATCATTATTATAGTACATTTCCATGTATGCAAATTGTTTATCCGTCAACAGTGGGCCATAAAAATCCAGGAGCAGTGAAATCCAACCGAGTTTGTCCAACCTCTTTCACCCTCTTATGTGTCAAGGGATTTTCCTTTACACATACTTGATTTTATAACAGGCTATATTAATTGTCAAGTAATCTTTAATTCTTTTTATCTACCCGCCGGACCGGCAATCCGGGCCATAATGTTAACATAAATTTAACAATGAATTAACAGGAAATCAACAATTCTAGAAGAACAATAATTATTCGTGTAATTTTAACAATCTTTTCAGACTATTGTCTAAAATTTAAGTTTACGGGGGAAGGAATATGTTTAAAATGTTCAGGTCCGAGGATGATAAGTTTTTTAGACTTTTCGAAGAATCCGCAGACATCTTACATGAAGGCGCTCTGCTTTTAAAGGATATGATGTCCAGGCATGAAGCTATGGAAGAACGGCTCGACGAACTCGTAGCCGTTGAGCAAAAGGGTGATAAAGTGACCGAACAAATTATAGACAAGCTGAACCAAACTTTTATAACCCCTTTCGACCGGGAAGACATCTATAGTTTGGCCAGGGAACTGGACGAAATATTAGATTCCATCTGCAGTACCGTGGAAAAAATGGTTATTTATGAAACCGGAATTCCTATCCAGAGATTTAGAGAAATGGTCGACATTTTCGTTGATGCTACCGATAAAGTTAAACAATCAGTTTACTACCTGAAAAACACCAAAAATAATACCGTCCAAATAATGGACCTGTGCTATGAGATTAAAAAACTGGAAACGGCAGGAGACAAAATATACAGGTTCGGAGTAGCCGATTTGTTTAAAAAGGCCGATGATGCTATTTTGGTTATCAAGTGGAAAGAAGTTTTCGAACAACTGGAAACAGCCCTTGACCGATGTGAAAAGGTGGCCAAACTGATACGCGGGGTAGTGGTGAAATATGCTTGATCTTTTAATCATCCTCGTAATTATTCTTGCCCTGGTTTTTGATTTTATTAACGGTTTTCACGATACAGCTAATGCCATAGCCACTTCCGTATCTACTAGAGTACTGACGCCCGCCAAAGCAATTATAATGGCTGCAGTCCTTAATTTTGTGGGAGCGCTTGCGAGTACGGAAGTGGCTCATACCATCGGCAACGGAATTGTGGACCCAAAGCTTATTAATAATGAAATCCTCATAGCCGGTCTAGCCGGCTCCATTATATGGAACCTCTTCACCTGGTATTACGGGCTACCCAGCAGTTCTTCCCACGCTCTAATCGGCGGCCTGGCAGGAGCGGCAGTGGCAAGTCGGGGGTTTGCCGTTCTTAATGTCAGAGGCTTAATAGAAAAGATCTTTATCCCCCTTATAACCTCTCCAATCATAGGTTTTCTTATTGCCTATTTGGTCATGAAATTTATTTTTATTCTTGTCGGCAACTGGTCCCATAGAAACGTTAACAAATACTTTTCCAAACTACAGATCTTATCCGCCGCATTTATGGCCTTTAGTCATGGTTCCAATGATGCCCAGAAATCAATGGGCATTATTACGGCGGCATTATTATCCGCCGGTCTCATCCCCGAGTTTAAAGTGCCGACTTTAGTCGTTGTTGCTTGCGCTACGGCAATGGCGTTAGGTACGTCTCTGGGCGGCTGGCGTATAATTAAAACCATGGGTTCCCGAATCATTCGCCTTGAACCTGTACACGGTTTTGCCGCTGAGTCATCGGCAGCGCTGGTAATCATAGCTGCTTCTTTATTAGGAAAGCCTGTCAGCACTACCCACGTTATATCGGCATCCATCATGGGTGTAGGCTCTACCCAACGACTGTCGGCGGTAAGATGGTCCGTGGCGAAAAATATTGTTAATGCCTGGATCCTTACGGCTCCACTCTCTGCCATCGTAGCAGCAATAGCATTTTTTATAATTAACTTTTTCCGGTAAAGCTCAAGACGCGCACCATAAAAAAGAGGCTTTTTCAGCCTCTTTTTTATGTACTCAGATTCACAATCCCAGTCAATTAAAAAGAACCAAATTTTTTCAGGTTTCTTTTGCGAAGGTAATCAATTTCTCTATCAATATCATCGTCTAAGTCCATAATTCTAACCAGCAGTTTTGCGCTTTCGGGACCTTTCTTGCTTTTCCATTCGTCAATTAAGTGGTTCCTCTCTAAGCGCAAGGATGCTAACCTACGCCCCGCCATTCACCTTCACCTCCTTACTCAAATGTGAAAATCTTCACTAACTTGTTTTATATATTATTCGACAGGTTTAAACAAATTCCTTCTTTTTTAAAAACTTTTTTATTTTTTTTGAAAAATCTTAATACATTAAAAAACAACGACAGTTGCAATTTTATCATAACTCGTTTTAAATTTCAACTAAAAATTCCTTCACTTCTTGACGGTTAATCTTTTTTCATTCTATCCGATCAATCTTTCCGCACAGCGTTGAGCCTGCCGAAGAACTTCCTTTTCGTCACAACACGTCATTTCCCGTCCTCTCATAACGATACTCCCGTTAATTATTACGGTATCAACATCAGAGGACTGGGCAGCATAAACCATATGGGCAAAATAGTCGTGTTTCGGGTATAAATGAGCTTTCTCCGTATTAATTAAAATCATATCCGCCTTATAACCCGGTGCAATTTTGCCCACTTGGTCCCCAAGGCCAACTACCTGAGCTGAACCGGTTGTGGCCATTTCCAGGGCTTTATATGAAGGTATCGTAGTGGGGTCCATTTTATTAACTTTGTGCAGCAAAGCAGCGGATCTCATTTCTTCCAGCATATCCAGGTTATTGTTACTGGCCGCGCCGTCGGTTCCCAATCCCACGGCAACTCCGGCAGCAAGCATTTCGGGAACAGGAGCAATGCCCGAGGCCAATTTCATATTGCTTTCCGGGTTATGAGCGACACCGACCTTTTTAGCTTGAAGAATTTTTATATCTTCCGGGCTAACGTGCACACAGTGGGCAGCAAGTACCGGATACTCAAACAGTCCCAAGTCGTTTAAATGCGCTACCGGTGATTTCCCGTACATTTTCCTGATGTCATTGTTTTCCTGAAATGTTTCAGATATATGAATATGTATACCGACCTTATATTTTTCCGCCAGGGCCATCACCTTTTCCAGGTAATCGGGCGGGCATGTATATGGTGCGTGAGGCCCAAGCATCACAGTTATTCTACCATCGGCGCCCTCCTGCCACTTTTCTATCAGCGCTTCGCTCTCTACAAGCGCCTGGAGACCGGTAGGAGCAACACCTATCATTCCTCTTGACAGGCAGGCTCTTATCCCCGTTTCTTCTACCGCCCTGGCCACATCTTCCATAAAGAAATACATATCGGCAAAAGTTGTGGTACCTGACTTAATCATCTCTAAAATACAGAGTTTTGTTCCCCAGTATACATCTTCTGCCGTTAGTTTTTCTTCCAAAGGCCAGATACGCTCTTGCAGCCACTGCATCAAGGGCAGATCGTCGGCATAACTCCGGAGCAAAGTCATAGCCGCATGAGTATGCGCATTGATAAAACCAGGTAGCAAAAGCATACCGGCTCCGTCAATTTCCTCGGCTGCAGCCCATCCTGCTTCGAGCCCTTCAGCCGCTCCGACATACTTTATCGTGTGCCCTTCAATAACTACTACGGCATCCCTGAGCACAAGGCCTTCTTCGGTCATTGGCAATACATCAACGTTTTTGATGATTTTTTTCATCGGAATCCCTCCATGATCCTGGCTTATCCTGTCACTTTAACGTGCACGCAAAGTGCGTGTGTAATATAGAATTTTGCACGCATGTTCCAGCGAAGTTGTCCACTGGTAAGCTTCCTCCAGCGTTTTCCCTCCTGCAAAAGTGCCATGCCCTTTCACCACCACAATTTTGTTTTCCTGAAGCAAAAGCGGAAGCTTTTCGGCAACCTCAGCCGAACCTATTGTTTCCCGAACGGTTAGCACCGGCACTTTCTTTAAGTAGTATTTACCTTCAGCATCAATGGGTTCAATTTCATCTTCCACCAAGGACAAAGCCGTGGCAAAAATGGGGTGGGCATGGACTAACGCCTGGGCCGAAGTATGCAGGTACACTGCCCTGTGCACCCCGATTTCCCGGGATACAAGGTTATGCTCGGGACCATCTTTCAGCAGGTCGGTTTCAATAAGGTCCTTCTCTGTCAGGTGGCCCAGCATGGAACCCCGCCTGGTAATAATTATCTTTTTTCCTGCTCTAACACTGAGGTTACCGCTATGCGAATTATTTAAACCGGCGGCAAAAAGGCCGCCGCCTACCAATTGAAATTCCTTCAGCAGCACCGTTCACCCTCCCAAACAGCATTATTCACCGTGTTTCCACCCGTACAGGTATTCTTCCTGTTCGGGAGTCAATTTATCAATACTGGTATCCATAGAATTCAGTTTAATCTCTGCTACTTTTTTGTCTATTTCCTCAGGTACCCTGTAAACCTTTTTCTCCAGTTTTTTACCTTCTTCCAGAATATATTTCGCGGAAAGGGCCTGTAGGGCAAAAGACATATCCATGATTTCCGCCGGGTGCCCGTCACCGGCAGCCAGGTTAACAAGCCTGCCTTCAGCCAACAGGTATATTTTTCTGCCATCAGGCATTTCGAACTCCTCAATATTTTGCCGGACCACCCGCTTCCCTTCGGCACCTTCCAACAATTCGGGCTTGTTTATTTCCACATCAAAATGCCCGGCATTAGCCAGCAAAGCGCCGTTTTTCATGACTTTATAATGCCTGCCCCTGATTACATCTTTGCACCCGGTAACGGTAATGAAAACATCTCCGTATTTAGCGGCCTCATCCATGGGCAAAACGGTAAATCCGTCCATATGGGCTTCAATGGCCTTGATCGGATCAATTTCCGTAACAATTACTTTAGCGCCAAGGCCTTTGGCCTTCATAGCGATACCTTTGCCGCACCAACCATAACCGGCTACAACTACGGTCTTGCCTGCCACAATCAGGTTAGTTGTGCGCATAATACCTGTCCAAACCGACTCGCCCGTTCCGTAACGGTTATCAAACAGGTACTTACAGTAAGCATCATTGACTGCGATCATGGGGAATTTCAGCAGTCCTTCCTTCTCCATGGCCCGCAGGCGGAGTACCCCCGTTGTCGTCTCTTCGCAGCCACCGATAATCTTGGGCAGTAAATGCGTCTTCTCATTGTGCAGCATGTTCACCAAATCTCCGCCATCGTCAATGACAATATCGGGTTCTGTATCAAGAACTTTGCCCAGGTGGTCGAAATATTCCTCTGTCGTCGCATTGTACCAGGCAAAAACCTTCAGCCCGTCTTCTACCAGAGCTGCCGCCACATCATCCTGAGTAGATAACGGGTTGCTGCCGGTGATAGCTACGTCAGCGCCGCCGGCTTTCAGTACCTTCCCTAAGTAAGCGGTTTTAGCCTCCAGATGGATACTGACAGCAATTCTTTTTCCGGCAAAAGGTTTCGTTTTTTCAAATTCCTTCCGAATTTCGTTCAGTACAGGCATATGTTCTTTTACCCAGTCTATTTTCAGGTGACCGCTGGGCGCCAGTTTAATGTCCCTAACCAAATAATCCATTTTCATCTATTCCTCCTCGCCGGTAAACAGTTTTTTTAGACCTTCCACAAAGGGCGGCCTGATAATGCCTTTATCAGTGATAATACCCGTTATTAATTCGTGCGGTGTCACGTCGAAGGCCGGATTAAAAACCTTCACTCCCTGGGGGGCGACGCCTTGCCCATAAAGAGAGATAACCTCCTCATGCCCTCTTTCCTCTATCGGTATCAGGTCACCGTTGACTAACGTCAGGTCAACGGTCGAACCGGGAGCAGCCACATAAAAAGGTACACGATTGGCCTTTGCCAGTACTGCTACGGTATAGGTACCAATCTTGTTAGCTACATCGCCGTTGGCAGCAATTCGGTCCGCTCCCACCACAACCAGATCAATCATACCCTTACGCATGAGGTAGCCCGCCATGTTATCGGTGATCAGTGTCACAGGTATATTATCCTGCATTAATTCCCATGCCGTAAGCCGGGCACCCTGCAACAAAGGCCTGGTTTCATCGGCATAGACATGAATATCTTTTCCTGCTGCATGGGCCGCCCGAATAACTCCCAAAGCCGTCCCATAACCGGCTGTAGCCAGCGCCCCTGCATTGCAATGTGTCAAAATATTTGCTTTTGCCGGGACAACTTCATTTCCGTAATGGCCTATTCTTTTGTTCATCTCTATATCTTCCCGGTAAATGGCCAGCGCTTCCTGAACAATACCTTCCTTCAGGTCTGCCCCGCTTTGAACAAGCTCCCTGGTTTTCGCCAGCATCCGCTCAATAGCCCAAAATAGATTAACCGCCGTGGGCCTGGTTGCCGCCAAATGCCGCCCTACTTCCTCCATGCGGGCCAGAAATTTCTGCCTATCGGCGTCATCTTCCTTTAAAGCCGCCAGAGCCATGCCAAAAGCGGCGCTGGCCCCGATAGCCGGCGCTCCTCTAACCTGCATGGTCTTAATGGCACGGGCCACATCCTCCGCAGTAAAACACTTAACATAAACAACTTCGTGGGGGAGCTTGGTCTGGTCCAGTAATTCCAGCCTATCTTCGTACCAGCACATTGTTTCCATAGCATACACCTCTGCTAACTGTTAACTGACTACGGGTCACTGCTCCACTTTATTTGCCCAGGGTGCCCAATTCGCCTAGGGCGTTTTGGCAAAGACAGTTCCTTTTGTGCGGCACCCTTTTTACAAAAGCCAATATCAACTTCCTAAACCTCTCGGAACTTTCCCGCATGGCTACCAATACTTCGGCATGGGTCAGGGGCTCCCTGGCAATACCGGCGGCATAATTTGTGACCACCGCCACCGTGGCATAACAAATTTCGGCTTCCCTGGCCAGTACCACTTCGGGTACACCCGTCATACCCACCAGATCTCCTCCTAACTGCCTGTACATCCGGATTTCGGCGGGCGTTTCAAACCTGGGTCCTTCAGTACATACATAGGTGCCGCCCTGGATGACAGGAATATCCTCACTGCAGGCAGCTTCATAGATAGTATTACGCAGCTCCGCGCAATAAGGTTCCGTCATATCTATATGAACCACGCCTTTCTGGCCGTCTTCGTAAAAAGTTTGGGGCCGGCTTTTCGTGAAATCCATAAACTGGTCGCAAAGGACGAAACTGCCCGGTCCCATCTCCGGGTTTAAAGAACCCACGGCGGCAGTGGCCAGAATCCTTTCTACCCCAAGGTTCTTCAAAGCCATAATGTTGCCCCGGTAATTAACCCGATGGGGGGGCAGGGCATGTCCTTTGCCATGCCGGTTCATAAACACTATATCCTCCCCGCAGCACTGGCCGGTAATCACATCTATCTCACCGTATTCCGTAACCACTTTATGTTCCTTTAAACCGTTCAACATACTTAGGTCATAAATACCTGTTCCACCTATTATCGCAAGCCTGGGCATAAGAACCTCCTACCGTCTATTTTTCGAATAATGCCTCAACAAATTCACCAGGTTTAAAAGGCCTGAGGTCTTCTATCTGTTCACCGACGCCTATCAGTTTAACTGGGACATCCAATTCCTTTTTAATACCTATGATAACGCCGCCTTTGGCGGTGCCGTCGAGTTTGGTCAATACTATGCCGGTAACCCCTACGGCTTCGCCGAATAGTTTTGCCTGGCTGATGGCATTCTGTCCGGTGGTAGCATCCAAAACCAGCAGCACTTCATGGGGAGCATCGGGCATTTCACGGTTAATAACACGGTATACCTTTTTCAATTCTTCCATCAGGTTTGACTTCGTATGCAACCTGCCCGCTGTATCAATAATCAATACATCTATATTCCTAGCCCGGGCAGCCTGAATAGCATCAAAAACTACCGCTGCCGGGTCAGCATTTTCTCTATGCTTAATTATATCGCAGCCGACCCTGTTGCTCCATATTTCTAATTGGTCAATAGCGGCAGCCCTGAAAGTATCACCGGCCGCCAGCAATACTTTCCTGCCGCCGACCTTGATCTGGTACGCCAGTTTGCCGATAGTGGTTGTTTTGCCGACACCGTTTACCCCCACTACCATAATAACATTGGGCTTACCTTTTTCCAATTCCAAGCGGCTTTCGTCATCCATAAGTACTTCAGTTATGATTTCCTGCAAGATATTTTTTAGTTCGGCAGCGTCTTCCACCTTGCGCTCCTTGACCCTTCTGCGCAGCTCTTCAACCAGTTCCAGGGCGGTATTAATTCCCACATCGCTCTGGATGAGCGCTTCTTCCAACTCTTCATACAGTTCTTCGTCGATTTTTTTCCGAGCGGTAACCAGAGATTCGATTTTTTCTACAAAACCCTCGCGGGTTTTAGTCAGCTTTTCTTTTAGTTTTGAAAAAAAACCCACTGCTATGAAAACCTCCCAAAAACCAAATTTAGGTTAAGGTAATTACCTTAACCTAAACATTTTAACATATCTAGCCCCTTATCTCAATTGGTTTGCACAAATTGGTATATTCCTGGGCCACACCGAATTTACGATTCCGGATGTCCGCCTCTTCCTGCGGAGTCCGCGCCGCAAAGAAACACTGGCCCAACTCTTCATCTTCATCTGCCAGTTCAAAAACTCGGTTGGTCACTTCAATAACCGTGGCCCCCAGAATTTTCCCGTCATTATCGTGACCAACAGCGATTATGGGCCTACCCCAGAAGCCCGGACCGGCATTTGCATCCCCTATATGCATGACACCGGTTCCACCGGGATGGGTATGCACGATTACTGCATTTTCCGGCACTTCGTGGGCATAAATCTGCCGTAAAGACTTACCGGTTATATCCACACAACTGGAAGCCAAAATGCGAGACGGAACATACCCTATACCTCCTACAACGATATCTCCTTTCGGTTCCACATGCCCCTTTTCGTTTACAACGGCAATAGTAGCCACTTCACGTCCCTGGCCTACGGCCATGGACCTGGATACCAACTTTTCCGCCAGACTTTTATCCATGGATTTTACTTCCGGCCTCGGCAACCGCCAGTCGTTCTGAAGGATTTCTTCCTTTTTTATTTCCGGCTGTTCGGATATGTCCAAAACTTCGAGCGGCCCAGATATTTCAAGATACTTGAGACTCATGACGGCTGAATTCCTGAGTATTTCTTTTTCCTCTTCCATAGTCTTAGCTGCCAGGATATGAATATCTATTTCTTCCGATTCCGTAGCCATATCAAAATATTCAGGCTTGGGATATATAATACCGACACCGGCTAAAGCCTTGCGTTTGACGCCAACAGCAATCATCGGTCGGTCATAGACATCTACTCCACCCACATCAGTAATAATTCCTGTCTTGCCTGGGCGAGTCATCAAAATAACAGCATTCTCAGGCATTTGCACCAATCCCTCAATCAGCGACTTCCCCGACATGTCGGTTATGGTATCCAATTGCCTACGAATAGGTAAACCGGACAAGCCCCCGTCAATCAAGGGAGTTATCCGGTCTATAATGCCATCGGCGTTAATCAGGCCGATGCAACCAACGTTTCTGCCTTGGCTGATTTCTACTGTTCTTTTAAAAAGCCTCTCCACAATATATCTTGCCACACCTTTAACCTGCATTCTTTAACCCCCTAAGTAAAATATAAGCGTTCCGCTACCGGAACACTTATATTGTTTCCTTACCTAAAACAGGGTATGCAGGCTAACTTACCTTGCTTATGGCGTCGGCCAGTTTCATGGAGACCATTTTGGAAACGCCCGTATCGTCAATAGTGACTCCATATAAAACATCGGCTGCTTCCATAGTTCCTTTCCTGTGGGTCACAACAATAAACTGAGTTTGCTTGGAAAACTTGCGCAGGAAGGCGGCATAACGGTCAACATTAGCTTCATCAAGGGAAGCTTCTATTTCGTCCAGGACACAAAAAGGACTCGGTTTGACCATGAGTACGGCAAATAAAAGTGAAATAGCGGTTAAGGCCCGTTCACCGCCGGATAATAATGACAAATGCTGCGGTTTTTTGCCGGGCGGTTGAGCAATTATCTCCACTCCTGTTTCCAGGATATTTTCTTTGTCGGTCATCTGAAGTTCGGCATGTCCGCCGCCAAAAAGCTCGGTAAAAACTCGCCGGAAATTTTCGTTGATTTCTTCGTAAGCTTTGCAGAAACGTTTGCTCATTATCTGGTCCATTTCTGAAATAACTTTATACAAAGAAACTCTGGCTTCCTCAAGATCGGCATACTGGGCTTTCAGAAAATTATATCTCTCGCTAACTTTCTCAAATTCTTCGATGGCAGCAAGGTTAACTGCTCCCAAGTCCGCAATGAGAGACTTCAGTTCCTTAATCCGGGCCTGAGCTTCCCGTTTGCTGCTGATTTCCGTTTTTTGCAGCAAAGCTTCCTCATAAGTTAACCCGAATTCTTCCAGGAGTTTACTTTGCTCATTTTCCATTTCCGCCTCCAGCCTGGTCTTCTTAACTTCCAGGCTGTGAATCTGATTTTGTAAACTGGCAAATTGCCTGTTCGCATTTTTGGCGGAGGTCTCTTTAAGTTCAATCTGGCCGGCCAAATGGTCCCTGTGGTTTTTTAATGCGCTAACGCGCTCTTCCATGCCCATTTTTTCTTCGACTAAAGTAGTAATCAGTTTTTCTAGTTTGCTGTTTTCAACTGCAATATTGCCTTCTTGCCGACCAATAAAATCGATTTCTTCCGATTTCACCCTGATTTGCCCGGCCAATTCATCAATCTCCTGGCGCACCCTGTCAAGAGTTTGCCGACAACTTATTTCTTCCTGCCTCAACCTGGCCAGTTCAATTTTTTTAGCGGTAACTTTACCGGTGACCTCGTTTCTGTGGACTTCCAGCGAAGCAAAGTCCTGCTGGCTCTCGGCCACCCTTTTGTTCAATTCATCATGCCGGATTTTCAACTGTTGGATTTTTCCGGTAATTTCTCCGTTCTGGGTTAAAACCTCCTTCAGCCGTTCGTCTAACTGGGCTACTTCCATTTCATAAACCTCCAAACTCTGCTCCAGTTTAGACTTTTGAATCTTGACCTGTTCCATTTCAGCCTTTAAGCCGGCGATTCTCAGTTGGCCCACCTGTTGGCTTTCCTTAATGCTTTCCAATTCTCCGGTCAGCTTTTCCTTCTCTTTCTGCAAAGCAGCTTCCTTATCCTGTACCGCTTTAACCTGTACCTGCAGGACAGCAATAGCAACCGCCAGTTCTTCGATTTCCCGCTTTCGTCCCAGGAGGTTGCTGCGGCTCTTGTTGTAGCTGCCGCCTGTTAAGGACCCCCCCGGGTTAACCACGTCTCCGTCCAAAGTAACCACTTTAAAGCCAAACTCATTATCTTTAGCTATTTGCAAAGCTGTATCAATGTCTTCGGCTACTATGATATTTCCCAAAAGGCTTTTCACTGCCGGTTCATATTCCCGATCAAAGGTAACCAACTCGGCAGCTATCCCAACACATCCTTTAGCCTTCAAAATCTTGTCCGAGCTGCGCAGTTCTTTGGCCTTGACCGTATTAAGCGGTAAAAAAGTAGCCCGCCCGGCATTGCATTTCTTTAAAAAGTCAATGGCGGCTTTAGCATCCTTGTCGGTTCTGGTCACAATAAACTGCAAAGCGCCGCCCAATGCTACCTCTACCGCAATTTCATATTTCTTCGGGACGTTTAAGAGTTCAGCCACTACGCCGCAGATACCGGCCAACTTCTTTTGTTTACCGGCTTTTAAAATTTCCCGGACGCCTTTGTGATAGCCCTCATAATCCTGCTCCATCTCTTCCAGGGCTTTTAATTTAGAAGCCAGTTTTTGTTTTTCTTCCGTTAAATTATTGAATTCGCGAGTAACATCCTGAATTTTAACCCTATTTTCATTGATTTTGGCAGCAATATCTTTTATTTTTGTTTCGGCAGAAGAGAGTTCATCTTCCGTTTCCCGGATGCTAATATTTAAACTTTCCAAAGTTGCCAATATCTGTTGCCGGTCTGCGGAGACATCCTTTATCAGGGTTACGAGCTGTTCCCTGCGTTTTTGCAGGGATTTTTCCTCTGCCTCCAAGGCATGGAGCCGGTTGTTCAAAGCAGCAGTTTCATTTAGAGTATCGATTATTTCTCCCTTGGCCTGCTCTATATCGTCGATTTTACTCCGGTTATCGGCTTCCAGTTCCCTCAACTGGGCCTCCAGTTCGGCCAGTTCGGTCTCCATAGTCCTAATGTTGTGGACCAGTTTCTCGTAGCCTTCCATTTCTCCTCTGGATTGCTCCCGAATGGCCGCCTGTTTGCCCGATAATTCATTAATTTCTGCCTGCAACCGCTCCTGTCGCTCTTTAAGGTTTTTGTTCCGTTCTCCGTTTATCCTGATATCAGCTTCCAGCTTTTCTATGGCACTGCTTTTCTCAAAAATATCCTGCTGCAAATTATTAATATTTTCGTTGGTCAGGTGTAGGTCGTGTTTAAGTTCTTCGATTTCGGAGTCTGTTTTACGCACCTCTGTCTCCAGGGCAATAATATCCTGACGCAGCTTTGCTTCCTCACCCGTCAGGGTCTCTAAACGATCTTTCTGGTCGGTTAACTGATGAACGGCAAGATTTATTTCCAGCTTGTCCAGTTCTTCTTTATAGCCAATGTATGTTTTTGCCCTGGTGGCTTGCTCCTCCAGCGGGCCTACCTGGTTTTCCAACTCTGCTATGATGTCATTAATCCGGACCATGTTTTGCTCGGTATCTTCCAGTTTGCGGACAGCCTGGAGCTTACGGTTCTTATATTTTACTATGCCGGCAGCCTCTTCAATAATCAAACGCCGGTCTTCTGATTTGGAACTTAATATCTCGTCTATTTTTCCTTGCCCGATAATGGAATAACCTTCCTTGCCAATACCGGTATCCATAAACAGTTCATGAATATCTTTCAGCCGGCAGGGTGTCTTGTTAATAAAAAATTCGCTCTCCCCGGATCTGAACACACGGCGAGTAACAGTAACTTCGCTGTATTCAACCGGGAATATCCCTGTAGAATTGTCTAAAGTCAGGGTAACCTCAGCCATACCGACAGGTTTTCTTTTATCGCTGCCGGAAAAAATGACGTCTTCCATCTTGGCTCCCCGTAGGATTTTTGCGCTCTGTTCGCCCAAAACCCAGCGAATGGCATCAGATATGTTACTTTTACCACTGCCATTTGGGCCGACAACGGCAGTAATTCCAGGGTTAAAATACAGTTCAGTCTTATCAGCCAGCGACTTAAACCCTTGGATTTCCAAACGTTTTAAATACAACTGGGTTTCTCCTCCTTAAGTCGGCTTCAATAAACCATATTAATTTTACCATACCAACCTGAAAAAGAAAACGGGCGCTGTATTTAACAAAAATCTGCCTCAACCCTGTTCCTGCCCATCTGCTTGGCCCTGTACAAGCATTCATCAGCCTTTGCCAGTAACTCATCAATACTTTGTACACCGCTGTGGAAACATGCCACGCCACAACTGACCGTAACATTTATTTTATAAACCTCTCCATCGTTGCCTATGATTTCAAAGCAAGTCTTCTGAACAGCATCTCTGATCAGCTCCGCAAATTCAACAGCCAGGTCACGGGTGACAGATGGGAGGACAACTACAAATTCCTCTCCCCCGTACCGGGCAGCTACGTCAATCTCCCGTATTTTTGCTTTTATTATAGCGGCGATTTTCTCAAGGACGCTGTCTCCGGCCAAGTGACCGTACCGGTCGTTAATTTCTTTAAAATTATCCAAATCAATCATTATGACACTAAGGCTATCCCCGGCATCCCTGGCCCTGATGAACTCCTCCTCTACAGTAGCCTGTAGAAATTTCCGGTTATAAGTCCTGGTCAGGAAATCAATGCTCGCAGAATGATGCTGTTTTTTTTCAGAAAAAGCCAGGTATGAACTGGTAAGGCCTATGAGCCACAGGTAGATCAGCCTTATCTCCAAAACATTCCATTCATAGCCCTGGGGATATGTGAGAATTACCGCTATCAGATAAGAAATACTGGCTAAAATCAGGCAGTATAGAGCCGGTCTGAACCCGAATAGCATGCCGGCCTGTAACACCAGTAAATAATAAACGTTAAAATTCTCGCTGCCTACTCCGCCTCTGGCAGTTACCATTATACTGATGATTATAGCATCCAGCAGGTGTACAACTACCCACAGACGCATAGAAAGCTTCCAGCGAAAATATGTGGCAGCAGTCAAAAAAACATTGACTGCAATAAATGTAATTAATGCATAAAAATCCAGGCCCTGCGGCCAAAGCCGACTGATGTGGTAAAGTATAGGAGAAAATAAAACCAGTACCCACCTCATTATGATTACAAAAATATGATTATCCCTATAATAATTCCACTGCCTCATTTTTCACCACCCGCTCCAAAATAGATTTCTACATTTTTTACCAATTACCTTTATGAATTGCGGTTTTTCAAAGTAACATTTTTCAAATTTTTCAAGTAAATTATTAAACCCAAAAGGAATTGGCCAATTTTTCGCGAATAGAAATATAAAAACTAATAAATTGTTTCTGGTGCCCGATATGGGAGAATAGGGAATTAGGTTAAAATCCTAAGCGGTCCCGCCACTGTAATTGGGGAATGGCCTTACAATTGTGCCACTCGGTTTTTCCGGGGAAGGCGTAAGGCCCGTGATGATCCATAAGCCAGGAGACCTGCCAGAAACTGTCGGTATTTTGCCCGCGGAGGCAAAAATGCAGCTTGGATGATGGTAAAGTCCAGAGCCTAGATGGTTCTGGATTTTTGTTTTTAAAATATTGAATTAATTTTTCAAATTTACAAGGAGGTATGTTTTATGGAACTCTACCAATCCACCCTGGAGCAAATCACAGATCTGAACAGGGAAACCATGCAGGCGGCCTGGGATCGCATTGATTCCCTGGCTACACCGACAAGGGCCCTAGGCCAGCTAAATAATATAGCTGCTCAGTTGGCAGGTATCATGGGCACTCCTACTCCTAAAATCCACAAGAAATGCGTCATCATAATGGGTGGCGACCATGGGATAGTGGATGAAGGGGTCAGCGCTTACCCGCAGGAAATCACCGTCGCTATGATGATGGTATTCACCAAGGGCGGAGCGGGTATCAACTGCCTGTCCAATCATGTCGGTTCCGATGTAATTGTAGTGGATATTGGGGTTAAAGGGGACACCTCTGTATTCCCCGGCGTTATCCAGAGAAAAATCAGGCCGGGAACAGCCAACATGGCTATTGGTCCGGCCATGACCAGAGAGGAAGCCATTGCAGCCATTGAGGTAGGAATTGAAATGGCCAATCAGCAGATTGACGCCGGTTATGACCTGCTGGCTACGGGAGATATGGGTATAGGTAATACAACCCCCAGCAGCGCCTTGCTGGCTGCTTTCACAGGTTTGTCTCCGGCAGAGGTAGCGGGCCGTGGAACGGGTGTCGATGATGAAGGATTGAAAAAGAAAATAAATGCCATTGCCAAAGCTTTAGAGGTAAATAAGCCCAATCCCAATGACCCCGTTGATGTGCTGTCCAAAGTAGGGGGCCTGGAAATAGCGGGCTTGACCGGTGTAATACTTGGCGCGGCAGCAAAAAAACGGCCGGTAATAATTGACGGCTTTATTTCCTCTGCCGCAGCGCTGGTAGCTGCAAAAATTTGTCCCCTTTCTGTCAAGTATATGATAGGTTCTCATTGTTCCGCCGAACAGGCCCATCATATTATGCTGGAAACTATCGGCCTAATGCCCGTCCTGAATTTGGAAATGCGCCTGGGCGAAGGAACAGGGGCTGCTCTTACCATGCCTATAGTTGAAGCGGCCACCAAAATTCTCACCGATATGTTTACTTTTCAAGACTTAGGTGTTCCGTGCTAATTTAGTCGCCGGTGACGAGCCACTTTAGCAGTGCAGCAACTGTTGCTCCGCAATTGTAAGGACCGCTGTAATAACACGAGCCGCTGTAACGGTGAAACCGGTCTATTGGAAGGGTGGGTGAAGCAGCATGTTGGAAGGGTGGGTGGGGTGTCCCGGCCACCACGGAGCTTTGTGCTGGAGAATACCGGCAGGGTAGGAGGGTATCTCCGCTACCCGGGAGCTTTGTGCTGCAAACCCTTGCCAGGAAGTCCGCTAACCGCTATGGAGGTAAAAACAACCGTTGCTCCGAGGTTACGGGCGGAGACAGTGTAAACTTCGTTCGGTTGAAATCGCTGAACCGGCCAAATCGTCATCCGTGACTCGTGGCCGGGTTTCCGGCGTCCGTGCCGGAAACAGCGATTTCAAGCCCTCGCTGTCGTTAACACTGTCTATCCGCCCTCCACCAAGTCGCAACTTATTGTTTTACCTCCATAGCGGTATCTTCTGTTTTCCTTAAAACGATGGTTGTTTCACCGGCACAGCGGCTTCCCTCAACTTCAAAGCAACTCTATGTCATATTTTCTAATATTTTGGGGAATCTTACCTTTTAAACAGATTGTTGGAAAGGAAGGTTCCCCATGTCTTTGTTAATGAATGCTCTTAAGCAGCACCACCTGACGGAGATGTATCTCTCCCTGCCTGTTGAACATAAAAAGGCCTGGCAGCAGTACTTCCCGAAAATATGCAACTGCAGCGATTGCAGCAGCGGAACAAACAAACCGTTTCCAATAAAATCCACGGCACGGTTTCTCTGGGTAACGGCCGCTAACGCCATTCCCCACCGTAACTACGACTTTGCGGAAATTCTTCTTAAAAAGGCGCTGGAATACGCCGATAATGGCGACGATATATTATGGATTCATGCCAATTTCGTCCAGCTTTATTACGACCAGATTGACAGCAAACCGGAAGCGCCTGAAAAATGTCTTCACCATTGCGAGGAACTAACTAAGATGGGCTATCTCAACAGGTGGGTTGACCGGATTCTTAATGAAATCAGTGAGGTTTAAAAGAGAAAACAACAACACGTTTCCTCTGATTAAGCAAACGTGTTGCTGTTTTCTCTTTCGATTTGGAGAGTACCTATTGCATTTGGAAAGCGTTAAAAATAAAATAATTCTTGAAGGGAGGTCGCAACAATGTGCAAGCATTTATATATCGACAAAGACACAGGCGTCGAATACTGCGAACTGCTGGATAAACCATGCGATGAAACTACTTTGGCTATATGCCCTTTGACCTTTGAACAATAATTATCATTATGCTAAGGCTTTCTGCCTTCCACTACCGCTACCACACCGCCACAAAAGTTGTGGTATTTTGTTTCTACTAACCCTGCTTCCCTAAACATTTGGACCAGGACTTTCTGGTTGGGGAAGACCTTTGCCGAGGCATGGAGATAACTGTAAGCTCCTTTGTTTCCGGCCCATAATTTGCCCATTGCAGGAATAACCTTCTCAAAGCAAAACCAGTATAACTGTTTAAATACCGGCGCTGTAGGCTGAGCCATATCCAGGGAAACTACTTTGGCGCCGGGTTTTACCACCCGCACCATTTCCCTGAGGGCAGTCATGATATCAGGCACGTTCCTCAGCCCCCAGCCCACTGTCGCACAATCAAAGGTATTTTCTGCAAAGGGCAGGGCCATGGCATTACCCTGGATCAAACTGATGTTATCCTTCAGGTCAAAGTTTTTTAAATTTTCTTTTGCCACCGCCAGCATCTTTTCCGAAAAATCCAACCCCGTTACCCTACCGTCGAGACCTGCTGCGCGAGCCAATTCCATAGTCAGCATCCCCGTCCCGCAGCAAACATCCAGTCCGTAACCCCCAGGCTGCAGTTCAGCCCTTTTTACAGCAAACTTCCGCCATTTTTTGTCCAGACCCCCAGTCATCAACGTGTTCATCAGGTCGTAACGCCGGGCAATGGAATTAAACATATCACGAACAAACTTTTCCTTGTTCTCTTTGCTCGGTAGCTTTGTCAAATAAGTTCCCCCTCTGCTTTCCACAGCCTATAAAATAAGGTCCTTTCGCCGCAGGACAACATCTTTTTCTTCTTCGTCGAGCCGCGTTAACTTTATTGTCCCCGGAACCAGTTCCGGGTCAGGTATAATCTTAACCGTTTTCAGGCCGTAGTGTTCCTGCAGGGCCTTAATATTCGTCGATTTGTGGCCGCGGGCCTTCGATTCATCCCTGGGGGAAACGGCAAATTCCACTTCTTTTATTCCGCCCGGTACCGCTCCGGCCCTATTCAGCAATTCCCGTAGTTGCTCATAAATCAAGGCCCCATAAACCAGTTCCCCGATGGCGGGATGATAAGGTCCGGCTATTATTTCACCGCCGGGAGAAATTTCTTCTGTGTTTTGTAACCCTATACGGATCACTTCTATGCCGGCCCTTTCAAAGCGGTTTAGCATTTTTTTGGCCGTATCCACCACTTCATTAACCTGCCAGGGGGAATATTTTCCCTGGCGGAACAGTCTCTCCAATTCCGTTCCCTTTAAGACGAGGACAGGATAAATCCGGACGAAATCCGGGCTGAGGTCGATAACCTCGTTGCAAGTCTTCAGGGCTTTTTCCTGGCTGTCGCCGGGCAAACCAATCATAATCTGGACACCCAGGAAGAAACCCCATGACTTTACTAATTTTGCCGCCTTAACCACGTGCTCAGTTGCATGGCCCCTCCGGGCAAAGGCTAATACATCTTTATCCATAGACTGGACACCCAGTTCAATAGTGTCTACACCGTAAGCCATTAATATGCTCAAAGTATCTTCATCAATTTTGTCAGGCCGGGTGGAAATTCGGATACCCTGTATTTTACCTGTCCGGTAATAATCCCATGCTGCCCGCAGAAATTTTCTCTGCTCGTCAACTGGAATAGCCGTAAAGCTTCCGCCGTAAAAGGCTACTTCGACTTTACGGTTTTCAACATCGGGCAAAGTTGCCAGGTAGTCCCCGATTTTTTTGGCTACTTCTTCCGCCGTAGGAATGTTTACCTGCCCGGTAATTTTCTTTTGGTTACAAAAGACACATTGATTGGGACAACCTAAGTCCGGTATAAAAATTGGAATGATAAAATGTCTGGTTTCCAATATCATTCACCCTTGGGAAGCACGTTGTAGCCGTTTTTTATCTTTTCCAGGGCGTCATGGGCGGCAGCCTGTTCAGCTTCTTTCTTGGTCCTCCCTTTTCCTACACCCCAGATCTTGCCATGGCAATAAACTCCGGCGGTAAAAACTTTATTATGGTCAGGCCCTTCTTCTCCTATGATGGCATAAGTCAGGGTGTTGTCAGCTTTTTGCTGTACCAACTCCTGCAACTCCGTCTTGTAATCTCCCGTTTGGCCGCCTTTTGCTACTACCTTGGAAATCTGTTCACTTAAAGTGTTAATGATAAAAAGTTTTGTTGTTTCCAGACCCTGATCCAGGTACACAGCGCCAAAAATAGCTTCCATGGCATCGGCCAATATGGAAGGCCTGTTCCTGCCGCCACTTCTCTCCTCACCCTTACCCATCAGAATGTACTGCCCTAAATTCATTGCCCGGGCCACTGAGGCCAAGGACGATTCGCAGACAATCCCTGCCCGCATTTTGGTGAGAACTCCTTCCGGGTAAGTGGGGAAGCGGTCGTAGAGATATTCACTTACTACCAGCTCCAGGACAGCATCCCCCAGAAATTCCAGCCGCTGATTGTGTTCTATGGGTTCACGTTTATTCTCGTGCGCATAAGAACTATGTGTTAACGCTGTAACCAGCAGTTCAGGTGAAGTCCAGTCTATTCCCATAACCCCGATAAGTTCGTCAATTTTGGGCCCCAGTATTCCCAACTTCATTGTCGGTCACATTACTCCTCAAATTTATTAAACAGGATTGTCCCATTATGGCCGCCAAAACCAAAGGAGTTGGATAAAGCAACGCGAACTTCCATCTCCTTGGCCTTATTTGGAACATAATCCAGGTCACATTCAGGGTCAGGGTTTTCCAGGTTTATGGTCGGCGGAACCTGGCCCTTTTGTATGGCCAGGATGCAGATAGCAGCTTCAATACCCCCTGCGGCGCCCAGTAAGTGTCCGGTCATGGACTTCGTAGACGAAACCGCTAACTTATAAGCATGCTCGCCAAATACCTTTTTGATGGCTTTCGTCTCCCCAATATCCCCCAGCGGAGTCGAAGTGCCATGGGCATTGATATACTGCACATCCTCGGGTTCAACACCGGCCTCGCGCATCGCCAACTCCATAGCTCTGGCAGCGCCAATACCGTCGGGGTCAGGTGCGGTAATATGGTAAGCGTCACAGGTTACTCCGTAACCGGATAGCTCAGCATAAATCTTCGCTCCTCTTTTCTGAGCATGTTCAAGAGACTCCAGAATCAAAACCCCGGCCCCTTCACCCATGACGAAACCATCTCTTTCCTTATCGAAAGGACGGCTGGCCTTTTCCGGTTCTTCGTTCCGGGTGGACATTGCCTTCATCGAACAGAAACCGGCCATAGCCAGCGGGATAATCGGCGCTTCCGCTCCACCGGTTATAACTACATCACATTCACCGTTCTTGATCAGGCGCATAGCCTCGCCGATAGCATTTGAGGCAGAGGCACATGCCGTGACCGTCGTGGTGTTAGGCCCTCTGAAACCGTAATTGATAGCTATATAAGCCCCACAGATATTGGCAATCATCATGGGCACGAAGAAAGGACTAATCCGCCCCGGACCTTTTGCCATCAGTATCCTGGCCTGCTCTTCAACGGTTTCAATGCCTCCCACGCCGCTCCCCAGTAAAACGCCGACCCGGTCTTTATCAAGTTTTTCAGGATCAAGGCCTGCATCTTCAATAGCCATTTTAGCCGCTGCCATGCCGTAATGGGTATACCTGTCCATGCGTCGTACTTCTTTTTTATCAAGGAAGTCCAGAGGGTCAAAGTCCTTTACTTCTCCGGCAATCTGGGTAGCCAAATCCGAAGCGTCAAAGCGGGTAATTCTGTTAATACCGCTCTTGCCCTCCAAAAGAGACTGCCAGAACTTATCCACGCCTGTCCCCACGGGAGAGACCACTCCTAAACCGGTAACAACTACTTTTTTCACCAAATAACCTACACCTCACTTCCGGCCATTTTAAATTCGTTCAGCAAATTCCTGATAATTTCTTTAACAGGTAATATGTCTTTAATTTCATGCACTTTTTCACCGGAAAAAACCAACCCATTTTCCATATCGCCCTGCTGTGCCTTTACCAATGCCTTAAGAATACAAAATCTTTTGGAACATTTTTTCAGACAGCCATCGCAGCTTTGAGGCGTAAGGGTCTCCCCATTAAACAACCTTTCGGTAAATTTATTCAACAGCCCTCTGCCGGGCAAACCAACCGGGCTTTCCAACACCACCACATCTTCGGGGCGGGCTTTTACATAAAGCTGTTTAAAAGCGTCAGCCACATTGGACTCTAAACTGGCCACAAACCTGGTACCCATTTGCACGGCATCGGCGCCCAGGTTAATGATTTCCCTAATATTGAAGCCGTTAATAATACCGCCGGCTGCAATGACCGGAATTTTAACAGCTTCCTTGATTTCAGGAATCAGCTTTTTGATGGATTCGGTGGTTCCCAGGTGTCCACCGGCCTCCTTGCCTTCTACAACAACGGCGGCAGCACCCATCTTTTCGGAAATCTTGGCCAGTTTAACGGAAGAAACAATTGGTACAATCGGGACATTAGCTTCCTTTCCCCAGGAAAACATGTCCCTGGAGAATCCGGCTCCGGAAACAATCAGATCGATACCCTCCGCTATAGCAGTTTTGACAAGCTGGGCAAATTCCCTAGCCGCAAACATGACGTTAATGCCTACTATACCTTTGGTCATTTCTTTAGCTTTTCTTATCTCATTGCGCAGCTCTTCAATTCCCATGCCGGTGGCTGCAATGAGTCCGATACCCCCCTCTTCAGCTACAGCACCTGCCAAAGGGGCAGTCGAAACCCTAACAGCCATGCCCCCCTGAATGATGGGCAGCTTTGGCATTAAATTGCCAATTCTCAACTCTGGTAAGTTCATAAAATCCTCCCGGTTTAAATATATAGCATTATTCTCAAAGAGTCCCGCAGTAACCCACGGGACTCTTTTAATCATCCAATGATATCATTTTACTGGTTATCTTCAATGTACTTAACTGCATCGGCGACAGTTCTGATCTTCTCGGCGTCTTCATCAGGAATTTCCATATCGAATTCCTCTTCCAACGCCATGACCAGCTCAACAATATCCAAAGAATCCGCACCCAAATCATCTATAAAAGTGGATTCCGGCTTCACTTCATCCTCTTCAACACCTAGTTGCTCTACGATAATGCTTTTAACTTTTTCGAAGGTTGTCATGGTTTCACCCCCTTCCAGACAAAACTGAAATAATATAAATTATTAGTGCATTACCATCCCGCCATCAACAGCGATGGTCTGCCCAGTAATATAACTGGCATTGTCAGAGGCCAGAAAAACAACCAGATTGGCTACATCTTCCGGTTGTCCCAGCCTGCCCAGCGGAATCTGCTTCTGCAGTTCCCCTTTTATTTCGTCGGAAAGGACATCCGTCATTTGCGTAACAATAAATCCGGGCGCAATGGCATTAGCCCTTACCCCTCTTGACGCCAACTCGCGGGCCACTGACTTGGTAAAACCAATGATCCCGGCCTTGGAAGCCGCATAGTTGGCCTGGCCTGCATTACCCATTAAACCGACAACGGAAGAGATGTTGATGATGACCCCACTGCGCTGCTTCATCATGGAGCGGCTAACTGCCTTTGTACAGTTAAAAACACCCTTTAGGTTCACTGCCAATACGGCATCCCAATCTTCTTCCTTCATCCGCATTAACAGTGTGTCTCGGGTGATACCTGCATTATTCACCAAAATATCAATACGCCCTAAATTGTCTATCACCCCGGCCACTGCCTCATCAACTTTATCGGCCTGAGCTACGTTAACTTCGTAGCCTTCGGCATCAAAACCGGCAGCCTTTAATTCCGTAACACAATTCTGCAGTTCTACGGCATTTACGTCAAAAATGACAACACGCGCTCCCTGTCGGGCCAGGGCTTCACATATGGCCTTGCCAATCCCACGGGACCCGCCCGTTACTATGGCAATTTTATCCCTTAGAACCATTCTATATAACCTCCTCCAATTTAGCAAGGGTATTTTCCAACGAAGTTAAATCTTCTATGTTATAAACGGTTACTTCGCGGTTAATTTTCCGGATCAGGCCTGTTAGAACTTTACCCGGACCGATTTCCACAAAAGTGTCCACGCCATGGGCTATCATATTTTGCACCATATCCTCCCATAGTACTGAGTGGCTTACCTGCCTGGTCAGGAATTCGCGAATTTCCTCCACGTCACTGACAAAATCAGCCGTCACATTGCAAATAAAAGGATATTTAGGCGCATTAATTACCGTTTCCTTAAGTATTTGCGCAAGGTTTTCCTCAGCCGGTTTCATCAGGCTGGAATGAAACGGCCCGCTGACATTCAGGGTGACTATTCT
Source organism: Thermincola sp. GK-1 (assembly GCF_059412445.1). Taxonomy (NCBI): domain Bacteria; kingdom Bacillati; phylum Bacillota; class Clostridia; order Eubacteriales; family Thermincolaceae; genus Thermincola; species Thermincola sp. GK-1. The sequence continues at coordinate 156,554 of NZ_JBSQAT010000007.1, forward strand.
TTTGGCCCCAAGTGCACGGCACAGTTCAGCGGCCTTTTCCAGGCCACCCGCTGTGCCTGAGATAACTATCTGCCCCGGGCAATTGTAATTAGCTATTTCTACCTTGCCGGCAGCGGACGCCTCGCGGCAGGCCTTTTCCACCGCACTGCGCTCCAGGCCCAGAACAGCGGCCATGCCACCCTCTCCCTTGGACGCCGCCTCTTCCATCAAGCGGCCCCTTTTTTCGACCAATTGCACAGCCTCTTCAAAATAAAGGCATTCGGCAGCTACCAGAGCCGAATATTCGCCCAGGCTGTGTCCGGCTACCACCTGCACAGGGATTTTGTTGCGCTTACTAAATTCACGAAAAAGAACTGTGCTGGTCGTCAGCATAGCCGGTTGAGTTACAGGAGTTTTGCGCAGTTCTTCCTCCGGGCCGTGAAAACAAACTGATGACAGGCTGTAACCCAGTAATTGGTCGGCCTTTTCAAATAACGCCCTTGCTTCAGAGGAATTATCATATAAATCTTTACCCATGCCCACATACTGGGAGCCCTGTCCCGGGAATACAACAGCCAGTTTCATTATCTGACAGCCTCCAGACTTTTTAAGGTTTGCTCGGCGCCGGCAATAATCTCCTCAATAATAGCACGCGCCGGTTTGATTTCCTTCACCATACCGGCAATCTGGCCTGCCATCACCGAGCCCATCTCAATATCACCGTCGATCATGGCCTTTTTCAGACTGCCGGCGCCCAATGCTTCCAATTCTTCCACAGATACCCGCCGCTCCTCCATATCTTCAAATTCCTTGGTCAGCTTGTTTTTCAGGCAACGCACGGGATGGCCCGTAATTCTTCCGGTAATAACAGTATCTCTGTCTTTCGCCTTCAGGATAAACTCTTTGACGTTTGGGTGAATAGTACATTCTTCGGCGCACATAAAACGGGTACCAACCTGGATTCCCTTGGCTCCCAAAGCCAGGGCAGCGACCAAACCCCTGCCGTCGGCGATTCCACCCGCAGCAATTACCGGTATATCAACGGCATCAACGATTTGCGGCACCATGGCCATGGTCGTCAATTCTCCGATATGGCCGCCCGATTCCATGCCTTCGGCAACAACCGCATCAGCCCCGGCCTTCTCCATTCTTTTGGCCAGAGCCACCGATGGAATTACAGGTATAACCCGGGTTCCGTTTTCTTTTAATGCCGGTATGTATTTCCCCGGCGAACCGGCGCCGGTGGTTATGACGGGAACTTTCTCCTGCAAAACCACCTGCATTACTTCTTCCACATGGGGAGACATCAACATCACATTTACCCCAAAGGGCTTATTGGTCCGTTCCCTGGCTTTCCTTATTTCATCTCTTACCCATTCAGCAGGGGCATGTCCGGCTCCTATAATACCCAGTCCGCCCGCTTCAGACACGGCAGCAGCCAGCTCAGCCGTGGATACCCAGGCCATCCCGCCCTGCAATATGGGATATTCAATTTCTAAAAGATCGCACAGTTCTGTCTTCAAAGGCATTCTCCTCCCTACATTAATTTTGGGGATTATATACTCCACCTGATGACAGCAGCAGCCCAGGTCAAACCTGCGCCAAAACCTACCAATGCTAAATTATCCCCCGATTTAATTAATCCTCTTTCCCGGGCTTCGTATAAGGCTACAGGTATAGAAGCAGCAGAGGTATTACCATATCTGTCTACGTTTACATATACCTTGTCCATGGGCATAGCCAGCCTTTTCGCTGCTGCCTCGATAATACGCAAATTAGCCTGGTGCGGAATAAAAAAATCTATATCGGCAGGCGTTAAACCCGCTCTTTCTATAACCTCCAGAGCAGCATCGCCCATTATTTTGACGGCAAATTTGAACACTTCCCGGCCGTTCATTTTCAGGTAGCCGTCGGGCCCCATCATTAACAACCCACCACCGCTGCCGTCAGATCCTAACTGAAAAGAAAGGAGACCATAACCTTTTTGCGTAGGTCTTAATACAGCAGCTCCCGCACCGTCACCAAACAACACGCAGGTATTGCGGTCCTGCCAGTTAACTATTTTAGACAAAACCTCCGCCCCTATAACCAAAACCGTTTCATACTGGCCTGATGCTATATACTGGGCTCCGGTAACCAAACCATATACAAAACCGGAACAGCCGGCAGCCAGGTCAAAACTGGCAGCCTTGACAGCGCCCAGCCTTTTCTGAACCAGGCAAGCCGTGGACGGAAAAGAATAGTCGGGAGTAACGGTGGCCACAATTATCAGGTCAACTTCCTCAGCCCCAACCCCGGCATCAGCAAGGGCGTTTTTCGCTGCTTCCACCGCCAGGTCCGAAGTGTTTTGCCCTTTTTCTGCCATTCTGCGCTCTACTATCCCGGTCCTGGACCGGATCCACTCATCGCTGGTGTCCACAAGTTTCTCCAGGTCATAGTTAGTCATGACCCGGTTGGGAATACTGGCCCCGATGCCGGCAATACCGACCGGAACCGGATTAAATCCTGGCATGTTCATCATCTCCCAAAATGGTTTCGTGGATGCTGTCCCGAATACAGTCCACTACTTTTTTTTCGACGCATTCCTTGGCCACCCTTACGGCATTGGCAATTGCTTTCGCGTCAGAACTACCGTGGCTGATGATGCTTATCCCGTTAACCCCCAAAAGCGGCGCCCCGCCATATTCAGCATAATCTATCCGCTTTTTAAGGCCTTTGGCCTGGGTAAAGACAAGGGCAGCGCCCACTTTAACAAAAATATTTTTTTTCAGTTCCTGCTTGATCATCCACATGAGATCGCGAGCCAATCCTTCGCCGAATTTCAGCACCACATTGCCAACAAAACCGTCGCAAACTATGACGTCAGCCCGGCCTCTGGTGATATCGCGGCCCTCGATATTACCGATAAAGTTGAGCTTACTTTCCTTCAGTAATCGGTGAGCTTCCACATACAATTCCTTACCCTTGGATTCCTCTTCACCTATGTTCAGAAGGCCTACCCGCGGTTGGGCAATCCCCATGATTTTCTTCGCGTAAATATGCCCCATAATAGCAAATTGCACCAGGTTAACAGGTTTACATTCTGCATTGGCCCCCACATCCAAAAGGAGACAGTAACCGGTGAGGGTGGGTATTATGCTGGCAATGGCCGGCCTGTCTATGCCTTTTATCCTGCCCAAACCAAGCAGTGAAGCCCCCATGGCCGCGCCGGTGCTACCCGCAGACACCACTGCATCGGCCTGTTCTTCTTTGATTAACCTGTTGCACACAACAATGGAGGAATCTCTTTTCTTTCTAACAGCAACGGCCGGCGCTTCATCCATGCGGATTACCTCGGAAGCATGTACAACAGAAATTAGGTTTTTATCATATGCATATTGGGCCAGTTCCTTGGTGATAGCCGCGTGGTCACCGACCAAAACAACTTCAAGTTTATGCAGCTTTACTGCTTCAACGGCTCCCTTGACAATTTCCACGGGCGCATAGTCTCCGCCCATAGCATCCACTGCTATTTTCACTGCATCGTCGCCTCCTTATCAGAAAGGGCAAATATTATAAAAGTACCTTCAAAAACTATTTCCTGTCCGGATTTCGATTCGACCCCGACTATATATTTGTTACCTTTGCGGCCTTTCACCGTAGCCTTAGCAACTATCCGCTCGCCCAACTTCACCTGTCGTTTAAAGAAAATCCTGGCTGTCCCGGTCAGCGCCACTTCAGCGTTTATACAGGCCACGGCCAGAGAATTTGCCTGGGCAAATATAAAGTGGCCCCTGGCAATCCCCGTTTTCTGAAAGATCATATCTTCGTTTATGTTCATAACAGAGATTCCTGACCGGTTAAGTTCCAGGTCAATTAAATCGCCGATTACCTCGCTACCGCTCAAAGACCTCAATTCGGCATAACTCTTCTCAGCCATCTGCTTAACCCGTTCACGAACTTCCGGAATGTTCAATTCCAACCTGTCCAACCGAATAGTCTGGATACTTACGGAAAACATTCTGGCCAGCTCTTCATCGGTAAGAAAAGGGTTGTTTTCCAACGCTGTTTTTAATTTTTCCAGTCTCCTAGCTTTAGCAGATGTGCTCGCCATATTAATACCACCTAGTTTTAGCACCTATCCTTAGCACCTGGTACTAATTATAATATATAGTATACTCCAAAATTATGCAAGTTAAAAGAATATTGGTTTTTGTCAAAAATAAAAAAACAAAAAAACAGATGCCTCAAGACATCTGTTCACCTACATAAGACGCGTTACTTACTCTCAGCAGCAACAACCTCTTTATCTTTGTAATATCCGCATTCCGGACAAACTCTATGTGGTAACTTTGGTTCATGGCACTGTGGACAGGAAATAAAACCTGGCGCTGTAAGCTTTTGGGTAGCCCTTCTTTTCCTTACACGGGACTTGGATTGTCTGTGCTGTTGTACACCCATTTATTTTACACCCCCTTTAAAGCCCTACGATTTAAAATAGTTTTTCAACACCTCGAAACGAGGGTCAATATCGTCATCTTCACAATTACATGCAGTCTTATTCAGGTTTATCCCACACTTTTTGCACAGCCCCTTGCACTCCTCGGAACAAACCTGCTTCATGGGCAGCTCCAAAAGAATACTCTCCACTATCATATCTGTCAGATCCAGCTTTTCCCCGCTGATAATTTCCGTTTCCTCTTCTGACCCTTCGGCAGATGCATCTTCCGGGGTCAACCGGAATGCCCGCTCAAAGGAAGTTGCCAGTTCATGAGGATATTGCTCCAAACAGCGGGAACAAGTTAGTCTTAACCTGGCTGAGATATTGCCCAGAACAATTAATTTCCCGCCGGTATTTTCGATTTTACCCGTTATCTCAACAGGTTCGGAAAACTCTATCCGGTCTTTCCCATTGGTAATAGGTTCCATTTGCTCCCGCAGTTGAAATGTTTCTCTCAGTTCGGGAGTCCTTTTAACCTTACTAATATCGATAACCATACAGTACACCTCATTAGTCAAACAAATTAAATTATAACTATAGTCTATTTTTTTGTCAAGGAAAATAATAACTCGGGCACGGCGGTCTTATTCCCCTGAGCCTGTACAGCCGTAATAGCAACTACGTTGACAATGTCTTCCTCGCTGCAGCCTCTGGACAGGTCATTAACAGGTTTTGCCATCCCCTGCAGGACAGGGCCGATAGCCTCGGCATTGGCCAATCTCTGCCCCAATTTGTAGCCTATATTTCCAGACTGCAAGTCGGGAAATATCAGCACATTCACCCTACCGGCCACTTGACTGCCCGGTGCTTTGTAACGTCCCACCGAAGGAACCAGGGCCGCATCAGCCTGCAGTTCCCCATCAATCACCAGGGAAGGGTACCTTTGCCTGGCTATCTCCGTAGCCTGTCTGACCTTAAAAACTTTTTCATGCCGGGCGCTCCCTTTGGTAGAAAAGGACAGCATCCCTACCCGCGGCTCCATGCCAAGTAAAGATTTGGCAGTTACAGCCGACGTATAGGCGATTTCGGCAAGTTGTTCCGCTGTTGGGTCAGGGTTAACGGCACAGTCAGCAAACAGCATAACTCCATCGTCACCAAAATCCTTGTTCGGAACAATCATAATAAAAGCGCCGGAGACAACGGAAATGCCAGGAGCGGTTTTGATTATCTGCAGGGCAGGCCTCAAAACATCTGCTGTAGGTGACAAAGACCCGGCCACCATCCCGTCGCAATCCCCCGCTTTCACCATCAGAGCTCCATAATAAAGAGGGTTTTTTACCAAACCGCCCGCTTCCTCGTAAGTTAGACCTTTGTGCTTACGCAGGTTATAAAGAAGGTCCCTGTATGGGTTAAACTTCTTTGTCTGAGAAACAATTTCAATGCCATCAAGGGAGATGTTATGCTCTCGTTCTATGCGTGTAAAATAACCTTTTTCCCCGAGCAGCACTACATGAGCAATACCCAGCCGTTCTATTTCACCGGCTGCTTTTAAAACCCTTAAGTCCGAACTTTCAGGCAACACTATTCTTGTTTTAAACCTTCTTGCTTTTTCTTTTATTTGCGCCAGTACGTCCAATTGTCTTACTCCTTAATGATAAAGGTTCATCGTATATAAAGTGTTCCACACTCGCGCCCAGAATATTGCTTAATTTTTACCGGGTAAGTAGTAATAACAGGCCGCTGTGACGGTGGAACAACCTTTGCCTTGTGGATGCCGCTACGCCCGTGAAACAACCGTTGCTCCGGGGCTACGGGCAGAGCCGCTGTAAACTCCGTTCGGTTGAAATTATTGAGTCGCAACTTGTTGTTTCACCGGGCAGCGGCCTCTTTCTCACCCTTACCCAAGGCAGGGTAGGCAGGGTTCTCCGCCTACCGTTTGGGAGCGACTGCGCCCGCAAAACCGCTGCCGGACAGGCAGGAGGTTCCCGCATATTCGAAGATGGCGAAGGCCGCCGGGAAGTCCGGCGCTCAACGCAGGTTGAGTGACCGGACGGGAGGCGGCCTGACTTATTATAAATGCAATAGGAGCCGTCGAGTTCGGGAACGCTGCCTGCCCGGCAAGGGTTTGCAGCACAAAGCTCCCAGGTAGCGGAGGCACCCTCCTGCCCTGCCGTTACTCTGGGCAAAATTTGAGGTTTATAGTATAATTGGTTTAAATCTTGACCGCATCAACCTGTAGGGAGGGTATTGCGCCATGCGGGTAGTAGGCCTCGTTACCGAATATAACCCTTTTCATAACGGCCACCTGTTCCATCTGACGAAGGCAAAAGAATTGGCCGAAGCTGAATACGCCATTGCTGTTATGAGCGGACATTTCCTACAGCGGGGTGAACCGGCGCTGCTGGACAAATGGACCCGCGCCAGGATGGCTATAGCGGCAGGAGTCGACCTGGTACTGGAACTCCCGTATGTTTTTTCCAGCCGCAGCGCCAATGCCTTTGCTTGCGGAGCTGTAAGCATATTGCATGGTACGGGTATAGTCACCCATTTATGTTTTGGTAGTGAAGCAGGTAATATTGAACCGCTGGCCCAAATTGCCCGGCTTTACCTGCAGGAACCACCGGAGCTTAGCGCGTTGATTAAAAAGCAGTTGAAATCAGGATTGATCTTACCCCTGGCCCAGACAAAAGCCCTGGCCGAATATTTGCACAGAAATAATATGGTAGATCTGAAGCCGGAAATATTAAATAATCCCAACAATATTTTGGGCATCGAATACCTGCGCTGTTTAATGGCTCTAAACAGTCCCATCAAACCTTTAACAGTGCAAAGGATTGCTGCCGGGTATCACGACAGAAAATTCCGGGGCAGTTTTGCCAGCGCCACCAGCATTAGGGAGTTTTTGTTCACAAATCGGGATATTGACAGTTTAAAAGACGTAATGCCGTCAACATCGCTGAAGATTCTAAAGGAAGAATTAAGCAAGGGGTATGGTCCCGTTAGCTGGGAAAACTTTTTTCCAATTCTGTTATATTGCTTAAGAACAGCGGATCCTGCCTGGTTAACCAATATTCTCGATATAACTGAGGGGCTGGAAAACAGAGTTTTAAGTTTGTTGGGGGAAGCAGCCTCTTTCCGGTCACTGGTAGAAAAAATCAAAACAAAAAGGTATACCTGGACAAGGATTCAGAGGGTGTTAAACTATATCCTGATGGAATATACCAAAGAGGATGCAGCATATTTTGACGAAAAAGGTCCCCAGTATATTAGGGTCCTTGCTGTTTCCGAAAAAGGCAGGTTGCTGCTGGCAAAAATGCGAAAAAAAGCGGCCCTGCCCCTCATTACCAGAGTAGCTCCTGCTTACAAAAAGGGCACGGCCTTGATGAAACGCATGTTGGATTACGACATCAAATCTTCAGACATATATACCCTTGGTTACGGAAATGCTGCAAAATTTGTAAAGGGCAGGGATTTTGTAACGGGTCCAATAGTGGTAAAATAAAGGAATACTCCCGCGGGCGCCTTTATATAATGGTATTAGTTTAAGCGCCGAGGTGCTGCCATGATTGTTACCGCTTCTCTGGCTACCTGTATCACCCTGTTTTTCGCCAAATCTTTTACCAAATCGGAAATAAAAGCTCGCCAGTTCTCACGCTACTTTTGGACGGCCTGCGTTATCTTTTTTATCGCCAGCATGGTAACTTACCCCAAGGAGGTTTACGAAGCCTCCGTACGCGGGCTAAAGGCCTGGTGGGATATAGTTTTCCCTGCCCTGCTGCCCTTTTTCATCGGCGCCGAACTTTTGATGGGGTTTGGCCTTGTCAGGTTCATGGGAGTTCTTTTAGAGCCTGTTATGCGCCCTCTTTTTAATGTACCCGGCTCAGGTTCCCTGGTAACGGCTATCGGGTATACTTCCGGTTTCCCTATCAGTTCTTTTGTTACGGCTAAATTACGTAAAGAAGGGTTATGTACCAGGGGCGAAGCGGAGCGCCTCATGTCCTTCACCAACAACGCATCTCCCCTCTTCATGCTGGTAGCTGTATCCGTGGGTATGTTTAATAACCCCTCTTTGGGCATCCTATTAGCTACTACCCACTACCTGGCCAACCTTACCGTTGGTCTGGGGTTGCGCGCCTATTCCCGGAAAGAGCGGGAAACAACACCCTTCTATCCTTCTTCTGAACATCTTTTGAAAAGAGCCTTCCGGGAACTAAAAAAAGCCCAGGCCGAAGACACTCGCCCTTTCGGCAAACTCCTGGGAGACGCCATCGCCACCTCTGCAGACAAACTGCTCGTCATCGGGGGTTTCGTCATCATTTTTTCCATTCTTATCAGTGTCTTAAAAGAAATCGGCTTTATGGGGTTATTGATTTCTGCTCTGAACTTTTTGTTTTCGCCCTTCGGCATCCACCCGGCCGCTTCCGCAGCCCTGGCGCAAGGGTTATTTGAAATTACCCTTGGCTGTAAAGCAGCCAGTGAATCGGCGGCACCCTTCATTCAGCAGATTACCGTAACCAGCGCCATCCTGGCCTGGAGCGGCCTGTCGGTACATGCCCAGGTAGCGAGCATGGTCAGCGATACCGACATAAGAATGCTGCCCTTTCTCATAGCCCGGTTTTTCCATGCCCTTATTGCCGCCGCTTATACTTACATTATCGTCTCCACTAACCTTTTTCCCATACATCAGGTTCAGCCTTCTTTCAAGCCATTGGACGCTGCCCTCCCTGTTTCCTGGCTGGGAGTATTCTATTCATCTTTAAAGTGGGGAACATTCGCCCTGCTGTCTTTAATTGTCGTAGGCATCGCCTTCTCCATCCTTCGCTCGGTAAGGCTCTATCGGTTCAAGTACAGGTGAGGCAACCATTGCTCCGTAGCCATAGCTGCCGCTGGATGGTGCAATAACCGTTGTACCGTAGCCATAGCTGCCCGCAGCTTCGGCGCAACGGTTGTTGCACCGTTTGCCTCCGACCGGCGAATAGCAAATGTTCCACAAGAACAAATTCGCCTATCGGCGATTCTTTCTTGAACTATACAAACGATTCACTATTATAGGGTTGGCTAATGCCAACT